>NZ_JAJCLZ010000012.1 GCF_020559915.1 Ruminococcus sp. 210702-SL.1.03
CTTTCTATTTTACTTCTTTGAGGTTGGAGTGTCAAGTTTTATTATACTATATCATTAGCATTTGATCCATTTATTTCAAATGAAATGATGAGGCAAGCAGCCTCATGGGAAACAAAAGAAGAAGATAGGCAATATAAAGAAAAGATAGACAGAATAAATTCAGTTACGCCTTCCGCATTAAGTGATGCTGATCTCATAGACTATATTGTAAATTATGTCAAGTCAAGACGTGAGTATAGCCGAAATGACATAATCAATATTTACATCAGTATTGCCCAAAACTTTATCACTATTTTCTCAGGTGAACCTGGCACAGGAAAAACGTCTATGTGCAATATCGTTGCTGAAACTCTTGGTTTGTTACATTATGGAGAAGAGTTAAACCGTTTTGTTTCTGTATCAGTAGAACGTGGTTGGTCTTCCAAGAGAGATCTTATCGGATACTATAATCCTCTAACAAGAAAATATGATAAGAGCAATGGCAAAATATATGATGCACTTCGAGTGCTTGATGTAGAAAGAGATAAATCCAAGTATCCGTTTATAATTATGCTTGATGAGGCAAATCTCAGTCCAATAGAGTATTATTGGGCAGATTTTATGCGTCTTACGGACAGATCATCATTGAATGATATGTACATAAATATAGGTGCAGAGCGGGAATTATATGTTCCTGAAACGCTTAAATTTGTTGCTACAATCAACACGGATCAAACTACTGAAACGCTGTCTCCACGTCTTATTGACAGAGCCTGCATCATAAAATTGCCAAAAGTTGAACCTAAAAATAATGATGATGCTTCATCTGTGTCAACAGAGATAATCACATGGGACAATTTCGTCAAGACGTTTTCAAAGACGGCAGAGTTGAATCCTATTACACAAAAAGGAATAAAAGAAATATACAAGCTATTCAATGACTATGGAATGAGCGTTAGCCCCCGTACACAATTAGGCATAAAGAATTATGTGGTGTCAGCACAAGAAATTATGGAGGACGAGCCTAACACACTTGCAAGAGAGAAGGCTCTTGACTTTGCGGTAGTACAAAAGTTGCTGCCTAAAATCAATGGTTATTATTCCGTTTATGAACGCTTCTTTGACTCACTGAAACAGTTGTGCAAGGAGTATAACCTTAGCATGACTGAAGATGCTGTCATGAAGATAATTGATGCTCAGGAGCGGAATATGGGTTACTGTCAGTATCTGATTTGAGTGAGGAGGGATTTCTTTGGATACAATAACACTAAAACTGACACCAAAGTATCATGAAGAAATAGAATTAATACTCAAAACAGACAAAGAAAGCGATTATTTTGATATACCAAATGGCAAAGAGGTAGTATATAATGACAATATTTATTCGTTTTTATTGTCAGGTGCTACTTCTATGCCATCAAAGGTATATATTAACGATGAAGCATATGATACTGAATTCTGCGGTGGAGGTGCAGAAGGGATTCGATTCAGTTTAAAAGGGTGCGACAGACCTTTCTTGCAGAGTTTCGGAGCTATTAAGATAGAAATGTGGTTAGACGGAAAACAGTATTACTCAAAAAGTATTGCTGTACTGGTGTCAGATTCTGAAATTAACAATGGCGTTGTAAATATGATAGAATATATATACGACAATTGTGAGGATTATCTTTATGAAGAACACAAGCATTCTTCAATAATGTCAGGTATCAAAGTCAATCAAACCATATCTCTTGAGGCAAAAATAGCATTTTTGGAAAAAACAGTTGAAATTTATAAAAAATCATATCAGTATCTGAAAACCAATCCATACTGTAAGCTTGAAAGGACAGAAGCAGTAGATTCATTCGACAAACTACAATCTGTTTCACAGAAAACTATACAATATATCACCAATAATATTGACGAACTTGCAGTCGTTAATTACGACACAGGAATAAGGTATAATAATCAATATTATCAACCAAACAGAGTTCTGGTGGAGAGAAACTCATATTCATATGATGTTTATGAAAACCGTATTATTATTGGTTTCTTAAAAACCCTCGCCTCAGAGATCAATTTAATGATTAAAAGTCTACTGGAAAAAACATATCTAAAAAGCAAAACTTCTGCACATGATGGATATATCGATTCCATGTATCAAATTTTTTCAAGAAGTATCAAACGAATCAATGGATATATAGAATCTCTCAAATCTCTGCAAAATAAATATCAACAATTGTATTATTTTTACACCAAACTATTCAGCATTTCAGCTGACACAGTTAGAACACTGCCTGTTTTTACTCCTGTGTTTCGTTCTATAAACGCTTATAGACAGGTGTATACAGTTATAAATAAGTGGTTTTCCGTTGGTAATTATGATCTTGGAAAAGACGAGTTGCTGTTAAGCTTTATTTCTACAAGTAAAATATACGAATACTATTGTCTGATAAAAATGTTGCACCATATAACCGAGAACACTGAGTATGCTTTAATAGAATCCAAACGTATTTCATATTATGTGAATAATAGTTACTATGAGAATACAAAATATAATAATACATTTATTTTAAATAATGGTGCTACTAAACTTACATTGTATTTTCAGCCTGTTATCTATAGTGATGGCAGAGCGTTCAATGGATTATATTTATTTCGAAACACATCATCAAGTGCTAAAAAAGATAACAATAACCGTGGAAAAACCTATACTCCTGACTATATTTTAAAAATCGAAAATAATGATAAAGCTGATTATATTATAATAGATGCAAAATTCAGTACACCTGATAATATTCGTTCTTATCAATTACAAGAATTGGTATACAAGTATTTGTTTTCTATTAGTACATTAAATGAAAAAGATCAGATAAAAGGATTATATATTCTTTGTGGAAAGAAACTTGGGAATGATGTTGAGGATATTATTCACGATTTAGCACAAAGGCTCGGACACAATGTTACTCCTTTTGCCGATATATTAGTTATGAATGGCGTTAAAACAGATGACTATTCTATGACTAGCAAGATATTTAATCATGTGATATAAACGGCTGCACCCGAAAGCACAGCCGTTGAACATCAAATATAAACCATACACTCAAACACGATCTCTCTCGCCATACCGACAAAGCAATTCTCCAGCCTGAGCATCTTCTCAGCAGCGCCACTGAGAACAGCTTTCTGATAGCAACTGTCGGTCTGCTTCCAATTAACAAGTTTGGAAATCTTGTCAGGATAATGAATATCAGTATCGAAGTGAGTAATCGTCACAGTATTGGTGTCAAGTCTCCAAATTGGCACAGTCTTTTTTCTGAGGAGTATGTGATCTATTTACTCTTGTATCTGCTCCTAAAATTATCCTCCATATCGAAATATCATACAAGGGTATGTCGAATGTTTTTTGTCCGCTATTTGTCCGCTAAGGGTGCAAAAACTTAGCCAAAAACAGCGTAAACGAATTTTTGTGTATTGTTCTGAAATGCCGTATTTTCGGGCTTTTCTGCATATCTCGACAAGTCATGAAAAGTGCGCCGAGATTTTCAATTCCCGTACGGGTCATTTTATCAAACGCAGATGATTTTTATATCGTCTGCGTTTTTTGTTGCCGTAAGATCAATTGACGTAATTGTTGACAAAGGTTCACCGAGCTGAACTGCTCGAAGTGAATGATCAAGCAGGAGATAATGGCTGCGTTTTGTTTGCCGGAAACGAGCCGGAGGATTACTATTATTCGATCGGCGGCGGGGTGCACATGGGCGAGAGCGCCGAGGAACCGGTCAAAAGAGAGGTGCTTGAAGAAACGGGCGTTTTCTACGCGGAAC
Organism: Ruminococcus sp. 210702-SL.1.03; assembly: GCF_020559915.1. Taxonomy (GTDB): domain Bacteria; phylum Bacillota; class Clostridia; order Oscillospirales; family Ruminococcaceae; genus YE71. The sequence continues at coordinate 3,786 of NZ_JAJCLZ010000012.1, forward strand.
GCAGGAACTTCAAAGCAATAGCATGACATTTGGTGTGAAAGAAAATATAGCTTGGCTTCCGATAAAAGATCTGCATAAATACAAGGCGTTCCCGAGCTTTATGAAAGACTATCTGAGCAGGGAACACACTGGTATCGAGCATATCGTTACTGATGAAAGAAAATGATATAGTATATTATATATTGGCAGAAAAGTAAATTTAAAATATATTTTAGAGAGTGCAATAGCGTGGAGAAATATAACGATTTAAGTAAAACGATCTCGCATGTGATCGTTTTAAGTCACTATTCTGTTTGCTATGCTGACGCCGCACACTTGACTATCACAGTAAAATGTGCTATAATGATTTTGTGAAATTGCAGAGTTATTTTGCCAAATGTAGTTAGCTTAAGCTAACACAAGCAATGCGTATCTGAAAAAATCACGAGGTATCGTAAATATTAGCACTGCAAGTTGTACTTTTTTCTGCTGTGCTTTCTTATGGTTATGCTTGCGGTCAGAAATGACGATCCAAACTGCCGTTATATCTATCCGAAGGAATATACTGGTGAGGCGGTGAAGCGCGGGCTTGCCGGACGCGAGGAAGTCACGAAGGGGAGCAAACGCTTCATGATACCTTGTAAACTGAAAACGGAGATGTTCTAATGAGTGAAAAAATCAAGCCTGTGCTCAATGGCGCGGCAGAAACCATGCTCCAGAGCTTTTACGCTCGGGCGATGTACAGTAAAGATCCGAAACATAAATTTCATGACGCAAAAGCTGAGGAAATAGTTGCCAAACTCGACTATGATTTTAGCAATGCGCAGAATGACGCGGCGATGAGCGGAGGAGTTGTCGCGAGAACTATCGTTTTTGACGAGCTGGTCGGCGACTTTATAGCGAAAAATCCCGACTGCACGGTCGTAAACATCGCCTGCGGACTGGATACGCGTTTTTATCGCATGGACAATAGCAGGATAACCTGGTATAATTTAGACTTGCCCGAAACCATCGAAGTGCGCGATTCGGTCTATCACGAAACGGGCAGGGTATCGACGGTGGCTTGCTCAGCTTACGACCCAGCGTGGTCACAAATGATCGAGAAGCGCGGCAAAATGTTATTCGTTATCGAGGGACTTTCGATGTACCTCACCGCCGAGCAGGTGCGCGATATGCTCGCAATAATACGCGACAATTTCGACAATGCGACAGTGATGATGGAGTGTCTGTGCCCGAAATTTGTCAAAAAAGAGAGCCTGGAGCGCTCGATTCAGGCAACGGGCGCGAAATTCAAATGGGGCGCGAACAGCTTCGACGACCTCGGCGAGGCGGGAAGAGGCTTTCGCCGTGTGAAGGACGACAATATCCTGCGCGGAATGTGGACGCTCAGCCCCGCGTACAAACTCGTGACGTGGATACCGATCATGAAGACTTTTGCGCAGAAAATTCTGGTATTTGAAAAAACGTGACCGGTATTAACCTTACTTGATAATTAGTGATGATTGCTGCATGCCGAAGCAGTCCATTTTTCTGTACACGTAAGCAACGCTTGACAATTCGCATTTGCGGTGTTATACTATTATGAGTGCATAGCGGTTTGCTGTTTGTACAAACTATTTCTAGCGGAGATGTAATTATGTGGCTTGTATACGCATTGCTGTCAGCCATTTTTGCGGCGCTGACCTCTATACTTGCTAAGGTCGGAATCGACGGCGTTAATTCAAATCTCGCGACGGCGATACGCACTGTTGTGGTGGTCATGATGGCGTGGCTGATGGTGCTAATTACCCATTCTCAGGGCGGTATCTCTGAAATTGGCAGAAAAAGTTGGCTGTTTCTAGTGCTTTCGGGCTTGGCGACGGGCGTTTCGTGGCTCTGCTACTACAAGGCTATCCAGCTCGGCAGCATTTCAAAGGTCGTGCCGATAGATAAGCTCAGCGTTGTCATCACACTTGTGCTCGCGTTTATCTTTCTACATGAGGAATTTACTGTTAAATCAGTAATTGGCTGTATACTTATAGCGGCAGGCACATTGCTCATGGTACTCTAAACTACCCAAAATTGATTACGATAATCAGGCTTGCGAGCTTGGAAAATCGCTGTGATTTTATATCATAGGAGCAGACATACTGCACAAAAGCAGTGCGTCTGCTATTTTTTATAGACTATGTAAATTTGCGCATTGACAAACGACCTGCATTATGTTATGATGTAATTGGGTTAGTGTATGCAAACCAATTTGACGGAAAGGTAATAACATGAATTTTGAAATTTTTCGCGGTATTCTCATACCCTTTCTCGGCACATCGCTCGGCGCGGCGTGCGTGTTTTTCATGCGCAAAACGCTGCATTTCGGCGTTCAGCGCGCGCTGACAGGCTTCGCGGCGGGCGTGATGACAGCCGCTTCGGTCTGGAGCCTGCTTATCCCCGCGATGGAGCAAGAAAGCGGCATGGGCAGGCTGGCGTTTATTCCCGCGGCGGTCGGCTTCTCGCTCGGCATACTTTTCTTGCTGACGTTAGACCATATCGTGCCACACCTGCATATGAATTCCACCGAGCCAGAGGGCAAACGCAGCCGTTTAAAGCGCACGACAATGCTCGTTCTCGCCGTCACTCTGCACAATATCCCCGAGGGTATGGCGGTCGGCGTAGTGTACGCGGGGCTGGCGGCGGACAATGTCGCGATCAGCTCGGCGGGGGCGCTTGCGCTTTCGCTTGGTATCGCGATACAAAATTTCCCTGAGGGAGCGATAATCTCACTGCCGCTCCGTGCGGAGGGCATGAGCAAGCCAAAAGCGTTCGCCTGCGGGGTGCTGTCGGGCGTAGTTGAGCCGATCGGCGCGGTGATAACAGTGCTGCTCGTCGCTCTGATATTGCCTGTTTTGCCGTATCTACTCAGCTTCGCGGCGGGCGCGATGATCTACGTCGTCGTTGAGGAACTTATCCCCGAAATGTCCGAAAAGCCGCACTCAAATATCGGAACTGTCTTTTTCGCGGTAGGCTTCGTGGTAATGATGTCGCTCGACGTTGCACTAAGCTGATTTGTGCATATTAAATAAAACTGTTGAGAAAAATAAGTACAGATTTGATAATTGTATCTAAAGTAAAAGTGTGCTATAATAGTTAAGGTGACGAAAACTTTTCTCAGTCTGCAAAATTTTTCGCCGCCAAGACCACGAAGGGAATGATTACAATGGGAAACAACAATACAAATTGGGGCTATGAAGCCGTATTTTACCAGATATATCCGCTCGGATTTTGCGGCGCGCCTTTTGAAAACGATGGCGTGCAGGAGCACCGCATCTTGAAAGTGCTCGACTGGGTGGATCATATAAAGGAACTCGGCTGCAACGCAGTTTACTTTTCGCCAGTTTTTGAGTCGGACACACACGGCTACAACACCCGCGATTATTCGAAGATCGACTGCCGACTCGGCACGAACGAGGACTTCAAAAAGGTCTGCGACGCACTGCATGAGCAGGGAATAAAGGTCGTGCTCGACGGCGTTTTCAATCACGTCGGCAGAGGCTTTCCGCAGTTCCGCGACGTTGTCGAGAAGCGCTGGGATTCGCCCTATAAGGACTGGTTCAACATCAATTTCGACGGTAACAGCAACTACAACGACGGTCTGTGGTACGAGGGCTGGGAGGGTCATTACGACCTCGTCAAGCTTAACCTGCGCAATCCAGCTGTCGCCGACCATATTCTGAACGCCGTTAAGGGATGGATAGAAGAATTTGGTATAGATGGTATTCGCCTGGACGTTGCCTACTGCCTTGATTTCGACTTCCTCAAGCGCCTGCGTTCGTTCACCGACAGCCTTAAAGAAGACTTTTTCCTCGTCGGCGAGCTGCTTCACGGCGATTACTCACGCTGGGTAAATCCTGAAATGCTGCATTCTGCTACCAATTATGAGTGCTACAAGGGTCTGTACTCCAGCTTCAATTCGATGAATATGTTCGAGATCTGTCACTCGCTGAAAAACCGTTTCGGCCCTGAAAACTGGTGCCAGTACCGCGGAATGCACCTCCTTTGCTTCGCCGATAACCACGATGTTACCCGCGTCGCGAGCATCCTCACAGAGCCGCGCCACCTGCCGCTCATCTACACGCTGCTATTCGGAATGCCCGGAATTCCCTGCGTTTACTACGGCAGCGAGTGGGGCGCAAAGGCTGAGAAAAAGGATGGCGACCCCGCGCTTCGTCCCTCGTTCGATAAGCCCGAGAGCAACGAGCTTACCGCGCACATCGCCGCGCTCGCAAAGGCTCACCGCGAAACTAAGGCGCTCTGCTACGGCGACATCAAGATACCTGTTCTTACCAATAAGCAGTGCGTTCTCCAGCGCGATTTTGAGGGTCAGCGCGTGTTTGTCGCGATAAATGCCGACGATCAGCCGTTCACTGCGCATTTCGACGCAGGCTACGGACTTGCCGATGACCTCGTTACCGGCGAAACTCACGACTTTGGCGGCGGCAGCGAACTTGCTCCTTACTCCTCGCATATTTGGCTCTGCAAGTAAAGTGTACAGATTCTTGTACAGATAATTTGCTTACTTTTTAGTACAAATATTTGTACAATTAAAAACACGGTAGTGCACTAGTACGAATTTCAGTACAGTTAATTTGAATTGTAGCAAGTCCAATAAATCGTACAATTAAATTGAAGCATAAAAAAAAACCGCAGTCGATGAAAAACTGCGGTTATTGCTTTTATATAAGAATATGAACTTAGTCTACGGTCTCCAGACCCTCTGCCTTGAACGCCTGACGGAGGTCGTCAATGAGGTCTTTCTTGTCCTCGATACCGATAGCTACGCGGTAGAATCCGCCGTGGAATTCCTGCGGATAGAGGTACATTCTCTCGTCGTCCTCGCCGAGGAACACGATAAGGCTGGCGTCATGTCCCAGCGATACAGCCGATGTGAAAATATTAAGATGAGTTACGACTCTGTTGTAGAGATCGTGCTCGCCCTTCAGACCAAATGAAAGCACACCACCGAAGCCGTTCTTCATCTGCTTTACAGCAAGCTCGTGACCCTTATGGCTCTTCAGACCGGGGTACGCAACGAAGCTTACGCAAGGCTGCTTCTCGAGCCACTCGGCGATGGCGAGCGCGTTGTCGTTGTGCACCTGCATTCTCAGCGGGAAAGTAACCGCGCCGCGCATGATGAGCCATGCGTTGAACGGGCTGATAACGCCGCCAATATTTACCTGTGCCTGATAGCGGATCTTGTCCATGTCCTCGTGGTTGCCGATTATTGCGCCGCCCATCGAGTCGCCGTGACCGTTGATGTATTTGGTAAGGCTTTCCACAACAAAGTCAACGCCGTACTCCAGCGGACGGGTGTTGTAGGGCGAAGAGAACGTGTTGTCCGCCGAAACGAGAATTCCGTGCTCGTGCGCCAGCTTTACGATGCCTTCGATGTCGCAGATGCAGAGGGTCGGGTTGCCGGGAGTCTCAAAATGGATAAGCTTGGTATTCGGCTTAATTGCTGCCTTTACCTTTTCGAGGTCTGTGCAGTCAACTATCGAGGTTTCGATGCCCCATTTTTCAGTCCAAAGCTCGTTGAAAATGCGGTAAGTGGCGATATATGTAACGGTGGAGAAGATAACGTGGTCGCCCTTTTTCAGCTTGGTGAAGAAAAGCGCGGAAAGCGCCGCAACGCCGCTCGCCAGAACTACGCAGTCCTCGCCGCCCTCAAGATTAGCGATCTTTTTCTCCAGCAGACCCTGATTTACGCCGCCGTTGCGGGTGTAGATCTTGTCCTCGGAAGCCGACCAGTTCATGGTAGAAGGGTCGTAGGGAAGCAGGAAGCTGTTCGCCATGTTGATAGCAGGCTCTATAGCGCCCGTGCCGGGATCAGGCTCGTTGCCGACGTGGATAGCGCGGGTGGTGAAGCTCAGCCCATCGTAATTGTGTACTTTTTTTTCGCTCATATTTTTTCGTCCTTTCGCGTGTTTTTTGTAAAATTCGTAATAAACCAAATTATATTATATCATACTATCCCGCTATGTTTGTAAAGTTTTTCTGAATTTTACCCAAAGCTTGCCGCACATTTTCCCATTTGCTTGACATCTCGCCGCGCTTGTGATACAATTATTATTAAAATTTGAAAGCAGGTGCGTGCTATAAAAATGAAGAAAATTCGCGGTATTGTGGAGAATGCCCGCGCGGCGGCGCTGTATTTTGAAGCTTTTCCGCCCGAGGAACGTGCGCCGTGGCTTTTTCTCGCTAAAAAAGCCAGCAATGCAAACGCCGATAACTGGGGTATCTACGCCGACGGCAGATTTGCGGGTCTGATGTACGTTGTAAATCATGCCGATCTCTCCTATGTTTTCTATTTCGCAGTCAAAAAAGATTTCCGCGGAACGGGACTGGGCGCTCGCGCTCTGAAACTTGCCCGTAAGCACTACGCCGGCAGACGCTTTTTCCTCGCGATAGAGAGCTTAGACCCCGCTGCCGATAATTACGACGAACGTGTAAAGCTCCGTGATTTTTACCTGCGCGGCGGTCTTTTGCCGATGGGCATGAACGTTCAGGAGGGAAGCGTGGTCTACGAACTGCTCGGATGCGGCGGAAAGGTCGCGGCGGAGGAATACAGCGCCCTTATCGCCGAATACCTCTGCAAGACGGTTTTCAGAGGCGTAACGATGCGGATCTTGCCGCCCGAAAAATAGCTTATTTATAAGGTATACCTTAGGCACATTTTTCCTCTTGACACAGATCTGTCATTTGTTTGATACCATAATTTCAGATTACGGCGGTGAAAAATTTTTAAAAAGGGGTTCACATTCGCGAAAAAATGTGGTATAATAAAACTAAGTAAATGTGCGCGGTCGGCGACCTTCCGCGTGGAAAGGAAAGTAAAGATGACAAAATATATTGGCGCAAAATGCTCGGTCTGCGGCGAAATGTTCAAAGACGGCGACGACATAGTCGTGTGCCCCGACTGCGGCACGCCCTACCATCGCGCCTGCTGGGATAAAAATGGCGAGTGCATAAACCACGAGCTGCATGAGTCAGGCATGAGCTGGAGCGAAAAGATGGAAAACGAAAGGCTCGAAGCCGCCTCACACGGCGAACCGATACGCTGCATACGCTGCGGGACCGAGAACGACCCCGGCACGATGTTCTGCGTTGAGTGCGGAATGCCGCTCGCGCAGGGCAGGAACGAAGCGCGTCCCTTCAATGGCACGCAGGCTCAGTCCGACCAGTCCGACCAGTCCGAAGAACAACCGAATCAAAACGGCTTCTTCAATTACAGCCAGCCGAACGCCGACGCGCAGAGCGGGCAGGATCAGCAAAACCAGCAGGGCTTCTCGAACGGTTTCAATTTTGGCATACCCGTTCAGCCCGTTAAGCTCACCGAAGAGTCAGACATAGACGGCATACGTTTGGGCGATTTCTTCGATTACGCGGGCAGACGCTCGCTCTCGTTGATCGCAAACTTCGTGAAATTTGCCAAGACAGGCTCGAAAACTTCGATGAATATAGCGGCGCTTTTCTTCCCGCAGTACTATTTCTTTTACCGCAAAATGTATAAAAAGGGAATTTTGTTCATGCTGCTATGGTTTCTGACGGCTATTCCCACCTTGATACTTTACGGTCAGTCGGGCGTGCTGGGCATGGTCTTCTTCAATATGCCCTTCAATATCAAGTCGCAGGCGTTCCTCAACATTTGCAACATCGCCCAAATAGCCGCGACGCTCATGGGCATATTCGCCTGCCTGTACGCCAATTACTGGTACTACAAACAGGCACGGAACGACATTCAGAATATCCGCTCGCAGACCGACTTATCGGAGAACGAGATTCGCGCAAAGATAGCGCAGTCGGGCGGAACATCGTGGGCTAAGGTGATAATCGCGGGCGTTTCCGCAGTGGCAGTGAGCCTTGTTTTTCTGCTCGTGCTGACGATATTGTTCTGAGTTAACAAAAAATTTACGAATACCGCCGCGCCCGCTCTTGACAAGTTGGCGCGGTTTTGTTATAATAATATTGCTGTCTTTATGTGCAGCCGGCGGTTTTCCGCTGACCCTTGCTCGCAAATGCGGGCTTAATATCCACAAGGAGGTGTCATTTAAAATGGCGAAGATCAATGAAAAGTACGAAGCAGTAGTAGTATTCAGCTCTAAGAGCGGCGAAGAGAACGTTAAGGCTCTTACCGAAAAGTTCGATGAACTTATCAAGGCAAATGCAACTGACGTTACTATGAACGACTGGGGCAAGAGAAAGCTTGCTTACGAGATCAACTACGAGGCAGAGGGTAACTACGTTCTCTGGAACTTTACTTCCGTAACTTCTTTCCCTGCTGAGCTCGAGCGTGTACTCGGTATCACCGACGGCGTTCTGCGTTTCCTCGTTACTGTACAGTAAGTCGGTAACCTTTAGGGAAAAACCTGCTCTTTGCGCCGCGCGCAGAGGGCCGAGAAAGGAAGATAGATCATGCTGAATAAAGTTATTCTCATGGGCAGGATCACGCGCGATCTGGAGCTTAAAACTACTCCGAGCGGCGTTTCCGTGCTCACATTCTCTATTGCGGTAGACCGCAGCTTTGTCCGCCAGGGCGAAGAACGTCAGGCTGATTTCATCACCTGCGTAGCATGGCGCCAGCAGGCAGAGTTTATAAATCGCTATTTCGGCAAAGGCAGAATGATCGCCGTAGTCGGAAATCTCCGTACCCGCACCTATGATGATAAAAACGGTACTAAACATTACGTTACCGAGGTCTATGTAGACGAAGCTTCGTTTACAGGCGAGCCTAAGCAGCAGGGCGGTTACCAGGGCGGTTATCAGCAGCAGCCCTCTTACCAGCAGAATAACAGCTATCAGGGTTCTTATCAGCAGCAGCCTGCGCCGCAGCAGAATAATTATCAGAGCGGCAGACCCCAGCCCGATGATCCTATGAATATCGGCGATATTCAGGACTTCGAGGTATTCAGCGACGATGGCGTTCCTTTCTGACAAATTGTTGCATTTAAATTAATTGGTATTTCCGGTTAGGAGGATTGACATGGAAAGAAATTCAAGACCTATGAAGAGAGGCCGCAAGAAGGTTTGTATGTTCTGCGTAGACAGAGCTGAAAAGATCGATTATAAGGATATTGCTAAGCTCAGAAAGTGCATGACCGAAAGAGGAAAGATCCTTCCTCGCAGAGTTACCGGTACTTGCGCTTACCACCAGAGAGAGCTTACTTCGGCTATCAAGAGAGCGCGTCACCTTGCTCTGCTGCCTTACGTTGCAGACTAATTGCGCTATAAATTTATTTTAGCTAACAAAGGTATCCGATATGATGCGGATACCTTTTTGTTCTATAAATTTTTTCCTGCTGCTTGAAATATTACAGAAAATGTGGTATTATATTATTACCGACTTAAAAACTGACCGCTCGCTCATCTGCGGGCTTCGGCAAAATAAATGCTGAGAGGTGTAAACATGAAACAGGAGTTTGATTACAACGAATTTGATAAAAATTTTCCGCTGGGCGAAAGTTTTGAACTTCCCTGCATCCCCGCTAGGGACGTGGTGGTGCTGCCCGGCGAGGAAACTAATATAGATGTCGCGCGCCGCAGGACCGTTTATTCGGTAAAACGCGCTCTTAAAAACGACGGTTACGTCTTTATAACTATGCAGAAAGACTCTCTGGAGGAAAAGCCTTCCGCCGCCGACCTCTGCCATGTGGGCACTATCGCCTATGTGAAACAGGCGGTGGAAACTAATGGCAGCGTGCACCGTTGCTACATCATCGGCTGCGCACGCGCTGAGCTGGAGGATTTTTCTGCTGTGGGTGCCGGATTTTCCGCAACAGCCCGCCGCGTGCTCGATTATGAGGAGGATCCTCTCAACGAGCACCAGATACAGGCGATAATGCACGAAGTTCTCGACAGCTTCGGCGAGCTGCTCGACGCTATGAATAAGCCGCTTTCCGATGAAGAACGCGCAGTTTTCGCGATAAGAGATCCGTATGAGCTTTACGAAACGCTTGTCCAACTGCCGAATATATCGCCTGTTAATCGTCAGGAGCTTCATGAGCTGCCCTCATGCGGCGAAAAGCTGATGAAGCTTGCCGAGGTGCTCGCTTCTGAGGCTGATATTGTACGTCTGGAAGCTCAGGTGCACGCTAAGGTGCATGAGTCGATAAATCAGGGTCAGCGCGATTATTATATCCGTGAGCAGATACGCGTGCTGAAAGAAGAGCTTGGCGAGGACGACGATTATCAGTCGGACAGCGAGGAGTGCGCCGCTTACCGCGAAAAGCTCGCCGCTGTTCACAATATCTCTGATGACGCCCGCGCGCGACTTGCAGAGGAGATCGAGCGCCTTGCCAAAACGCCATCCTATTCGCAGGAGGCGGCTCTGCTGCGCTCTTATCTCGATGTATGCCTTTCACTGCCTTGGGATACCACTAGCGAGGACGTTACCGATATAGATTCGGCTGCGAAAATTCTCGATGAAGACCACTACGGTATCCGCAAAGTCAAGGATAGGATTCTTGAAAACATAGCCGTTCGCGAGCTTACGCCCGACGTTAAGGGACAGATAATCTGCCTTTCAGGCCCTCCGGGAGTCGGCAAGACCAGCGTGGCAAAGTCTATCGCCCGCGCACTCGGCAGAAAATTCGTCCGCGTTTCGCTCGGCGGCGTGCGCGATGAAAGCGATATTCGCGGCCATAGAAAGACCTACCTCGGCGCTATGCCCGGCAGGATAATTATGGCGCTGAAGCAGGCGGGAACTTCCAACCCCGTAATGCTGCTCGATGAGATAGATAAGATGGCGAACGATTTCCGCGGCGACCCCTCGTCCGCAATGCTCGAGGTGCTCGATTCTGAGCAGAACAGCCAGTTCCGCGACCACTATACCGAGATACCGTTCGACCTCAGCAACGTGCTTTTCATCACCACGGCGAACAACACCTCCGCAATATCCGCCCCGCTGCTCGACAGAATGGAGCTGATAGAGCTTTCCAGCTATACGCGCGAGGAGAAATTCCACATCGCGAAAGAGCACCTGCTGCCGAAACAGCTCAAAAAGCACGGCATAAAGGCTTCGCAGCTTCGCCTTGCCGACAGCGCTATCTACTCGCTGATCGACAGCTATACTCGCGAGGCGGGCGTGCGTACCCTCGAGCGCGAGATTGGTTCGCTATGCCGCAAAGCAGCTAAAAAGCTCGTTACCGGCGAGAAAAAGGTCAGCATAAAGGCTGCCAATATCGAGGAGTACCTCGGTCACAAGAAATTTACCGATGATTATTTCTCCAAAAAGCCTGCGGTCGGCTGCGTAAACGGCCTTGCGTGGACAAGCGTAGGCGGAGTTATCCTGCCCGTTGAAGCCCTCATTCTCGACGGCAAGGGCAAGGTCACGCTTACAGGTTCGCTCGGCGACGTCATGAAAGAGTCGGCAACGCTGGCTGTCAGCAACGCCCGCCGCCTCGCAAAGGCTTACGGCTACGACGCTGATTTTTACGAGAAAAAAGATATACATATCCACGCTCCCGAGGGCGCTGTTCCTAAGGACGGCCCTTCGGCAGGCGTTACGATGATAACCGCGCTGGTTTCCGCGCTCAGCGGTATAAAAGTGCGCTCAGACGTTGCGATGACGGGCGAGATAACCCTTACGGGCAAGGTTCTGCCGATAGGCGGTCTGCGCGAAAAGACCATGGCGGCGTACAAGGCTGGTATGCAGACGGTTATAATACCGCAGGGCAATAAGGGTGACCTCGACGACGTTGACGAAAAGGTGCGCGAAGAGGTGCAGTTCGTGCTCGCTGATAAGATCGAGGACGTGCTCGCAGTAGCGCTGATGGCGGGTGAAAAGAGCGGCGCTGACGAAAAGCCCAAGAAAAGAAAGCCCCGCGCCAAGCGCTCTGAGCACACCGAGCCTGCCGAGCCGGCCGAAGCCGCCGAAACAGGGAGGGCGTAAACATGAATTTTTCTAAGGCTGAATTTCTCACATCTTTCGGCAAGCTTTCGCAAATGCCGCCCTCAGACCGCGGCGAGATATGCTTTTCGGGCAGGTCGAATGTGGGAAAATCTACGCTGATAAATAAGCTGCTGAACCGCAAATCCATAGCGCGAGTAAGCTCAGTGCCCGGCAAAACGGTCACGATAAACTTCTTCACGCTCGATAATATCTACCTTGTAGACCTGCCCGGCTACGGCTACGCAAAGGTCTCTAAGGGCGAAAAACGCGGCTGGAGCAACCTTATAGGCGGCTATCTTGAGGACGACCGCCGCGATCTCGAGCTTGTGATACAGCTTATAGATATGCGCCACGCCCCCAGCAGGGACGATCTGCAAATGATAAATTTCCTTATAGAAAGAGAGCTGCCTTTTATAATAGTATTCACCAAGGCGGACAAGCTGAACAAGCGCGAGAGGGAAGAGCGAATGGCGGCTTTCGCCGAAGAGATACCATACTTCGAGGACATCACCTGCGTGCCTTTCTCGGCGGTAACGCTAGAGGGCGTAGAGCAGCTTCGCGGTATAATCGAGGAAGTATCGGAAGATTACGCCGACTTTCTCGAAAACGGCGCTTTGCTTGACGACGCAGACGATATTGACGGCGAAGAGGAAGATACTTCGGATACGTCAGAAGAGCCTGCCCAGCAGGAAAATACCGGCATTGACGCCGCGGGCTATCTTATCCCGAAAAACAGAAAGTAACTTATCAACGCAAAAACGCTTCGGTTTTCTAATACCCGAAGCGTTTGCTTATTTGCCGACATCGCCGCAGCATTTCGCCTGCATGGTGCGCCCCGCCGAGATGGTCTCAAGAGTGTCGCCAAGCTGAGTGAGCACAGCGCCCAGCAGGGCAAGCTCTTCATCGTCCAAGCGGCAGGCTATCGCGTTGGCGAGCGCGGTGACGGCGGCCGTGATCTCGCAGGCGTTCACGTCAGCACCCCCCGTTTATATAGTATGCTTTTCCGCCGCGCGCCGTTCGCCCTTGCAATTGCCGCGGAAATATGCTATACTATTTATAGGCAATACTGCACAACTATTGTGTGCACAAATCCGCTAGGCGGTAGTTGTGCGGTGTTGCCTTAATGTATATTTGAAAGGACTGAGCACTTATGGCAGCACCGCTTGCCGAAAGAATACGCCCGAAAACGCTTGACGAAGTAGTGGGTCAGCGCGACCTGCTCGCCGAGGGCAGACCGCTGAGAAAGATAATCGACGGCGGCAGGATACCGAATATGATATTCTACGGCCCTTCGGGCGTGGGCAAGACAACCGTTGCGCGGATAATCGCCGAAAATACAAATATGATGCTGCACAAGCTCAACGGCACTTCCGCCTCCACCGCTGACATCAAGCAGGTGATAGCCGATTCGCACTCTATCTTGGGGTGCAGCGGCGTGCTGCTCTACCTCGACGAGATTCAGTACCTCAACAAAAAACAGCAGCAGTCGCTGCTCGAATACATTGAGGACGGCAGCATAACGCTCATCTCCTCCACCACCGAAAATCCGTATTTTTACGTCTATAACGCGATAATCAGCCGCTCTACCGTCTTTGAATTCAAGCCCGTCACCCCGCAGGAAGCCGTGCCCGCCATTCAGCGCGCTTTTAAATTTCTTGCCGACGAGTGGGGCTTGAAGCTTGCGCTGGAAGACGGCGTTTGCGAACATATCGCGAGCGGCTGCGGCGGCGATGTGCGAAAGTCGATAAATACCGTAGAGCTTTGCGTGCTTTCCGCCGATAACGATGGGCAGACTATCTCAGTTTCGCTTGAAAACGCGGCGGCGCTCACTCAGCGCAGCAATATGCGCTACGACCGCGGCGGCGACCAGCATTACGATATTCTCTCGGCTCTGCAAAAGTCTATCCGCGGTTCGGACGAAAACGCCGCACTGCACTACGCCGCGCGCCTTATTGAAGCGGGCGATATTATCTCGCTCTCGCGCCGTTTGCTCGTCATCGCGAGCGAGGATATTGGTCTTGCCTACCCGCAGGCGGCGAGCATCGTGAAATCCTGCGTTGACAGCGCCATGCAGCTGGGCTTGCCCGAAGCACGCATCCCCCTCGCCGAAGCGGTGATACTTCTCGCGACTGCGCCGAAATCCAACAGCGCCGAAGCCGCCATCGACGCCGCATTGCAGGATCTAAAGACCTGCGGAGCGCTCGATTTTCCTCGACAACTTCAAAACAAACATTTCGACGGAGCGGAAGCGAAGGTCAAGGGTCAGCATTATCTGTATCCGCACGATTATCCTAACCACTGGGTAAAGCAGCAATATCTGCCTGACGCTTTGAAAGACCGCGTTTACTACAATTTTGGCGAAAACAAGAACGAGCAGGCGGCAAAAGCCTACTGGAGCAAGATAAAAAAGTGAATATAAACAACTCAAGCGCACCTGCCGAGCAACGGTAAGTGCGCTTTTTTACTGTACTAAAATATGTACTGCTGACTATAATTGTACATATATTTGTACTTATACGAATGTTGAGATCATTTGCTTTCGGCAGTTTTCGGGCGAGTATTCCCACCTTTGCAGATTGCCCGCACTGAGGAAATACCGCAGCTTTCGCGCCGTCGGCGGAGAGCTGAGTACGTCCACTATGCCGAGCTTTATCTTCATTTTTTCGGGTATCATCGCCTTGATGTTCACTATCGCCGACTGCCCCGCGTATACGTTTTCCTTAGGCTCGGCAAGTCCCGCCAGGTTCGGCGCAAGCTCGATGAAAATGCCGTAACTTTCTACCGAGCGCACTATCCCCGCGACCGTTTCGCCCGTGTGGAAAGCAGCGCAGTTTTCCTCCCAAGTGCCCAGCAGCTCTTTGTGCGAGAGGAATATCCTTCCTTCCTGTATATCTTTTACCACAGCGAAAATGTCCTGCCCGTTGTAAAAACGGTCGGCGGGGTGTGATATTCGCGAAACGGAGATCATGTCGATAGGTATCATCGAGGGCACGCCGCAGCCTATGTCTACGAAGGCGCCGAACGGCTCTAGGTGGGTCACCCGCGCGGGGATAATGTCGCCGCGGGTAAGGCGCGAAATGAAGTTCGTCATGCACTCCTCCTGAGCGGCGCGGCGCGAAAGCGTATAGAGGGGCGCGCCGTCCTCGCCGCGCGATATGTCCTCTATTATGAAGCATACGGGACGGTTGACTTTTGATAATATGGCGATGTCGCGCGTAGTGCCCTCGGCTATACCGAGCGCCCCCTCTTCACGCGGGATAATGCCGTGAGCGTTCGGTAAATCGACTATCAGGTCGTGCGCAGCGTCGCAGAGTATCGCCGTAGCTTCTAGTATCGTGCGCTGTTCATACGCTTCGCGCAGCAGGCTCTCGGAATTTAAAATATCTCTGTTTCGGCGCGTTTGAAAAAACTTTCCTTCGGGGTAGTATGGGTTCATTTTTGTTACCTCTTTCTGGCATTTTTGCGATAAAAAAATCGTTTTCCGCCAATGTTTTTTACGGTAGCAAAAGCGTATTTTTTCGCTCAAGATCAGGCTCAAAACACGCCTTTTACCGCTTGTTTTAACTATATGCCGTACAAATCAGATTTATGAAATATGCAATAAATGTTCATACTTTTCCGTTTATGGTGCACAAAAAAAACAAAAATCTTTGAGCTGATTGTGCATGGTAACCAAAATTTTGGGCTTTCACTTGACATTTTGAGAAAAACGTGTTACAATAACGTAGTGATTTGTAATCAACTTGTAACTTTTAAGCTGGTTGGTTACAATTCGAGAATAAATCGTGACAAAACCGAATAAATTGTTCTATACGTTTTTTGGGACTTGTTTCAAAACGTAAAAAACCAACGAAAGGGTGTGTAAAGATCACGCTTTTGGCTCACCCCGAAAGCGCTAAGATCCGTATCATGACAAATTCAAAGACAGAGATTTCATTAACTAAAAAAGTTTTCGCAAAAATAGTTTCGGCTGTATCCGCTATTGCGCTCGCAGTTTCCCTCGCAGGCGCTGTTTCCGCTGAGGAGTATACCGAAAGCTATGACGCTTACGCTGATAATGGTACTGCGGCGGTTCAGTCGGCAGATGACGCAGCAACTGCACAGTCCGCTGACGTAAAGGTCGCGGGCGCAGTTGCCGAAAAGCCTAAGCTCGATCAGGTAAAGCTGATAAGAGAGACCAAGTACAGCGACGCTACCCACCCCTATAACCGTCAGACCAGCGCTATCACCGTAAACTGGAACGCCATAGACAACGCGCAGAAGTACGAAGTTTACATGAAGACCAAGCAGAAGGACGGAACTTACGGCACAAAGTGGAAGCTTATGGGAACTACTGCCGGCGAAACATCTTTTACCGTTACAGGTCTGAAAAGAAACTGGAGCTACGCTTTCAAGGTAAGGGCTAAGGCTTCGGGCTACAAGACCGGCAAGTGCTCTAAGGTGCAGAAAATCAATACCGCAAGGATCGACTATGACAGAGCGGGCTGGAAGGCGATGTGCCGTATAGTTTACCACGAAGTAGGCGGCATCAACGACTCTATGTGGGACGCTCCCATAGTTTACGTTTCCGACTGTGTTGTAAATCAGTATGAGGCTGCTAAGTATCTTAACGATTCGCTTTGGGCACCATATTACAGAAGATACAGCTCTATTCAGGACGTTATCTATCGCAGCGGCGGCTTCATGAGCGACGCAGGTCTTGCTTACGACGGCGCTACATACGGCAGAGTTACCGATAAGGTAAAGAAGGCTGTATACGGTGCGGTTTACGATAAGGTGACTGTAAGCGGTATAGATCACGACGACGGCGTTTACTACTGGTGCAACACCAGTTACCGCCCCAACAGCTACAAGGTAGCGTATTCCTACAAGATCCCTTGGGGATATTTCAACATTTGGACTGAATACTGGGGCTGATAACAAAACTATGAGAGGCGTTTTTTGCGCCTCTTTTTTATTGACCGCAAAACTTGACAATCTGCGATAAATGTAGTATAATTAGTAGGAATGTATTATAGCGCTTTGCGCGGAAAGAGGATACCCCTATGACGTTTGCAACCGCAGGCTTTGCCGATAAAAGTACCGCCCTGCAATATCTAAGAGAATATACGGCGGAGTATAAGCAGAAAAACGGCCACGCGCCGCTTTGCTACCTTCATTCTTTCGGCTGTCAGCAGAATGTGAGCGACGGTGAAAAGCTTAAAGGCGCGCTTACCCTAGCGGGCTATGGCTTTACCGAGATATACGACCGCGCTGCGCTGATAATCTTCAATACCTGCGCTGTCCGCGAAAACGCTGAGGACAAAGTATACGGCGTTATCGGCGGGCTGAAACATTTCAAAGAACAGCACCCCGAAACTATCATCGGCATTTGCGGCTGTATGGCGCAGGAGAAAAAGGCTGCCGACCACATAAAGTCTACTTACAGGCAGGTAGATCTCGTTTTCGGCACGTTCGCTTTCTCAAAGCTTTACGAAATGCTCGCCGAGGTGCTGAAAGAGAAAAAGCGCGTTTTCAATATCGAGGAAAACGCTTCCGAGATCGACGAGGATTTTTACCAGCTTCGCGAAAACAAATTCTCAGCATTCGTGCCGATAATGTACGGCTGCAATAATTTCTGCACCTACTGCATAGTGCCATACGTCCGCGGAAGAGAGCGCAGCCGCACGCCGCAGGCTGTTTACGACGAGGTGAAAAAGCTAGTCGGCGAGGGCTATAAGGAGATAATGCTGCTGGGGCAGAACGTAAATTCTTACAGCTACGGCTTTCCCGCGCTGCTGCGCAAGCTCAACGAGATAGAGGGCGATTTCCGCCTGCGCTTCATGAGCAGCCACCCAAAGGACGCGGGCAGCGACCTCATCGACGCGATACTAGAGTGCGATAAGGTCTGCAAGCACCTGCACCTGGCTCTGCAATCGGGCTGCGACAGAGTGCTCAAAGAGATGAACAGGCGCTACACCGCCGCCGACTACATGAAGATAGTAGATTACGCGCGCGGCAAAAAGCCGGATTTCTCATTCTCTACCGACCTGATAGTGGGCTTTCCGGGCGAGAGCTACGAGGAATTTTGCGAAACGAAAGAGTTTATTAAAAAGGTAAAATTTGACAATATCTACTCGTTCGTATACTCGCGCCGCAGCGGCACAAAAGCTGCGGAGATGCCCGACAATATCTCAGATAAGCAAAAGGGCTTGTGGCTGCGCGAACTGCTTTTAGAGCAGCGCGAAGTTTCGGAAAAATGGCTCTCGCGCTTTATAGGTAAAAAATGCCGCGTGCTTGTCGATGGAAAAGGCAAGGAAGAAGGTATGCTCACGGGCAAAAATGACGAGAATATAATCGTGAACTTCCGCGGCGGGGAAGAGCTAATAGGCAATTTTGCCGATGTCGCAATTACAAACGCCATGAACTGGGCGCTGAAAGGCGAGCTTATCGGCTAAAATAAATTTAAACAGCAAATAATTTTTTAAGGAGTTTTTTATTATGACTATCATCGAACAGGCAAGAGCGCTCGGCGCAGCTATCCAGCAGGACGAAAGATACACCAGATACAACGAGGCTGCTCAGAAGAGCGATACCGATACCGCTATACAGAACAAGATCGGCGAATTCAATATGCTTCGCCAGCAGCTCAACGTAGAAATGTCGAAGCCCGATAAGGACGCCGACAAGATGACCGAGCTTGACAAGAATATCAGAGAGCTTTATGACGAGATAATGGCTATGCCCGCAATGGTAGAGTTCAATTCCGCTAAAGAAGATCTCGACAAGCTGCTCCAGAGCGTGAACTATATCATCACCTGCGCGGCTAACGGCGAAGACCCCATGACCTGCCCCGAAGAGCCCCCTCATTGCAGCGGAAGCTGCGCCAGCTGCGGCGGCTGCCACTGATACCGATAGATACGGAGCGTGACGTTTAGTATGCAGGAGATCGACGAAAGCAAGCTTTCACCGGGTATGCAGCAGTACATGGCTGTAAAAAAACAATATCCCAAGCATATAGTGCTTTACCGGATCGGCGATTTTTACGAGATGTTTTTCGATGACGCCATTACTGTATCGCGCGAGTTGCAGCTTGTGCTTACGGGCAAGGACTGCGGTCTGCCCGAGCGCGCGCCTATGTGCGGGATACCCCACCACGCCGCCGATGTTTACATCAAAAAGCTGGTGGATAAAAATTTCATGGTGGCCGTGTGCGAGCAGACCGAAGACCCCGCTAAGGCGAAGGGTCTGGTAAAGCGCGAGGTGGTAAAGGTGCTGACCCCCGGCACTATCACCGACGGCGAGCTGCTTGACGAGGGCGCGAACAACTATATCTGCTCGTTTTACGCAAGAGCGGACGAGTGCGCGCTCTGCTTTGCCGACGTTTCAACCGGCGAGGCCAGACTTTACAGCTTTTCGGGCAAGCAGATGACCGACCGCGCAATAAGCGAGCTTTCGCGCTATATGCCATCTGAAATGCTTATAAACGAGGGCTTTCTGACGCTGAAAGACGTGAGCACTTTCGTAAGAAAAACGCTGAAGACCACCGTGCAGCTGCTGGACGAAAACGACTTTCTGCCCGATATACACGCTGACGAAGCGCTTTCGCAGTTTTCGGCAGATTCTTTCGACGAATTGGAGATAAACCCCCTCTCGGTAGGCGCGTACGCCCTCTGCGGGCTTTTCGCCTATATACATTCCACGCAGCTCGCGCTGGTAAAGCGCTTTACAACGCTTATCAAAAACGACGGCGACCCCGCCATGACGATAGGCTTCACCGCGCGCAGAAATCTGGAGCTTACCGAAACGCTGCGCACTAAGGAGAAAAAAGGCTCGCTGCTTTGGGTTCTTGATAAGACCAAGACATCTATGGGCAAGCGCCTTATGAAAAAATACCTCGAGCAGCCGCTCATAAACCCCGCCGCGATAATCGAAAGGCTCGACGCGGTAGAGGCTTTTGTGAACGACCCCGTGCTGCTGGGCGAGATAACCGAGCAGCTCTCGGGCATATATGACATCGAGCGCCTTATGACGCGCGTAATGTATCAGACCGCCACCCCACGCGACCTGAAATCGCTCTCGCTGACGGCGCTGAAACTGCCCGACCTCAAAAAGATGCTGGCGGAAGTGCCCGCTAAGCTGGTGGACAAGCTCAACCGCAAGATGTCTACCCTAGAACCTATCTCAAATCTGATAGAAAACGCGCTGGTAGACGACCCGCCCGCCGTGCTCAAAGACGGCGGAGTTATCCGCGAGGGCTATAATGAAGAGCTTGACGGTCTGCGAAATATCATTACCGGCGGCAAGGATATAATCGAGGACATAGAAAAGCGCGAGCGTGAAAAGACGGGAATAAAAAATCTGAAGATCGGCTACAACCGAGTTTTCGGATACTACATAGAAGTCACCCGCTCGAACTACGACCTTGTGCCCGATAATTATGTAAAGCGCCAAACGCTGAAAAACTGCGAGCGCTTTATAACCGAAGAGCTGAAAATAGCTGAGAACACGATCCTCGGCGCAAATGAGAAGATAGTAACGCTGGAAACTGAGATATTCTCCGAGATACGCAAGGCCGTGGCGGCGCGGCTGGAGCTGGTGCAGGACACCGCGGCTTCGATAGCGGCGGCAGACGTGCTTTGCTCATTCGCAAACATCGCCGTTGCCAATAATTACACAAAGCCCGACATCGCGATAGACGGCGTAATAGACATCAAAAACGGCAGACACCCCGTGGTAGAGCTTATGCAGAGCGACGAGGTATTCGTGCCGAACGACACTTACCTAGACCTCACCGACAACAGAATGGTGATAATAACAGGCCCGAATATGTCGGGTAAATCGACGTATATGCGGCAGACCGCGCTGATAACGCTCATGGCGCAGATAGGCTCTTTCGTGCCCGCAGACTACGCCAAGATCTCGGTAGTAGATCAGATATTCACGCGAATAGGCGCTTCCGACGATCTCACCAGCGGTCAGTCAACATTCATGGTAGAGATGAGCGAGGTGGCGGATATAGTAAAGCACGCCACAAAGCAGAGTCTTGTTATACTCGACGAGGTGGGCAGAGGTACTTCAACCTATGACGGCATAAGTATAGCGCGGGCTGTATGCGAGTATATATGCAATTCGCGCGGACTGGGCTGCAAGACGCTTTTCGCAACGCATTACCATGAGCTTATAGACCTTGAAGCGGGCATGAGCGGCGTGAAGAATTACTCGATAGCCGTAAAGCGCAAGGGCGACGATATAAAATTCCTGCGCAAGATAGTAGAGGGCGGCGCCGACGACAGCTTCGGTATAGAGGTAGCCAAGCTGGCGGGCCTGCCGCAGAAGATAATCGCCCGCGCAAAAACGCTGCTGGGCGAGATGGAGAGCGAGGATAAGAAAACGCGCCTCGCCGCCGCTGCCGCCGAAGCCGACCAGATCTCGTTCGAGGCGATAGGAGACACGGTGATACGCTCGAAGCTGAAAGAGACCAGCGCCGACGAAATGAACGAGCAGGAGCTTCGCAGCTTCGTAAAAGATCTGCAAAAATATATCTAAGGCGAGCCTGATCGCCTTTATCAGCGCCGATAGCGGCGTTTAGGAACGGAGGAAAAAATGGCGGCTATAAGTCTGCTAAAAAAAGAAGTTTACGAGCTGATAGCGGCGGGAGAAGTAATCGACCGACCCGCTTCGGTGATAAAAGAGCTGCTGGAAAACGCAGTTGACGCGGGCGCTGATTCTGTCACCGTCGAGATAAAAAACGGCGGCAGGACTTTTATGCGCGTTACCGATAACGGCAGCGGAATACCTTTTGACCAAGTGCCGACGGCATTTTTGCGCCACGCTACCAGCAAGGTCGCCGAGAAAGCCGACCTCGAAAAGATCAGCACATTGGGCTTCCGCGGCGAAGCGCTCGCTTCGATATGCGCGGTTTCAAAGACCGAGGTGCTCACCAAAACGCACGATTCTCAGCTTGGCACGCGCTACGTCATAAGCGGCGGCGAGCAGCGGGAGTATGAGGCTGCGGGCTGCCCAGACGGCACGAGCGTTATCGTGCGCGACCTTTTCTACAACGTTCCCGCGCGGCTGAAATTCCTCAAAAAGGACGCTACCGAAGCCAACCGCATACAAGACCTGATGGGCAAGCTCGCCGTTTCTCACCCCGAGATCTCGGTAAAGCTCATCAAGGACAACGCGCAGGTATTCGTGACCGCGGGTGATGGCAAGCTTTACACCGCCGTATATTCCGTGTTCGGCAGAGAGTTCGCGAAGAGTATGCTCGAAGCGGACTATGCTTCCGAGGGCGTGAGCGTGCGCGGATTTGTTTCCAAACCGCTGACCTCTAAAAACAACCGTAAGTTCCAGATTTTCTATGTGAACGACAGATACATACGCTCCGAGGTCTGCTCGCAGGCGCTCGAGGAAGCGTACCGAAACAGCATAATGGTCGGCAGATTTCCCGCCTGCGTGCTGAATATACATATCGACCCCGATATGATAGACGTAAACGTGCACCCCGCAAAGACGGAGATACGTTTTTCCGACAACCGCTTTGTTTACAACGCCGTGTATTTCGCGGTGAAGCAGGCGCTTACCGAAAAGGACGTACCAACCCGCATGACCTTTGATAAGCGGCGCAATTTCGACCCCGAAAAGCTGTATGTAGAGCCTGAGGAAAGCAAGGCTGTGCAGATGGCTTTCGCTCCGCCGCGCACCGAGCGCGTGGAAAAGGCTGAAAAGCCCGTGCGGGAGCACACCGATGATCTTTTTTTAAGCTCGCTGGAAAGCCCCGCGCCGCAGGATAATGCGCAAAAGCCGCTTTGGAGCGGTGAACTGCCGCCCGCCGCGCCCGAGGAAGCGCCCGCGGAAAAGGCGGAGGATAGTAATGATCCGTATGACGATGACGCGTTTTTTCGGCTTTGTGAAAATTATAACGCTTCCTGCGCAGGAGATGGCGAAGCCAAGGCGAAGACAGAGCCTGAGCCTGCCGAAGATACAGAGCAGGATAACGTTGCCGATATTGCCGACATCGAGCCTAAAGATACCGACCTGCCGCAGAATTACGGCGAGGATACCGAGGCTGAAAGCAGCGGACTTTCAGAGGACTTCATGTTCGTAAAGACTTCTGATTTTGAGAAGCGCTACGACGTTCCGCAGCCCGCCGAAGAGCTGCCCGAGCCTGAGAAAAAGCCCGTGGTGGTCGGCGAGCTTTTCAAGACGTACATAGTCGCCCAGCGCGGAGATGAGATGCTGCTGATAGATAAGCACGCCGCTCACGAACGCTACATTTTCGAGAACATAAAAAGCGACAGCCGCAACCTTTCGTCGCAAACGCTGCTAGAGCCGATAATGGTCATGCTCTCATACGATGAGTACGACGCGCTGGCGGCGAACACCGATAAGGCGGCGAAGCTGGGCTTTATAATAGAGCCTGACGTTGCGCCAACTGTGGCGGTGCTGGGACTGCCGATGCTTCTGCGCGACGAGAACCCTACGGACATCGTTACCGAGATAGCGCACAAGCTGCTCATGAACGAGCGCGACCCCGCCCCCGAGCTTTACGACGACCTTTACCACACTATGGCGTGCAAAGCGGCGATAAAGGCGCACGACGACTCGAGCATACAAGAGCTGCAAAAGCTGGTGGACTCAATAGTAGACTGCGACATACGCTATTGCCCGCACGGCAGACCCGTTATGATAACCATGCCGAAGCGCGAGATCGAAAAGCAATTTAAGAGGATAGTTTGATTTTAAGGAGATGAACGATTTGCCCGAAAAAATACCGCTTTTAGTGATATGCGGCCCGACCGCTTCGGGCAAAACGCGCCTTGCCGTGGACTTAGCGCTCGCTTACGACGGCGAGGTGGTTTCGGCAGACTCTATGCAGATATACAAAGAGCTTTCCGTGATAACCGCTAAGGTAACGCCTGAGGAGATGCGCGGTGTTCCGCACCATTTGGTAGATTTTCTGCCGCCCGAAAAATCATTCTCGGTGGCGGATTACGTTCAGGCGGCGGGCGCGGCGATAGCCGATATACACGCGCGCGGCAAACTGCCGATAGTCTGCGGCGGCACGGGGCTTTACATCAGCTCGTTGGTGAAAAACGTGCAGTTCGATGACACGGGCGCTGACCCCGAGCTTCGGCGAGAGCTGGAAAATTTTGCGCAGGAGCACGGCAAACACGCGCTTTGGGAACGGCTGAACACCATCGACCCCGAAGCGGCGGCGCAGATACACGAGAACAACCTGGTACGCGTAGTCCGCGCGATAGAGATCTACGAAAAGACGGGGCTTACGCTCACCCAGCAAAAGATAAACAGTCTGCGTCAGGGAAGCCCTTACAACGCCTGCGTTATCCAGATAGGCTTTCGCGATAGGGCGGAGCTTTACGAGCGGATAGATAGGCGTGTGGACGAGATGATGGAAAACGGTATGCTTGAAGAAGCGCGCCGCGTGTATGAAACATCAGACCCCGCGACGGCGCATCAGGCGATAGGATATAAAGAGCTGATACCATATCTGAAAGGCGAGGCGGAACTGGCGGACTGCGTTGAGAAAATAAAGCTTGAAACGCGCCACTACGCTAAGCGCCAGCTGACGTGGTTTCGCAGAATGGATAATGTTACCACGGTTTATGCAGAAAAATCAGAAGAATATAAAATTTTTTTTGAAAATGTGCAAAAGAGTATAGCCAAATCGGAAATAATGTGCTATAATAAAGAATAAGGCAAAGAATAAGACAACGTATTTTTTGCCCGCAGATAGAGAAAAAAACAAACTTACGCAACTTCAGGAGTGTATGAAAATGAACAGAAACTTAAATCTTCAGGACGTATTTCTTAATCAGGCAAGGAAGGAAAAAATACCCGTAACTATGTTTCTTATGAACGGCTATCAGTTCAAGGGAATGGTAAAGGGCTTCGACAGCTATGTAGTTATCCTCGACTGCGAAGGCAAGCAGAACGTAGTTTACAAGCACGCTATATCCACCATCTGCCCCGCTCGCCAGATAAATATTCTCGAGCCTGCGGATATGTCGGCTGAATAAGGCGGATAAAGCTTTATGAGATCGGGCGTATTCAATAACATTACCGCCAAGGTCCTCATACTTCTGATAACCGCGCTGCTGCTGACAATGGTGGGCAGCCAGGCGTACCGCATACTTAACGACAGGCACGATACGCAGGAAGCGGTGCTTTACAGCATAAACGAAGACATAGATTTTCAGGGCGTGATAGTGCGCGACGAAACACCCGTTACATACAGCGGCGGGGGAGTGGTGAGCTACTCTTACTCCGACGGCAGCAAAGTATCTACGGGAAATGCCGTGGCGCAGATATTCGACTCGGAAGAGGCGGTATCGGCAGCGCGCAGGCTCGAACAGGTAGAAGAGGAGATAGCGCAGCTAAAACGCGCGCAAAATCCCGGCACTACCGATTACGTTCAGCCGGAATCTATAAGCGGTAAGATAGACGATTATTACAAACAGCTGCTCTCTTACAAAAACGAGGGCGAGTTTGAGAATTTCAGCGGCGTAAAAAGTGATATGTCGCTGGTAATGAATATCTACAACATAATATCGGGCATATCTTCGGATTACGATTCTAAGATAGCCGAGCTTCAGCAGGAGGAGATACAGCTGAAAAGCCAGACTGACAAGGCGAAGGACACGGTCGCCGCACCGCAGACGGGCTATTTCGTATCCTACTGCGACGGCTTTGAGGACAAGCTGAACAAGCAGAACGCCGAAAAGCTGGACGAAAGCGAGATAAACGATATTGTGAATTCGGCGGCAGCTCCGCAGGACAACACCAACTCGAACTACGTTGGAAAAATGTTTACTGATTACAGCTGCTATATTGTGGGCGTTATCGACACAGACAGCCGCGTCGCGCAGGACGCGAATTTGCAGCTTACGCTCGACTCCTCCGACACCGTTTACAACGTTACGGTAGAGTCGGTGAAAAAGGCGGACAGCGAAGGCAAGTCGGTAGTTGTGCTCTCTTGCGACAGCCTTGACGAGGCGCTTGTGGGCAGAAGAGTGCAGTCGATGCAGCTTATTTTTGACGAATATCAAGGACTTAAAGTGCCCAGATCTGCCATAAGATTTCAGGGAGATCAGAAAGGCGTTTATGTCATACTCGGTCAGGACATCACGTTCAAGAAGATAGACGTGATCTACGAGGGCAGCGATTTCGTGCTCTCGCGCAATACCTCAGACGAGGACTGCCTGCTGCTGTATGACCAGATTTTGTTGGAGGTGGTATCTGAACAAGATGTGCAGCGAAGTGAAAGCAGCAGCGGATCAGACATTTCCCGAGGTGCTTGAAAATATAAAGGAGATCCGCTACAATGTTGAAAATACCGCGGCAAAATACCGCGCCGGAGAGCCGGTAAGGATAATGGCGGTAACGAAAACGGTAGCACCTGAAAAGATAAATTTTGCGGTGAAAAACGGCTTTGACCTGCTTGGCGAAAACCGCGTTCAGGAATATCTTTCTAAGAAAGACTTTTACGACAGATCCGCAGAAGTACAATTTATCGGACACTTACAGACTAACAAGGTGAAGTACATAATCAACGAGGTGACGATGATACAGTCGGTAGACAGCCTAAAGCTTGCCGCCGAGATCGACCGCCTTGCTGCGAAAAACGGCAGAGTTATGAACGTGCTTCTTGAAGTGAACATCGGCGAAGAGGAGAGCAAGAGCGGCGTCAGCGCAAAGCAGCTGCTTGAGCTTGCGGAGCAGGCGGCCGAGCTGAAAAACATCAGCATAAAAGGCCTTATGGCCATACCGCCGCGCGGCGCTGACGAGAGCGTTTTCGCGCATATGCACGAACTGTTCCTCACGCTGAAAGAGAAAAATTCACCGCGCGTCAGTATGGAAATACTTTCCATGGGAATGTCGGGCGATTACGAGCTGGCCATAAAGCATGGCTCAAATCTGGTAAGAATAGGAACTGGGCTTTTCGGAGCCAGAAATTATAATACGGAGGGGTAAATAAAATGAGTTTATGGGACGGCTTTAAAAGCATTTTCGTCGGCGAAGAGGACATAGAGCAGGAAAGCTATGAAACATACCGCCAGCCGCCGAAAAAAGAGCCTGCGCCGCGCGCCGAAAGAACCGAGTACCGCGCTGAGCCCAGACCCGAGGATATACGCTACGAGGAGCCTGTAAGACCCGAGCCGGAGCCGCAGCCTGAGAGAGCAAGTACCCAGCGTACTGCGCCCAGACAGCAGCACCAGTCTGCCAATAACAGACAGAGCAGACAGACAAGCTCGGTGAGAAATGCCAATACAAGACAAAATTACAATAATAAGAGAGAGAAGGAAGTTGAAATGTCTACTACCGAACAGTCATCATTCGATCTGGTACTTGCAAGACCTAACAATTACAGAGATGTAAACGCCATCGGCGACGACCTGAACGCAGGAAAGACCGTTATTCTCAACCTTGAAATGGTAAAGCAGGAGGACGCCACCAGAATACTTGATTTTCTTTCGGGTGTAGCTTATGCTAACGATGACGAGATCAAGATGATGGCGCAGAAGACCTACGCTATCATGCCTGCGACCGTAAACTTCTCGGGCGTTGACTTAGTAAGCGAGCTGGAGAACAACGGTTACAATTTCTGATGAAAAAAACGCTCGCGTTTTTGGGGGATATTTCCGACGAGGACAGGATATTCGCAAACTCGGTTGCCGATAAAGTGCGTGCAGCGCAGGAGAGATACCGCGATTCATACACGTTTTTTCTTGGCGAGGGCAGTCAGGAGCTGGCGCGAAAGGTGTTGGCTTCGCAGCAGCATGAAAACTTCGCATTTTTTGGAGGATACGAGGGCGCAGACCGAAAGGTCTTGGGCATTTTCGGTGAATATTCGCTGCCGCAGACGGAAGATTTCCCTGTAAAGGCGCTTACATTTACATACAGCAAACGTGAAAAGCTTACCCACCGCGATTTTCTGGGGGCGCTGATGTCGATGAACGTTGCTCGCGAAACTGTCGGCGATATACTGGTGAACGAGGGCAGCACGACTGTTTTCCTGCTGAATACAGCCGCGGGCGAAGCTATGCGCACCATCGCAAAGATCGGCAGGACGGGTGTTCAGATAAACGAAGGCTTTGACGAGGACAGCCTGCCCGAGCAGAAATTTTCTGAGATAACGGGCACGGTATCGTCGCTGCGGGCGGACTGCATAGTCGCGCTGGCGGCCAGGTGCTCGCGGACAAAGGCGGAACAGCTAATTTCGGCTGGATCGGTGAGCGTAAAAGGCGTGCCGCTGACTGACGGCGCAAAAAAGCTTAGCGAGGGCGACGGCTTTTCGGTGCGCGGCCATGGAAAGTATATTTTTAGCAAAATTGGCGGAAGTACGAAAAAGGAAAGAACTTTTATAGAGTTAAAAAAATTCATTTAGGAGGCATTTATTATGTTGGAACCCGAAAAGATCAGAAGCAAAAGATTTGCTACCGTGAAAAACGGCTGCAATCCTGCCGAGGTTTCTTCATTTTTAGCGGAGATAGCTGACGAGATAGCAGCTTTGCAGTCCGCTAATGCAGACAGTGAGGAAAAAATTGTAAAGTTAGTTGAGAAGATAAATCAGTACCGCGAGGACGAAGAAGCGATAAAGTCTGCAATGGTTTATGCCCAGAAAGAATCGAACAAGCTCATAAACGACGCTAAAGCGAAGGCACGAGACATGATAGAGTCGGCTAAGACCGAGCAGGTGCGCCTTTCGGAGCAGAGCGCTGCCGAGTGCGAAAAGATAATAGAGGAGCACAAGGCGAAATGCGCTGAGCTGATACAGCAGCAGACCGAATCAACGCAGGCTGAGATCGTTGCGATACAGCAGGAGTACGACGACGAAAAGGCGGCGCTTGACGATCTGCGCGCGCAGGTGACCTATTTCAAGTCTCAGCTTACCGAGCTTTACACCAAGCAGCTCGCGCTCATCATGGACATTCCGCAGATGGACAGCGACGAACTTGCCGAGTATGAAGAGGGCTACGACGAATACGCCGACGATGAATATGACGATTACGACGAAGAGTACGACTACGATGAGGAGTACGAGGATGAGTATGAAGAGCCAGCGGAGGACGAAAAGACCGCGGAGCAGAAGCATATCGACGAGGTGCTCAACACAGCTTCATTCGAGCCGATAATCCCCAAGCCCGATTCGGCAGACCTTCTTTTCGGTAAAAACACCAAGTAATATCAGGGCTTTGCGGAGAATATCTGCAAAGCCTTAGCTATACTGCGCGTGCCGCAGGGAAAGAGTTTTAATGTTAGTTATCTCACTTATCATCGCCGCAGTCATCGCGGCGGCAGACCAGCTCATAAAATACGCTGTAGTGCAAAATTTCGCGCTGGGCGATGTAAAAGAGCTGATACACGGCGTACTCAGCCTTACGCACATACGCAATACCGGCGCGGCGTGGAGCATGATGGCAGGCAAAACATGGTTTTTGATCGGTATGCCGCTCGTTATAATCGTGTTTGCGCTGGGCTTTATTTACAAAAACCGCCATGGCTCGAAGCTCGGGCTGATCTCTATGGCGATGGTTCTGGGCGGCGGCATCGGTAATCTTATCGACAGGATACGGCTGAAAGAGGTCGTGGACTACATCAGGGCAGATTTTATAAATTTTCCGATATTTAACTTTGCAGACATTTGCGTCGTTATCGGCGCGGTACTGTTCTGCATTTACATAATATGTAGTGAAGAGTCCGAAAAAAAGGACAAAAAAGCCGAACAGTCCGCAAAAGCGGACAGTAACGACGGCGGAGATATTTCAGATGGCGAGTGAAAGGCTGACGCTTGAGGCGGCGAACGAAGCTGCGGGCATGCGTATAGACAAGTGGCTCGCAATGCAGTTGCCCGAGCTTTCACGCTCACGGATTGAAGCACTGATAAGCGGCGGCGGCGTTGTCGTGAACGGCAAAAATCCCTCAAAAAGCTTGAAATTAAAGGGCGGCGAGCAGATAGAGCTTGAGATACCCGAGCCGCAGGAATTGGAAGTTTTGCCGCAGGATATTCCGATTGAGATAGTCTACGAGGACGACCAACTTTTGGTAGTCAACAAGCCGAAAAGCATGGTGGTGCACCCCGCGCCTGGCAACCCCGACGGTACGCTCGTCAACGCGCTGCTGTACCACTGCAAGGGCAGGCTATCTTCGATAAACGGCATTATCCGCCCCGGAATAGTGCACCGGATCGACAAAATGACGAGCGGACTGCTGATGGTCGCGAAGACCGACGCGGCGCACCGCTGTTTGGCGGAGCAGATAAAGCAGCACAGCTTTACGCGCGAGTACATGGCAGTAGTCTGCGGAGCGTTTTCGCCCGAGAGCGGAACGATCAGCGCGCCGATCGGCAGAAGCAAGTACGACCGCAAAAAAATGTGCGTGACGGAGCATTGTGCAAAGCCCGCAGTGACGCACTACGAAACCATCGAGCGGCTGAAAGGCTGGTCGGTGATGCGCTTTCGGCTGGAAACTGGCAGAACGCACCAGATACGCGTGCACTGCGCCTACTCGGGCCACCCCGTGCTTGGCGACGAGGTGTACGGCAAGCCTTTCAAGGGCATAGAGGGGCAGTGTTTGCATGCAAAAAAGATCGGCTTTATCCACCCGAACGGGGAGTACATGGAGTTTGACAGCCCGCTGCCCGAATATTTTGAGGCGGTACTGCGAAACCTCAGAAAATAGGAGGGATCTTATTTGTTTGAAAATATTTCCAAAACTGTATTGATAACGGATATGGACGGCACATTCCTGCCCGCTAGCAAAGTGCCCACCCGCAAGTGCCTAGAAGCGGTAGAGCGTTTTGAGCGCGCGGGCGGCAGATTTTCCATCGCGACGGGCAGAGCCATACAGGCGGCGAACCAGTATTTCGGCATGGTGGAGGTCAACTGCCCGATAATCATGTGCAACGGCGGAATGGTCTACGATATAAAAAGCGGCGAGCACATCTACGATGTATTTCTGCCGCAGGACGTTCGCGGGCTGGTGAAAGAGATACTCGCCGCGAACCCAGAGATAGGCTGCGAGGTGCTGACGGCGAACGCCGTTTACGTCCCCGCTATGACGCCGATGGAGGCGCGCCACAACGAAATTTGCAAGGTAACGCCCGTGATATGCGGCGTTGACGAGATACCCGAAAGCGATTGGTACAAGGTGCTTTTCGCAGCTGACCCCGCTAAGCCCGAGATGATGAAAAAGCTGATAGCATTCGTCGAGGAAAAGGGCTACGACGGAGTAGATTTCGTGCGCTCGAGTTTGGAGTATTACGAGATACTGCCTTTGAACATCTCAAAGGGCACGGCGCTCGGCGAACTGCGAAAGGCCTGCAGTATGCAGGATTACACTTTCGTTGCGGCGGGCGATTACAATAACGACATCGAACTTCTGCAAGCGGCTGACGTGGCGGTGTGCCCATCGAACGCGACGGAAGAAGTGAAAAAGGTCGCCGATATAGTCTTTGAGCAGTCCTGCGAGGAAGATTTTATAGCGGCGGTAATAGACTATATATTTAAAAAACTGGAAAAATAATATGTTATTTGGAGGTAAAAACATGGACGCTACTTTGAAAAAACAGCTTGAGATCACAGCCTGCAAGGTGCGAATGGGAATAATCGAGGGCGTGCACAGCGCCAAGTCGGGTCACCCTGGCGGCTCGCTTTCGATAGCCGACACGCTGACTTATCTTTATTTCGCAAAGATGAACGTGTACCCCGATAAGCCTGAAGAGCCGCAGAGAGACCGCCTTGTGCTCTCAAAGGGCCACACCGCACCCGCGCTTTACTCGACCCTAGCGCAGAGAGGATTTTTCCCCGAAGAGGAGCTGAAGAGCCTGCGTCACATCGGCGCTATGCTTCAGGGTCACCCCTGCATACACATTCCCGGCGTGGATATGTCTTCCGGCTCGCTCGGTCAGGGCATTTCGGCGGCTTGCGGAATGGCGCTTTCGGCTAAGGTCTCTTCCGACACTTACAAGGTCTACACCATTCTCGGCGACGGCGAGATCGAAGAGGGTCAGGTTTGGGAAGCGGCGATGTTCGCGGCGCACTACAAGCTCGACAACCTTGTTGCTATAGTTGACAACAACGGCCTGCAGATCGACGGAAAGATCGAGGACGTAATGTCCCCCTACCCGATAGTTGATAAATTTAAAGCTTTCGGCTGGCACGTTATCGAGATGGACGCGCACGATTTCGACTCCATCGAAGCGGCTTTCAACGAAGCGGAGAGCGTTTCGGGACAGCCCGTTGCGATAATCCAGAAGAGCGTTAAGGGCAAGGGCGTTTCGTTTATGGAAAATAATGTTTCATGGCACGGCTCTGCACCTAACGACGAGCAGTACGAGCAGGCAATGGGCGAGCTGAAAGCAGCGCTCGCGGCACTTGAGGCATAAAGAAAGGAACGAATAAAAATGGCAGAAGTTAAAAAGATTGCTACCAGAGAAAGCTACGGCAACGCGCTTGCAGAGCTTGGCGATAAGTACGAAAACCTTTACGTTCTCGACGCTGACCTTGCCGCGGCTACCAAAACAGGCATTTTCAAGAAAAAGTTTCCCGATAGATTTTTCGACTGCGGCATAGCTGAGGCTAACATGATGGGCGTTGCGGCAGGCATGGCGGCTACGGGCAAGATTCCCTTCGCCTCCACATTCGCGATGTTCGCGGCGGGCAGAGCTTTCGAGATCGTTAGAAACTCCATCGGCTACCCCCACTTGAACGTCAAGATCGGCGCTACTCACGCGGGCATTTCGGTCGGCGAGGACGGCGCTACACACCAGTGCAACGAGGACATCGCGCTGATGAGAACTATCCCCGGTATGACAATAATCAACCCCGCGGACGACGTTGAGGCGAAAGCTGCGGTAGAGGCGGCTATCCTGCATGAAGGCCCCGTTTATATGCGCTTCGGCAGACTTGCGGCGCCTGTTTTCAACGACGCTGACACATACAAATTCGAGCTTGGCAAGGGCATAAAGCTGCGCGAGGGAAGCGATATTTCGATAATCGCGACAGGACTGATGGTTTCCGAAGCTCTCAAGGCGGCTGAGATACTGGCGGCTGAGGGCGTTTCCGCCGAGGTCATCAATATCCACACCATCAAGCCGATCGACAAGGAGATGATCACCGCGACCGCTGCAAAGACCCGCAAGGTTCTGACGGTAGAGGAGCACAGCGTTATCGGCGGACTCGGCTCGGCAGTATGCGACGTGCTGGCTGAGACCTGCCCGACGAAGGTCGTAAAGATCGGCGTGAACGATGAGTTCGGTCACTCCGGCCCAGCTGTAAAACTGCTCGAAGAGTTCGGACTTTATGCTGACAACATCGTGAAAACGGCTAAGGCAATGGTCTGATATACACATAAAAATTTTTAGCGGACGGTGAATGCTGTCCGCTTTTTTGTACACTTGCACTCTTTCATCGGCTGCGGGATATTATGTAATGAAAGGGGGCGGCAGCTTTGCGGTATGGAAAAGACAGGCGTTTCGGACGGCTTAGGGGCGCGATTTTGTGCATAGCGGCGGCGGCGGGTCTGATCTGTGCGGTTATCTACCTGCAAATGGTAAAGCACATGAAAGAGATATGCGAGTACAAGGGTCGGCAGACGGCGAACGCACTGGTGGCGCGGGCGGTGGACGATTGTATGCTGGGCGAAAACGGTGATTATTTGCAGATAGAGTACGCGGAGGACGGCGGGATAGCGGCGATAACGTCGGATACATACAGGATAAACGCGCTGGAAAACAGTCTGCGGCGGCAGATAAACGAGGAGTTTTCGCACATTGAGGACAACGAAATGGGTGTGCCGCTGGGAACGCTTAGCGGGATAACGGCGCTGAGCGGGCGGGGCGCGGAGGTGCGTATAAAGCTTCATCAGGTCGGCGCGGTGGACGTTTCGCTGAAAAGCGAGTTTGAGTCTGCAGGGATAAATCAGACTCGTCACTGTCTGAAAGTGGTAGTAAAGTCGGAACTTTCCGCGATACTGCCGGGGCACTCGACCGATATCACGGCGGAGGACGAATATTTGATAAGCGAAACGGTGATAGCGGGCGAACTGCCGCAGGGGCTTTGGAATACGGCAGATCTGCTCGAGAATTGACGTTTGTAAGCTGCCGCACTTGACATAACGGCGCAAATGTGTTATAATAAAAAATAATGCGTAATTATGTATAAGGAGAAGTTAATATATGGTATTTCTGGAAAATCTGAAATCACAGCTTGAAAGCTTTAGACCTAAAATAAAAGAGCTTCACGACGTTTTCGACATCGAAAACAGCAAGGAGCGCATACTCGAACTGCAGGAAAAGGCTGCAGAGCCAGGCTTTTGGGATGACCCCGAGAAGAGCCAGCCCGTGCTGAAAGAGACCCGCACTCTGGAGGGACACATTGAAAAGTACGAAAAGATAACCTCGGCTTTCGACGACATCGAGGTAATGATCGAGATGGCAGCTGAGGAAGAGGACTCGGAGGAGATAGTTGCGGAGATCGAGCAGGAGATCGAGGCGCTCGGCAAGAACATCGAAGAGCTCACCCTCGCTTCGCTGCTGACGGGCGAGTACGATAAGAGCAACGCGATACTTAACTTCCACGCGGGCGCGGGCGGAACTGAGGCGCAGGACTGGACTGAAATGCTTTTCAGAATGTACACGCGCTGGGGCGAGCTGCACGGCTTTAACGTCAAAACGCTCGATTATCTCGAGGGCGGCGACGCGGGACTCAAGAGCGCTTCTATAATCGTTGAGGGCGAGAACGCTTACGGCTACCTCAAGAGCGAGTCGGGCGTACACCGCCTGGTGCGCGTTTCGCCTTTTGACGCTTCGGGAAGCCGCCACACTTCGTTTTCGGCGATCGACGTAATGCCCGAAATGGACGATTCGATAAACGTCGAGATCAACCCCGCCGACATCGAAATGCAGGTTTACCGTTCGTCGGGCGCTGGCGGTCAGCACATCAACAAGACATCTTCGGCAGTCCGCCTTATCCATAAGCCTACCGGAATTGTAACATCCTGCCAGACC
This sequence comes from Ruminococcus sp. 210702-SL.1.03, assembly GCF_020559915.1. Taxonomy (GTDB): domain Bacteria; phylum Bacillota; class Clostridia; order Oscillospirales; family Ruminococcaceae; genus YE71. Next base: position 38,696 of record NZ_JAJCLZ010000012.1, read on the forward strand.
CAGCGTTCGCAGTTCCAGAACCGCGACTACGCTATGAAAATGCTGGTAGCGAAGCTGGTCGAGATCAAGGAGCGTGAGCACCTCGAGAAGATCGACGACATAAAGGGCGTTCAGAAAGAGATCGCTTGGGGCGCGCAGATACGTTCATATGTTTTCATGCCGTACACGCTGGTAAAAGACCACCGCACAGGCTACGAAACGGCTAATGTCAACGCGGTAATGGACGGCAATATCGACGGTTTTATCAACGCATACCTCAAATCACTCTCGCTCGGCAATCTGAACGAAGAGGATAGAAAAGACTGATAATTGCACATTTAGGCATAAAGAAAACGGCTCAGAAACGAGCCGTTTTTTGTTTCATATTTTTATACTTTGCGCTGATTTTTCGTCAGCCTGTTCTCCATTTTCTGCTGGCGAATATCGTTGCCGACGAACTGTATCGGCAAAAATTCGTTGAGCAGACGCGTGCAGATTCGCTCGTTGTACTTGTTATTAAGCTCAGCTTTGGTCAAATTAGTGGTAATAATTGTAGGCTTTTTCTGATTTATCCTGCCGTTTATCACGCTGTAAAACGCAGCTTCGTAAAACGGGCTGGAGAATTCCGAGCCGAGGTCGTCGATGATCACAAAATCTGCCTGCAAAAGCGTGTCGAGCGTATTGCCCTCGCTTCTGCCAAAATGCTCGTCCTCGATCTTTCGCATGAAGTCGGAAACGCTGCCGATCGCCACGCTAAAGCCATCGCTCGCAAGTTTTTTCGCCATGCAGGAAGCAAGGAAAGTTTTACCAAGCCCCGTTCTGCCGATGAAGAGCATCGGGCGTGTGCCGCGTGGAAATTCGCGGCAGTATTTCAGCAGGTAGCTGTAAATTTGGTTCATGTGTTTGCGCGGGTCGCCCTCGGGGTAAAACTCGGGGCGGTACTCGTCGAAATCGCGCAGCGCGATGGTCGAGCTTTCGTTCAGCTCCTCAGCGGCGTAAGTCCTCAGCAAGTCCTCGAAACAACTGCACCGCACGCCCTCGACGTAGCCTGTGTCGCGGCACTTTTCGCAGACGAAGCGCGGTTTGAGGTAGTCGGCGTCGCCCGTCAGATTTTTGACCAGCATGGTGATGCGCGCCTGAGTGGCGAGGTTATTGTCGCGCACGATCTCTGCCGCCGATTTGGCGTTTGGCTCGTGGTTGGCGACCAGTTTCACCAGCTCAAAATACGAGCTTTGTATTTTGTTTTCAAGCGTTTTGACCTCGGGCATTTCGGCGTAAACGCGCTTGCGGCGGCGTTCGAGGTCGGCAGCCGAGTCCTTGCGGCGCTGCGAAAGCACCGCCTCCGCCTTGTCAAAAGTTTTTTGCGTGTATTTCAAATGTCGTCATCCTCCTCAAAGCCGAGCGTATTCGGGTCAAAATTGTCTGCCATTTGCTGCCAGCGATCGAGGTCGTAGGAGGGCTTTTCCTGCTCAATCTGCCTGCGCCGCGCGATCTCCTGCCGCTCGACGTCCTCGGGCGTGGCAATGCCGCTCTCTTTCCAGCGCTTTAGAATGCCGTTTATGTAGCTTACGCTAGTCTTGTTCTTGTTTTCGCGGCAACGTTCACCTGCAAGATCTACCATATCTGCACTGAATCCCCATGAGTTCCACTCTGCAAACATCTCTTCCTGCTTCTTGGTAAGCTTGCCTTCGATGCCCAACACCCTCGCGAACCGCACGTTGACATCGTGCTGTTTCTCCTGTTCGGCGATCTCGCTTTCTACCTGTGCGTATGTGCAAATGCCCCTCGAGAACCAGTCCTTGGCAACAGTTTCTATGTATGCGATGCGTGGTTTGCCGATGGAAACGCAAAAATCGATGAGCATGAGGATCGAGGGCACGTCGTAGCCGTAGTATTCGTAGAGGTTGAGAAGCCCCGCGGTCTCGCTGCCGTTTATCAGCCTGCCAAAAATGCGTTCGGCCTGGTCGAAAAGAGTTTTCAGCTCGGCATTTTTCTTGACCTTTTCCATTATTTCCTTGTTGGAGTAGCGCATGATCGACTTCGCTGCGGCGGTGTTCTTCATCGGGTTCACAGCGTCGGTAACGCAGACGGGCGCTGCGGGCGTTTCATGCTTCGGCATGATCGGCGCGCTGGTCGGTTCGGCTTGCTTCGGTGCGCTTTCTCCGACAGTTTCCGCTGAGATAACTCCGCAATTTTTCCAAAAAAGTATGCCATCGGCAGCGGTCGAAATGTTCTTGAACCCGCATCGCTCAGCAATTTCCTGCTCGTCGGCGATGTCGCTGTCCGCACACAGCAGACACATCAGTACTTTAAAGTAGTCCGCATCGGCAGTTTTGATGTATTTGTCAACAGCGCTGCATGGAACGCTGAAAAATCTCCCCACTCTAGGTAAGTCTATCCTGTATTTCATGACATTCATTCCTTAAATGATCTTAGCTTTAATTATATCACAAATCGCCGAGTTAGTCAATCGGCGGGCACGATTTTCCGCGTGTACTCGTTCTCGAAAATGCCCGTGTTCATCTGCATCAGCCGTACCGCGCGGTTCTCTATTGTCGCAATGTGCGCCGCCTGCGTCGAGCTTTTTTCCAGCTTTCGCAGCGATGTCGAGATCGGCAGATCGCCTTTCGCCCGCGCGATGATCTCCGCTCCGCGCTTGTTGAACGCCAGTATCCGCAGGCATGGCACGCCGTCAGTAAAGTCCGCTTTTTTCGCGCCGATAGCGAGATGCAGTGCGCTTCGGCGTATCCGCGCGAGCGTGAAATTTCGCGGCTTGACTTGTGCAAGAAACGTTTGCAAGTTTTCGGCGGGCTGTTCGGCGGCGCGCAAAATCCTGTCCGCCAGATTTTCATTGATCTCGGGTGATCGCAAAAGCTGTTCGCGCGTGGCGGTCAGCAGGCGGTAATATATGGCGTTCTCGGCGGCGTGCGGGTGTTTTGGCGGCGCGATGTTTACGCCGTTCGGCAGATATTCTAGTGCATTACCCCCGTTTTGGATAGCCCCTCGCAGATATGAACCGCTTGCAAATCCGTCCTGCGGAGGAAAATCGTGCCCCGCGCCGATACGCTTTATAGGGATAATTTCTGCGTTAGGTGCATATTTTGACAATGCAGTTATATATTCACAGGCAAGCGTACTGTTCGGCGACGAAACCGCGGCGGCTATCTCTTCACCGTAGATCTCCAGCGTGGCGGCTTTGAGCGCGGCAGGGTAGGAAAGCCCTCCCGCAAGCGCGCGCTTTACCGCTTCACTGTCTGACAAATTCTGCATAGCGTTTGCGGTGTTTTTCAGTAGTTCGGCGCTTTCAAATTCGCTTCCGAACGCGAGCGCGTCAATGTTCAACTGTACTAAAATTTGTACAGCTGAGTCGGCAAACCAAGGCGCGGCAGAGCATGAAAACGGCGCGGGAAGTTCGATAACAAGGTCTGCACCGTTTGCGACCGCCGCCGCCGCACGCTCGTGCTTTGAGCATATCGCAGTTTCGCCGCGCTGTACCGCCGCACCGCTCATGGCTACGGCGATGTGGCTTGCCCCGCGCCTGCGCGCCTCGGCTATCAAATATGCGTGCCCCTTGTGAAAGGGGTTGAATTCCGCTACGATACCTGCTGTAAACACCGACATTTCCTCCGTGAATAATTTTACATTTAATGACTAAAATCGGCGGCAAAATTTGTGCAAAACGTCGAAGATGGGAAATGCACTTGAAAAATCGCCGCAAAGTTGCTATAATAATAGTATATTGGATTTTTGCGTCCTTGTCAAGGGCGCAGGCGTACAAATCCGTAAGAATAATTCCGAAAAGGGGTCTTTAAAAATGAAAATATTGGTTGTAAACGCCGGTTCTTCATCGCTGAAATATCAGCTTCTCGATATGACCGACGAATCAGTTATCGCAAAGGGCAACTGCGACCGTATCGGCATCGGCGGACACATCTCGCATAAGACCGGCGACGGCAGAAAGATCGAGCAGGACTGCGATTTCCCTACCCATACCGAGGCTTTTGAGAAGCTAGTTGAGGTGCTCACCACCGGCGAGGGCAAGGTTCTCGACTCTATGAGCGAGGTTTCGGCTGTCGGCCACAGAATAGTTCAGGGCGCTGAGGTTTTCAAGGAAACCTGCATCGCTACCGACGAAGTTATCGACAAGATCGATGAGCTGGCTGAGCTTGCTCCCGTACATAACCACCCCCACGCGCTCGCCCTGCGCGCCTGCAAGGCAGTTCTCCCTGAGGGCGTTCCGCAGGTAGTAGTTTTCGACACCGCGTTCCATTCCACCATGCCCCGCAAGGCTTATCTCTATGGTCTGCCTTACGAGTGCTATAAAGATCTGCACGTTAGAAAATACGGCTTCCACGGCACTTCTCACAGATTTGTTTCGGCTGAGCTGGCTAAGCTGATGGGCAAGAAGCCCGAGGAGCTGAAGATAGTTTCCTGCCACCTCGGCAACGGCTCTTCCATCACCGCAGTTGACGGCGGCAAGAGCGTTGATACCACTATGGGCTTCACCCCCCTTGACGGACTAATCATGGGTACTCGCTGCGGCTCTGTTGACCCCTCGGCTATCGACTTCGTTGAGAAAAAGAAGGGTTTCACCCCCGACGAAATGACCTCTTACATGAATAAGAAGTCGGGCTTCCTCGGAATCTCCGGTGTTTCTTCCGACAACCGCGACATCAGCAAGGCTGCGGAAGAGGGCAACGAGCGCTGCAAGATGGTAAACGAGATGTTCACCTACGAGATCAAGAAGTACATCGGCGGTTATGCGGCTGCTATGGGCGGTCTTGACGCTGTACTTTTCACCGGCGGTATCGGCGAAAACGACGCTCCTACCAGAGCAAATTCCTGCGAGGGTCTTGAGTTTCTCGGAATAAAGATCGACCCCGAAAAGAACAAGGTAAGAGGCGAAGTTTGCAAGATCTCTACCGATGATTCTAAGGTTCAGGTTTGGGTAGTTCCGACTAACGAAGAGCTGCTTATCGCAAGAGATACGCTCGCTATCGTTGAGAAGATGTAATTTCGTACAATAATTATACGCAATAATTCAAGAGCCATTCACTTTTTTCGGGTGAATGGCTCTGTTTTTATTTGATATTTCCGTTCATATTTTCAATTCGCGCTAACATTTCTGAGATGTTCAGCACGCCGTAAGCAAAGCCCTTGCGCACCAGCTCGTCGGGCACATACTGATCGTACTTTTCAAATTCAGGAACTTCGCCGGGGTAAAGCAGCTCCATCGGGTCAAGCGGTTTGGCGGCTTCTTCGTGCAATATCTGCCAAAATTCCTGCTCGCTGACTTTCATTTTAAACTGTATGAAGTACGGGCGGGAAGAGTCCATGCCTTTTAGACCCAGCCGCGCGCCGCACCGCAGTTTTAAGAAGCGCTCCATCGCGAGAAATGCGTATGTTCCCAGCCATGGGAATAAGCACCACATATCTCCGCCCAGGCAGATCAGCGGTTTGTACGCCGAACCAGAATTATCTGCACTATGACGCGCCTGCTGCAAGCGCGCCGCGGCATTTTTCATGAGGTAGGGGAAGCTTTTTTGCTCGCGCAGCACCTGCCGCATACGCTCGAGGATCTTCGTGTTGATGTCGCCGGGGCATTCGCCGAAATAGGCGGGCACTTTGCCTTTGACTTGCTCGCAGTAGACGAGCTTGCGCTTGCGGTCAACTTCCTCAACTATCCAAACGTGCCCCGCAATGGCGATCTTGTCGCCCGCAGGCGGCGGCTTCACGATAGTTCCCAACTCGTGCGAACCGCAGCGGACGGTGTATTCTTCATTTTCTTGGAAAACCGCATAGAATTTGAAAGAGTTGACGATTCGCTCACCCGCAATGCCGACTATCAATCCGCCGCGCTCGGTGCGCTGTATGTGATCGTTTTCCAGCATATGGCGCAGTAATATCTTGTAATCGTCGCGAGAGATACACTTGAATTGGTTGAGCGTCAGCACGCGCGAAGCCAGCTCCGCCGCCGTCATCTCGCCGCAGGAAGCCAGCGTGCTCATCGTTTGGTGGAAAAGCAGGCTGAACGGCAGTTTGCCCTCGGCGGGCGGCTCTACCCAGCGTTCCTCAAGGTAGCTTTGCACCAACGCGATGCCTTGCAAAAGTTTCCACGGAATGGTGGTCGGCAGCATGGCGCGCGCTTCGGGCATTTCCTCGCGGATAACGAACCACATTTCGGGCGGCAGACCTCTCCTGCCAGTTCGTCCCATGCGCTGTAAAAATGAGGAGACCGTAAACGGCGCGTCCAGCTGAAAGGCGCGCTCAAGCCTGCCGATGTCTATGCCGAGCTCGAGTGTGGCGGTCGTGACGGTTGTCTGAAACTGCTCGTCGTCTTTCATTATCTCCTCGGCGGTCTCGCGGTATGAGGCGGAGAGGTTGCCGTGGTGTATCAAAAATCGGTCGCGCTCCTGCTTCGCCTCGCAGTATTGCCGCAGGGTAGTGGTGACAGCCTCGCATTCTTCGCGCGAGTTGACGAAAACAAGGCACTTTTTGCCGCGCGTGTGCTCGAAAATGTAGCCGATACCGGGGTCGGCGGAGTCTGGTGCGCGGTCGGTGACGCTGTCAAGCTCGGGCAGAGCGTTCGCAATAGGTTTGCCGTCGGAAGCCTGCGGGCCTTGAATATAAAAATGCTCCATCGAAAGCCGCCACTTCGTGCCTTTGCTCTCGATCTTTGGGACGATCGTGCCCCTGCCCGTGCCCGCCGAGAGAAATTCGCCCGCCTTTTGCGGGTCGCCAATGGTCGCCGAAAGCCCTATTCTCCGCGGGTTCACGCCCGCCATTCGAGAAAGCCGCTCGATAAGGCAGAGTGTCTGTCCGCCGCGGTCGCCGCGCATCAGCGAGTGCACCTCGTCGATCACGATGAACCGCAGGTCGCCAAAAAGTCTTGAAATTGCAGCGTGTTTGCGTAGCAGCATCGCTTCGAGCGACTCGGGCGTGATCTGGAGAATGCCCGAGGGATTTTTCAGCATTTTGCTTTTGTGTGACTGTGAAACGTCGCCGTGCCAGTGCCAAACGGGTATGTCCGCCTCGGCGCAGAGGTCGTTCAGCCGTGTGAATTGGTCATTGATGAGCGCTTTTAGCGGGCCGATGTAGATCGCGCCGACAGAGGTCGGCATATCTTCGGAAAAGAGGGTGAGTATCGGGAAAAAAGCCGCCTCGGTCTTGCCCGAAGCGGTCGAGGCGGAGAGTAAAACGTTTTCGCTGGTGTTGAATATTGCGTCGCCTGCCGCCATCTGTATCGCCCGCAGAGATTCCCAGCCGTTTTGGTAGATAAAATCTTGTATAAAAGGTGCGTATCTGTTAAAAATGTCCATAAGTCACAGCCCTCAGATCTCAAATTCCGCGAAATCTTCCGCCGTCTGCTGCGCCTGTTCCTCAAGCGCAGGCTTTGCAAATTCAAATTTCTCAGAATTTAGCAGACTGCGAACGTCGAGCTGCGGGTTTTGATAGGTGATGTCGAGCAGCTCGATGAAGTCGCGAATGACCTCGCGCGGCGTGATGTTCGTGTCTGCGCCGACTCGGCTGTACTCGATCTTAATAAAATCTATCAGATCTTCTTGCTGTAACCTGTTCTCGTAGCCGAAAAGCCCCGAGTGAATGTCCTCCAGTTTCTCGATCAGCACCAGCATTTCCTCGTAAGTCAGCGGCGAAAGCTTGATGACTGGCGCGAGCATATCGCTTACCTCGCCTCCAAACCGCCCCTCCGCAAGCCGTGAACGCAGCGCCTCGTAGCTGTAAACGCCGCGCCGCGTGTCCTCAATGCACTGCGGCGTGCCGCACATGATTATGCCGATGTACTTCGCCTTGCCTTGAAGCGTATCGTTGTACATTGTCAATATTTTTTCATAATTGTACTGACGCGTTATGCTGTTGGGTATTTTGTAAATATTGACCAGTTCGTCAATCAGTATAAGCATTCCGGAATATCCTGCCATTTTCAGAAAAGCCGAGAAAAGCTTGATATATTCGTACCAATCTTCGTCAGTAATGATGATGTTCACGCCCAGCTCGCTTTTCGCTTCGGTTTTTGTTGCGTACTCGCCGCGAAACCACTTGACGACCTTGCCTTTAGTTTCGTCGTCGCCCTCGGCAAACGCGCGGTAGTAGAGGGTCAGCAGGCGCGAAAAATCGAAGCCGTGCACCATTTCGTTCAGCGAATTGATGACCGCGTAGATCTTCTTCTCGACCGCCTTTTCAAACTCGAGCGAGTCGGGAGTAAGGTCGCTTTCGGCAGCGGTTTCGGTCTGCACGGCGTTTATCCACCTGTCCAAGATCAGCGTCAGCGCGCCACCCTCGGGACGTGTTTTCGTGGAAATATTTCGTATGAGTTCATTGTAAGTGGCAAGGCCTTGACCCTTCGTACCCTGCAAACGTCTTTCGGGCGAAAGGTCAGCGTCGCAAACTACGAAATTTCGGTCCATAACGTAATTTCGTATAGTTTGCAGCAGGAAACTTTTACCGCTTCCGTACTTGCCCATTATAAATCTGAACGAAGCGCCGCCGTCCGCGATTATGTCAACATCGTGCAGCAGAGCGTTGATCTCGTTTTCCCTGCCGACCGTGATGTATGGCAGACCTATTCTCGGCACAACGCCGCCTTTGAGTGAATTTATTAAAGTTGCCGCAATCCTCTTAGGTATCTTCATGGCTTTATCAGTCCTTTCAGCTCCTCAAGATAGTCCTCAATAACGTTAGGAATGTCGCTTTCAAATTCTAATACTGTATCGTCAAACATATCAAAAAGCTTATCGTTTATACTGTCTGCAATTACTGAGATCATAAGCATTCTACTCTTTGCAAAATCTCTAACGCTTTTCTCATCTTTATATATAATTAGTTTCAAAAATTCGTATTCATTATCATCAAGCGGCAATTCATCGCTTGCCAATTTATCATCATTCATCTGTTCAGCAGAAATATCATCAATGTTAATATCTTCGAGTTCAGTTTTGTCAAACGCCTCTTCTTCGGTGATAAGCTTCTCGCAAGTAACGTCCGCAGCAGCGCGAATTTGCCCGAGTTTTGAAATGTCTATCGTGATCTCGCGCGGCGGCTCAAGCTCTTTTTCAATAGTCTTTTTAACACTCAAACTGCTTCTTTCGCTGATAATTTTTTCAATGATCTGCTCGAACGTTTTCGTTATCTTGTCGGGCTTTAAGTATGGTTCAACGCCTAATTTCACGCGCAGAGCACGGTCAACAGCCTTGACGAGCGTGCCAAGTTCGGTGCTTTTCTTGCGGCTTCCGTAATATTTTTCGCAAGTCCAGAAACCGTTTTCGCAGCGGTATTTCTGCACGCCGCTTACCGAATATTCGTAATTATCGCGTTTTATGCGGTCGAAAAACACCGCCGAGCTGAACATATAGTACGAGATCGAAGCACGTTTTCCGAAAAGTTTTTCGCAATATCCGTGTTTTCGGTTCTTTGCGTAGTATTCGCAGACTTTTCTGAACACCTCGCAGATCGCTTTTTCGGCGATGTCTGAGTAGTTCTTGTACAGCTTAGAGCGGTCGATCCGATAGTTCGAAAGCTCTGTAATTGCTGAGAAAAGTGTATCGTCATCCGTATCCGCACAGTTCTCCAATGCAAGCACGTTTTTGTCAAAATCGGTGCGCGCAAGGTCGGTGATAAGTTGCGGGTCGAGGTCGTAATAGACAGCGAAATCGTTTAACCAAAGCTTCATGTAATTCTCGATACGGTTGTCGATCTTGCCGAAATTTTCACGAAAATCCTGCAATTTTACGAAACCGTCTTTCGGTTCTGTTGAGCCGATGCCGTTCAGAAGTTCATAAATGTAGACGAATGCGAACGCAAGCGGCGCAGGATCATACTGCCCATGGCGAATTTTAGTGCGCCATGAAAAATATCCACGCAGTTGTTCGTCGTTCATATCGCGATACGTAGGGTAATATCTTACAAAATCACCGTAATATTCATAATCGTCCTCGAAGGCTTCCATAAATTTTGCCTGTTTATAGAAGATTTCGGCGGTCGACATATCCAATGAATGGTAGCTTCGCGCGATAGCCTTCATTTTGCGGTACTTAGGCGGCGTGAAATTTTTCATCTTCGAGGCGGGTATAAGTATAGGCTGGTCGGTGTAGACTTTTTCGGAAAAGTTTCGGCTGTTATTCTGTCGCAAGTCTTCCATTATCTTGCTGATTATCTCTTTTGTGTCTGCCAATTCTGTCCACCTCCGCTCGCGATATACCTTATATATTATAGCACCCTTGCGTGCAAATGTCAACATATGTTCGCGGTTGCTCGGGCGAAAAAAATTCATAAAATATCTATTGACAACCTTAAAATCAGAGAGTATTATATTAGTATATTCAAAAGCTGCGACGGGAACGGAGCAGGGAAATGCCTTACAGAGAGCGGCAGTCTGGTGTAATGCCGCAGGAAAGCCCTGAGCAGATCATCCCCGAGCCTGCGGAGTGAATGTTTTTCTTTAGCTTCGCACGTTTCCTGCGTTAAAGGATAATGAGTGGCTGCATTTTGCGGCAAACGAAGTGGTAACACGGAGAATTTTTACGTCTTCGCCTTCGATTTTTATCGAGAGCGGAGATTTTTTATTTTGTATGGAAAGGTATTGGTGGTAATTTATGCTGACTCTGGATAAAGTCTATAAGGCTTCTCACGTTCTGAAAGAGGTGCTCGCGCCTACTCAGTGCATCAAAGCAAAAAAGATCAATCCTGACGCTGACGTTTACCTCAAAACGGAAAATTTGCAGGTAACAGGTTCGTTTAAGGTGAGAGGTGCGTATTTCAAAATTTCCCAGCTTACAGATGAGGAGAAAGCAAGGGGAGTTATCGCCTGTTCCGCTGGAAACCATGCTCAGGGCGTTGCGCTTGCCGCTAAAAAGAATGGCATAAAAGCCGTAATTTGCCTGCCAGACGGCGCGCCGATCTCTAAGGTCGAGGCGACCAGAAGCTATGGCGCTGAGATCTGCCTTGTTCCGGGCGTTTATGACGACGCTTACAACAAAGCGCTCCAGCTTAAAGAGGAAAATAATTACACATTTATACATCCCTTTGACGACGAAAACGTTATCGCAGGTCAGGGAACTATCGGCCTTGAGCTGCTCGAACAGCTTCCCGACCTTGACGCAGTAGTCGTTCCCGTCGGCGGCGGCGGACTTATCTCGGGCGTTGCCTTCGCGCTGAAATCGCTCAATCCTAACATTAAGGTCTACGGCGTTCAGGCAACTGGTGCACCTTCTATGGTAAATTCTCTCAAAGACGATAAGATCGAGTGCCTCGATTCTGTTTCGACCATCGCAGACGGCATCAAGGTAAAAGAGCCGGGCGAGCACACTTTCGAGCTTTGCAAGAAGTACGTTGACGACGTTGTTACCGTTAGCGACGATGAAATTTCCTCGGCTATCCTCGCGCTGATCGAGCAGCATAAGCTTATCGCAGAGGGCGCGGGCGCGGTCTCCGTTGCGGCGGTAATGTTTAACAAAGTTCCCGTAAAGGGCAAAAAGGTCGTTTGCCTTGTTTCGGGCGGCAACATCGACGTTACTATCCTTTCGCGCGTCATCAAGCGCGGTCTGCTCAAGTCCGGCCGCTCCGACACACTCACTATCCAGCTAGAGGACAAGCCCGGTCAGCTGAGAGATGTTTCCAAACTCATTGCAGACCTCGGCGGCAACGTTGTTTCCGTTCACCACGAGCGCGCCAGCGAGGACAGCGACATCACCGACTGCATACTCCGCATAGTTCTCGAAACCAGAAATTACGAGCACAAGGCTGAGATAAGAAAGGCTCTTACCGATGCAGGCTTCAAGCTAGTAAACAAGTAATAGGCGGCAGATATGGCAGAAAATTGGCAGAAATCAGTTGCCGCGATAGTCGAGCGCGATGGCAAAATTCTCCTCGTCCGCCACACTTACGGCGCGGGCAAGGGTCGGCTTATAATCCCGGGCGGCTATCTGAAAGATAACGAAACTCCCCAGCAGGCTTGCGTGCGCGAAGTGCTGGAGGAAACAGGCATCACGGCTGAGCCGAAGCGGCTTGTCGGCGTTCGCTTTAATCTCAAAGATTGGTATGTCGTTTTCGCGGCGGACTATGTTGGCGGCGAAGCACATTCCGACGGCGACGAAAACAGCGAAGCGGTGTGGGTCGATATTGACGAAGCCCTCGCCCGCGACGATGTTCCCGACCTCACGCGTAAGCTCATCGCCGCGTATAAAAACGGCAGCGCGCTTGAGTACACCGAGTTCGTCAGCCGCGAAAATCACGGTACATATTCACTTTACTGCTGATCGGCAGTATGTTCAAATATCAAATATAAAGGAGTAGATCAACATGGCAGAAACAGTTTACACCAAGAATGCACCTGACGCGATAGGCCCTTATTCGCAGGCTAAAAAGGTCGGCGGACTAATCTTCACTTCGGGTCAGATAGCTATCGACCCCGCAGTAGGCGACGTTACAGCTAAGACCATCGAAGAACAGACCGAGCAGGTCTGCAAGAACCTTGCAGCTGTACTCGAAGCGGCAGGAAGCAGCCTCGATAAGGCTGTAAAGACCGTATGCTTCCTTAAAGAAATGTGCGATTTTGCTGCATTTAACGGCGTTTACGGAAAGTATTTCACTTCCAAGCCCGCACGTTCCTGCGTTGCTGTAAAGCAGCTTCCTAAGGACGTTCTCGTAGAGGTCGAGGTTATCGCAGAAGCTTGATCTTCACAAGATATTGTCAAAAATTTTTAAAAGGCGGATATTTCTCCGCCTTTTTTCATGAACGAAAGGGGCTGCTGAAATGCTTGTCAGAAGGCTGAAACGCAGATTGATAGCAGAGTCGGAGTCGGCGGGACATTATATGTTCATATTTTTTAGATGGACAGTCATCGCGGCGGTCACGGGCGTGGTCGGCGGAGTTGTCGGCGCGCTCTTCCACATGGCGGTGAACGCCGCTACCGAGTTCCGCGGGGAGCACGGCTGGGTCATCTTCACGCTGCCCGCCGCTGGCGCGCTCATCGCGCTGATCTACCACATTTTCGGCTTCGATAACGACGGCGGCACGAACCTTATAATCAGCTCGATACGCACGAAAGACCACGTTCCACTGCGAATGGCGCCGCTGATATTTGTCGCTACGGTGATAACTCACCTTGCGGGCGGTTCGGCGGGACGTGAGGGCGCGGCGCTCCAGCTCGGCGGCAGTATCGGCAACCGCATAGGCGAGCTTTTCGGCGTTAAGGAGCAGGACATCGGGCTGGCGGTGATGTGCGGCATGAGCGCGCTTTTCTCAGCGCTTTTCGGAACGCCGCTTACCGCCTGCTTTTTCGCGATGGAGGTCATAAGCGTTGGCGTTATCTACTACGCGGGGCTCGTTCCGTGCATCGCCTCCTCGCTTACGGCTTACGGGATTTCGCTGCTCATGAAAGCCGAGCCGACTCGCTTAAATATCAGCAAATTCGTGCCGCACCTCTCGTTCGGCTCAGTCGTGCGGGTCTGCATTCTCGCGGCGGTCTGTGCGGTGATAAGCATATTTTTCTGCGTTGCGATGAAAACGGCGAACAAGTGGTTTTCGCAGATTTTTGAGAACAAATACCTGCGTGCGGCGGTCGGCGGAGCGGTGATACTCGCGCTGACTTTGCTCCTGCGGACTACTGATTACAACGGTGCGGGAATGAACGTTATCGAAAACGCCGTGTTAGAGGGTAAGTCGCACCCCGCCGCGTTTCTGCTCAAGATCATCTTCACCGCGGTGACTATCGGCTGCGGATTTAAAGGCGGCGAGATAGTTCCGACAATGTTCATTGGCGCGACCCTCGGCTGCGCATTTTCCCCGCTGATAGGGCTTGACGCACGTTTCGCGGCGGCGGTCGGCATTGTCGCACTCTTCTGTTCGGTGGTGAATTGCCCTACGGCTTCGCTTTTCCTGAGCTTAGAACTTTTTGGCAGCGAGGGCATAGTTCTCTTCGCGGCGGCGTGCGGCGTGAGCTATATGCTTTCGGGCTATTACGGACTCTACTCCAGCCAAAAAATAGTATATTCCAAGCTGCACACCAGATACATAAATAAACGTACAAAGTAGCCATCTAAATCGTTTTCGGTCAGTTTTGACAAATAAAAAATTAAAAATTGTACAAAAAACTATTGCTATTTAGAAATAAATATGCTATAATTACAAATGAGAAGTTGCTCTGAATAAAAAACGAAAACGTTTAAGCAACTTCGCGGAAACTATAAAAATAAGGGTGAGAATTCATATGAATAAAAAGATAACTGCCAAAGAGGGCTTTGTGATGAAGGGCGTTTTATGCGTTTTGCTTGAATATGGAAAATATTCTGCGGTGATCTCGCCCGAGTACGGCTCTTCCGTTTGGCGTATGCGCGATGAAGAGGCGGGTATCGAGGTTTTTAGATATTCCGATAAATGTTCCGCGGCGCAGATAGATAAGGCCCGCGAAATATGGGGTCTGCCTACGCTTTATCTGCCGAACCGCTTCGACGGCGGCCTGCTGAAGACTTCCGATGGCGCTTATCATCTGCCTGTAAACGAGGTAAAGCTGGGCAACCATCTTCACGGTTGGGTGCATAAGCGTGCGCATAAAATAGAAAAGGTCGCTGCTGAGGAGGACAAAGCCGTTCTCGTGACATCGTTTACACACGGCGCAGAAGACCCAATGTATCAGTATTTCCCTATAGATTTTAAGATAACTTACACGTTCGAGCTTTCGGACAACGGGCTTACCCATAAGGTAAAGCTGGAGGATCTCTCTGATAAAAAGCTGCCCGTTTCTATCTGCACACACACCTGCATAAATGCGCCCATTACCGACGGCGGCAGACAGAAGTCGCTGCGCCTGAGCGTGCCGATAGTTGAGCGCTGCGAGTTGGACAAGCGCTGCCTGCCTACCGAAAAGCTTCTGCCGCTCGGCACCAAGGATATGCGCTACAAAAACGGCATTATGCGCCCCGTCCTCCACCAGATCTCGAACGATATGTACACCGCCTGCGATAACGAGCTTGACGGCAAGCCTTTCTACGGCGTAGTCATCACCGATAAGGATACTGGCAAGCGTCTTTGCAACGAGGTGTCTAAAGAATACAAATTCTGGAATATGTGGAACGACCGCGGCGGCAACGGATATTTCTGTCCCGAGCCTATGACGGCAATGATAAACTGCGCGAACTTAAAGCTCAGCGACGATGTTACAGGCTATAAAGAGCTTGCAAAGGGCGAAAGCTTTGAATGTTGGCAGCGCTTCTTTACAATATGAATAGAGAAGATATAAACGAAGCTCCGATCATCGACGACGATCAGCCGTTCACGCCAGAGGAAGAGAAATTTCTCGACCAAAAGATGAAGTGGCGGGCGCTATTCCTGCTCAGCGCGCTGATCAGTATGCTTGTGTTCGAGTTTCGCGATAAAGCGGGCAAGAAAGTAGACGTGCTCAGCGGCAAGGAAGCGATACGCATTTTCCTGCGCAATAACCGCATAGGGCTTGTGTTGGCGCTGATAATGCTCGCGGTGCTGATAGTGGCGCTGATTTGCGAGCGCGGCTTTCACCGCAGCGATTCTTCGGCGAAAGTATACGGCTTTTTAGGCAGCGCGGGTCTGATGATCTACACCGTTGTGGCGTTTATTTTAAGCGGCAACCATATCTACGCCGATTACCAAGGCGTTACGGTCGCTGAGCCGTATGAATATGTGCTGAGTACTCAGTCGGGCAAATATTTCGTCGGCTTTGAGGATAAAGATGAATTCGTTCAGCTGCAGATCCCCAAGAAAACCTACTCACAAATGCAGCAGGGCGAAATAGTTTCTGACGATACCGGCGAGATCTATTCTATGGTAAAAGATAATGGATATAAAGACGCCGTGCTTTACAGCGGCGGATTTGAGATAAGCTACTATTTTTATTCGGCAATATTCAGCAGCGCGAAGCCTGTTTCACAGCGCTGAGTTTATAAAAGCAGCTTATTACGGGGAGATCTTATGATATGACAAGAAGGAAAATATCGGCAATGATGGCTGCTTCGGCTGCGGTGCTCTGCTTTTGCGCCTGCGGAAATTCTGCTGAAAGCGGTGCTTCTTCCGCCGAAAGCTCTTCTGCCGCGGCGGTCACCACGACGGCTACGGCGGAGCAGCCCGCGGCTACCATAACGGCTGTTATGACAGAAGCGGCGGACGAGTCCTCCGAAACGGAAACTCAGCCTGCCGAGCCGAATGAGATCGACTTGCAGGGCAGGGCGATAGAGTATTGCGACGGCGCGCGCGACGTTATAACCCGCTGGTACAGCTATATGGACAGCGGCGATTATGAGCAGGCGACGGCGCTTATGACAAAGACCGCCGCGAAAGCATTGGATATAGATTCATATTCCAAGACCGAAACGGGCGGGGTGACAACTGTTGAATTCGGCAAATGCACCCTCAGCAAAAGCGGCGACGGCGCGAATATCAGCGTGGAGACCAACGTTTCTTACGACTCGCAGGCGGATACCGTGATGCAGCGCAGGATACTTGTGCATTTCGACGGGCTGGATTATATCATTTCCGAAATTACCGATGAGGGTATCAGTCTTTACGGCTGAAAATTTTTACAAGCAAGGCTCGCATATTTGATGTGCGGTGTTGCCTTAAAATAAAATCATAATATATCGAAAGGTGGATATTTAAACATGAAGTTTGGCTACTTTGACGACGCGAACAAAGAGTACGTCATCACAAACCCCAGAACTCCATATCCGTGGATAAACTACCTCGGAACACAGGAGTTCTTCTCGCTCATCTCCAACACAGCGGGCGGATATTCTTTCTATAAGGACGCAAGACTGCGCCGTATAACAAGATACCGCTACAATAATGTGCCGATAGATATGGGCGGAAGATATTTCTACATAAAAGACGGCGAAACTATCTGGAACCCCGGCTGGTCACCTGTAAAGACAGAGCTTGACTTCTATGAGTGCCGCCACGGTATGGGCTATACCATCATCACAGGTAAGAAAAACGGTCTGAAAGCCGAAGCTACTTTCTTCGTACCGCAGAATTACGCGGGCGAAGTACAGCAGGTAGTTCTTACTAACGAGAGCGACGCAGAAAAGACCTTCTCCTTCTTCTCTTTTGCAGAATGGTGCCTTTGGGACGCGCAGGACGACTGCACCAATTTCCAGAGAAACTTCAGCACAGGCCGCGTAGAAGTAGTAGGTTCTACCATATACCACAAGACTGAGTATAGAGACAGAAGAGATCATTTTGCATTCTATACAGTAAACGACGAGATTGACGGCTACGATACCGACAGAGATTCTTTCATCGGTCTTTACAATGGTTTCCATAACCCGCAGGCTGTACTTTCCGGCAAGGCTAACGACTCTTTCGCTGACGGCTGGTCGCCAATCGCTTCTCACTACAAGAAGATAACCCTCGCTCCCGGCGAGTCTAAGACCCTCGTATTCATTCTCGGCTATGTTGAAATGCCCGTTGATAAGAAGTTTGAGGCTGACGGCGTAACTATCAATAAGGAAAAAGCTCTCGCAATGATCGAGCAGTACAATACTCCCGAAAAGGTAGCCGCTGGCATGGCAGAGCTGAAAGCAACTTGGGACAGACTGCTCAGCGTTATCAACGTTGACACTCCCGATGATAAGGTAAACCGCATGGTCAACATCTGGAACCAGTACCAGTGCATGGTCACCTTCAACCTTTCGCGCTCCGCTTCTTACTTCGAGAGCGGTATCGGCAGAGGTATGGGCTTCCGCGATTCCAACCAGGATATTCTCGGCTTCGTTCACCAGATCCCCGACCGCGCAAGAGAGCGTATAATCGACATCGCTTCCACCCAGCTTCCTGACGGCGGCTGCTACCACCAGTATCAGCCCCTTACCAAGAAGGGCAACCTCGACATCGGCGGCGATTTCTCCGACGACCCGCTGTGGATGATCCTTTCCGTTTCCGCATACATCAAGGAAACAGGCGACTGGTCTATCCTCGACGTAATGGTACCTTACGATAACGATGAGTCGAAGGCTAAGCCGATGCTCGACCACCTCAAGGTATCTTTCTACCGCGTAGTTAATAACGTAGGCCCTCACGGTCTGCCGCTCGCTATGAGAGCTGACTGGAACGACTGCATCAACCTTTCCTGCTACTCTGACACTCCCGGCGAAAGCTTCCAGACTTACACCAACCCGAAGTTTGCTGCTGAGGGCGGCTACTCTAAGGTAGCTGAGTCTGTAATGGTAGCTACGCTCTTCACCTACACCGGCCCGAACTACGTTGCTATACTCAAGCACCTCGGCAAGGACGATGAAGCTGCTGCTGCTCAGGCTGAGATCGACAAGATGAAGAAGAACGTTATGGATTCCGCATTCGACGGCGATTGGTTCCTCAGAGCTTACGACTCCACAGGCGCTAAGATGGGCTCTAAGGAGTGCGAAGAGGGCAAGATCTTCATCGAGCCGCAGGGCTTTGCCGTAATGTCTGAGATAGGCAAGGACGAGGGCGCTGACATCAAGACCCTTGAGTCTATCGACAAGTACCTCAATACCAAGTACGGCCTTGTTCTGAACAACCCCGCATTCTCCAAGTACTATATCCAGTACGGCGAGATCTCGACTTATCCCGGCGGATACAAGGAAAACGCCGGTATCTTCACCCACAACAACGCATGGATAATCTGCGCTGAGGCTTACGCCGGCAGAGGTGATAAGGCTTTCGAGTATTACAGCAAGATCGCTCCCGCGTTCAACGAAGAGATCTCCGACCTGCACAAGACCGAGCCTTACGTTTACGGTCAGATGATCGCAGGTAAGGACGCAAGCAGATTCGGCGAGGGCAAGAATAGCTGGCTGACAGGTACTGCCGCATGGAACATGGTAGCTATCTCCCAGTACATCCTCGGCGTACAGGCTGATTTCGACGGTCTGAAGATCGATCCTTCCATTCCTCACGAGTGGAACGGCCTTACCGCTACACGTCAGTACAGAGGCGCTACCTACAACATCACCGTTAAGAACCCCGAGCACGTTTGCAAGGGCGTTAAGAGCGTTACCGTTGACGGCAAGGCGGTAGAGGGCAATGTTCTCCCTGTAGCCGCAGCAGGCTCGACTGTAAATGTTGAAGTTGTAATGGGCTGATACGAATAAAATTTGCTTACAAAAACTGCATGGCTTTCGGGCTGTGCAGTTTTTTTGCGTTCATAAAATATTAACCGCCATGTGCTTGACATTTAATATAAATATGCGTATAATAATAGATATTCTAATTTTAGACTTTCTTATATTAGGAGGATTTTTGACGAAATGAACGGAATGACTGCTTCAAAAATGTTTTACAGCGCAAACAGGGTTATGGAGGCGTACCATAACATGCTGCGCCCGCTCTGCAAAAAAACAGGTCTGCCGCCTATGGCTGTCGATATACTCATGTTCATATCGAATAATCCGGATAACAACACCGCGCGCGATATTTGCCTTATGCGCGGTCTGAAATCGGGCATAGTTTCCGTGCACGTTGAAAGGCTGGTGAACGAGGGTCTGCTTACGCGCGAAACTGTGCCGAACGACCGCCGCAAAACTCGTCTGGTGCTCACTCCCGCCGCCGCGGACATCGTAAAAGAGGGTAGGGAACTGCAAATACGCTTCGGACACCGCCTGCTCGAGGGCATCAGCCATGCCGATATTGAAGTTTTCCGCAAATGCCTTTCCGCGATCGGCGAAAACATAGAGGATATGAGAAAGAACGGGTTTGAAAAGGAGAGTGAAGATATATGATAAAACTGCTGAAAAACTTGCGCCGCCGCGAAAAGTTGATGGCGCTTGTCTGCTTGGTTTTCGTGGTGTGTCAGGTGTATTTCGATCTGCGTCTGCCCGATTACATGACCGAGCTTACCGTGCTGATAAAAACATCCGGCACTACCGCCGACATCGTGAATATCGGCTTGAAAATGCTTGGATGCACCGCCGTGAGTGCTCTGCTAGCCGTCGCTTGCGGTTATTTTGCTTCAAAGACCGCCTCGGGGCTCAGCTTCGCCGTGCGCGAAAAGCTTTTCCACCACGTAATGGATATAGGCAGCGAGGAAATGCAGGATTTCTCGATACCCAGCCTTATAACCCGCACCACGAACGACATCACGCAGATACAGATGATAGTTGCGATGGGCTTGCAGATGATGATAAAAGCGCCGATAATGGCGGTCTGGGCGATAATAAAAATTCTCGGCAAAAGCTGGCAGCTCTCTGCGGTCACCGCGGCTTTCGTGGTCGTGCTGATAGTCAGCATTTTCCTCATCATGAGCAGCTGTATACCGCGCTTTCGCCTTGTGCAGAAAATGACGGATAAGATCAACCGCGTAGCGCGCGAAAACCTCAACGGCATAAACGTAGTGCACGCTTTCAACGCCGAGAAATTTCAGAATGATAAATTCGACGAGCCGAATATGGGCATGATGCAGCTTCAGATGAAAAACCAAAAGCTCTTTGCCCTCGTTCAGCCGACTATGGGGCTGGGCATGAACGGTTTGGCGCTCGCAATATACTGGGTCGGCGCGGCGCTTGTCAACAACATCGCCCTTACCGACCCCGCCGCGCGCCTTTCGATGTTCAGCGAGGTGCTGGTTTTCAGCACTTACGCGACCTACGTCGTGATGTCATTCATGATGCTCGTCATGATATTTATGCTCCTCCCGCAGGCGCAGGTGTCGGCTGAGCGTATCAACGATGTGCTCGAGCGCGAGGCTAACGTAAAAGAGGGCGGCGTGCAGCAGGGCAGCGAGGTCGGCACGGTGGAGTTCAAAAACGTTTCCTTCCGCTATCCGCACGCTTCCTCCGAACAGCTCAGCGGCATAAACGTCCGCGTGGAAAAGGGCGAAACACTCGCGGTCATCGGCGCTACGGGCAGCGGCAAGACTACCCTAGTCAGCCTAATCCCGCGCTTCTTCGATGCGACCTCGGGCGAGGTGCTTGTGGACGGCGTAAACGTCAAGGATTACACTTTCGCCGCGCTGTATGATAAGCTCGGCTACGTCACGCAAAAAGCCGTGCTCTTCTCGGGCACTGTTCGCGAAAACGTATTTTTCGGCGAGAGCGCTCACCAGTTCGACGACGCAGACCTTGGATCTGCAATAGAGATTTCGCAGGCAAAAGAGTTTGTCGATAAGCTTGAGGGCGGCAGCGATTACGCGATAGCGCAGATGGGCAGAAACGTTTCGGGTGGTCAGAAGCAGCGCCTTTCGATAGCGCGTGCGCTGGCGCGTAAGCCTGAGATACTTATTTTTGACGACTCGTTCTCGGCGCTCGATTACCGTACTGACGCGAAGCTCCGCGAGGGTCTGAACAAGCAGCTCGCAGGCTCGACAAAAATAATCGTCGCGCAGCGTATAAGCACTATTCGCCACGCAGATAAGATAGCCGTGCTAGACCGCGGTGAGATGGTCGGCTTGGGCACACACGAAGAACTTATGAAAAATTGCAGCGTTTACCGCGAGATAGCTACCTCGCAGCTCAGCGCGAGCGAATTGGCGTAAGGAGGGGACTGACATGAGAAAAAATAAAGACGGCGGTATACGCACAGCCGTGCCGCGCCTTTCGGAATATCTGCACGGCGACATCGGCGTGGTGATCCTCGCCCTCGTCCTCGCGGCGCTCAGCGCGGTCATGACGATAATCGGCCCGAACAAGATCGGCGATATGGCGACGATAATGTCAGACGGTCTGCTCGGCGGCATCGACCTCGGCAAGATCGCGAAGATAGGCATTTTCCTCGCGGCGATATACCTGCTCAGCGCGCTTTTCGGCTTCGTTCAGCATTACATCATGGCGGTGGTAACGCTGAAAATGTCCTACCGTATGCGCGGCGAGCTTTCGGAAAAGATCAACCGCGTGCCGCAGAAATATTTTAACACCCACACGCAGGGCGACATACTCAGCCGCATGACTAACGACGTTTCCACCCTCCAGCAGGGTCTGACAAACAGTCTGCCGACCATAATCAGCGCGGCAACGCAGTTCGTCGGCTGCCTTATCATGATGTTCGCGACCCAGTGGCGGCTGGCGCTCATCTCGCTGGCGGTAACGTTCGTCGGCATGGGATTGGTGGTGCTGATAATGTCGCGCTCGCAGCGCTTTTTCGCGGCGCGCCAGAAAAGTCTGGGCGAGCTAAACGGCTTTGTCGAAGAAATGTACTCGGGTCACGAGGTCGTCCGCATCAGCCGCGCTGAGCGCAAGGTGCTCTCGCATTTCGATAGCCTGAACGCCGCTGTCTACGACGCTAACTGGCGTTCGCAGTTCCTTTCCGGCGTAATGCAGCCGCTCATGAACATCATCGGCAACATCGCCTACGTTGCAGTGTGCGTGGTCGGCTCTATCCTCGCGATGAACGGAACGATAGAGTTCGGCGTGATAGTTTCGTTCATTCTCTACGTCCGCCTTTTCACCACCCCGCTCACGCAGATAGCGCAGGGCATGACGAATATGCAGACGGCTTCCGCTTCGGCGCACCGCATTTTCGACTTCCTCGAAAGCGAAGAGATGGCTGACGAAAGCGAAAAGACCGCCGAGCTGCCCGAAATTCGCGGCAAAGTAAGCTTCGAGCACGTCCGTTTCAGCTACCCCGATACGCCCGATAAGGTCATAATCAACGACTTTTCGGCGGAGGTTTGCCCCGGTCAGAAGGTCGCGATAGTCGGCCCTACCGGCGCTGGCAAGACCACGATGGTCAATTTGCTGATGCGCTTTTACGAGATCGGCAGCGGCAAAATAAAGATCGACGGTGTGCCGATAACCGAGCTTACGCGCGAAAAAGTGCACGAGCTTTTCAGCATGGTGCTGCAAGACACTTGGCTTTTCGAGGGCACAGTTCGCGAAAATCTGGTCTACAATATGCAGGGCATTACTGACGAGCAGTTGGAGCAGGTCTGCCGCGCCTGCGGACTGGATAAATTTGTACACTCGCTGCCGAACGGTTTCGATACCGTGCTTTCCGAAAGCGCCTCTATCTCGGCTGGTCAGAAACAGCTTCTCACGATAGCCCGCGCGATGCTGCAAAACGCGCCGATGCTCATTCTCGACGAGGCGACATCCTCGGTCGATACCCGCACCGAGCTGATAATACAGCGTGCGATGGACGAGTTGACGAAAGGCAGAACTAGCTTTGTTATCGCTCACAGACTATCCACAATAAAGAACTCCGACCTCATACTGGTAATGAAAGACGGCGACGTTATCGAAAGCGGTACTCACAACGAGCTGATGGAGCGCGGCGGCTTCTACGCCGAGCTTTACAACAGCCAGTTTGAGCAAGCATCGTAATATAAATATTTGAACACAAAAAAGCGGAGCGCTCGCAACTGAACGCTCCGTTTTTTTTATAATTACTTTTCTTCGTTTTCGTTAGACTCTTCGTCCTTGGCGGCCTCCGCTTCGGGCTCGGACTCTTCATATTCCTCGGCTTCTTCCTCAGAATATTCCTCAGTTTCCTCTTCTGATTCAGCCTCTTTGTACTCTTCCGTATCGGCTTCGTCAGCTTCCGCAACTTCCTCTTCATCGCCCTCGGTATCTTCACTGCGGTCGGGCTCTTCAGGGAAGAAATCGTCGTCATCTATCGGCGTTTGCGGCTCTTTCTCAGGCTTCGGCTTGAT
Source organism: Ruminococcus sp. 210702-SL.1.03 (assembly GCF_020559915.1). Lineage (GTDB taxonomy): Bacteria > Bacillota > Clostridia > Oscillospirales > Ruminococcaceae > YE71. The sequence goes on from NZ_JAJCLZ010000012.1 coordinate 62,278, forward strand.
ATTGCTCTTCAGCGCGTAACGCTTGTACGGATTGCCGAATACCGCAAAATACTCGATTATCAGCGCCGCTATCGCGAGCAGCACCAACAAGAATATCACGAATTTCTTAGTGCGCTCCGAGCTGCCGCTTTCGGTCTTGGTAACAGATGTCGCGTTCGTGTCGGCGGCGTTTTCTATCGTCGCACCCGCTTCCGCAGCGCTCTCGGTCTGCGTAACAGCGCTCTGCGTGGAGATGACTAATCTGTAATATTTGAACGTGCCGTCGTTAAATTCAACAGTCATGTTGGTAAGACCCTCGGCGAGTGTGGATATGCCCTTGTCGTCAGCGGTCGCGAGCGAGCCGTCCTCAAAAGTCACGCTCTTTACGTCTTTCAGACCCAGCGAGCTGAAAGTTATCGTCTGGTCGCTTTTCGCAACGCGCAGCTCGGTGTACATCGACTCGTCAGCGGAAGCGTCGGCAGGCACAGCGCCCTCTATCTGGATTATTGTTCCATCGGCGGTCGCGGTTATCGACTGTGAATCTCCATCAAGTATCGAATTTACAGTTATATACAGTACGGACGAGCGCACGGTCGGGTCAAGTATCTGAAAATCTATCGTCAGATAGTCGCCGTCGTACTCCGAGCCGGCAGTGTTGGTGTAAATGTACTGAAATACGCCAGAGCCCATGTCGGTCGCGGCAGCCTCGCCGCCCGCTTCCTCGTGCACCTGATTGCCCGTAACTTTGAAAACGTCAGCGTCGTAATTTATCGTGATGTCCGCCGCGGTTATCGGCTTTTTGTTCTTGATCTTCAGCGCCGCCGAAAACTTCATGTCCTTGATCTTTGTCGGCGTCAGCGAAACCACTGTCGGGTGGTCTTGTGTGGGGTCGGTGGAAGAAGTTTCCGTGTCGTATGTGCCGTAACCCGTGTAGGTGTCGTCGTATGTATAGTCCGTATCGGTGTTGTAATCGTAATTATAGTCGTTGTAATCGCCGTAGCCGTAATCGGTATTGTAGTCCTCGTAACCATAGTCGGCAAAAGCTGTCAGCGCGCCCGCCGAGAGGAAAACCGCGGCTGCTGCGGCGGCAATTATTTTTGATCTCATGCTACCAATCCTTTTTAACTTTCCTTAATTTGCGTTTCCACATACTTTAATTATACAATATCCGCCGCGCTATGTCAACCCCTTTTTTATGGTAATACGCTGAAAACGGCATATACGGCGGACAACTGTTAATCTATAGTTAATCAAAGCATTGCAATATGTTCTTATTATTGTGATAAAATATACTAAAATCTGTTTGGAAGAAGGAGATCTGTACTATGGGCGGACTTGATATTTTTAATATTTCCGAGCGCGTTTCGGGCTTTATGATGTTTGTTTTTCTGCTGCGTACAGTGCTGCTATTCGGCGGCATTTTAGTCTGCCGCTACGGCATTGTAATGCTTTGGGAACTTCGTCCCGTTCGCAAAAAGCGCTACTCCACCGTTGTCGAAGCCACCGTCACCGAGGTCACTGAGGAAAACCGTTCCGCTTCGATGAACCGTTACCTCATGCCGCGCTTCGAGTACGAGCAGGAGGGCGAGGTCAAGTACTTCATGCCGCGCGAGGCGTATCGTCCCTGCCGACTGAAACAGGGCGGAAAAGTAAAGCTCTGCCTCGGCGAAAAGGGCAAATTCCGCACTATCCGCAGCGAGGTAACGCTCGCAAAAGCGCTCATCTTCACGATAGTGGGTCTGGCGATCGCTCTGCTGACAATCTTATTATAAAGGTATAGATTTTCCCGCTGACTTTTCACGGTCGGCGGGAGTTTTTTCGCTATGTTACAAATCAACAGTTTTTTTGCGGATTTTTGGATAATGTTACAAATTTGTTTCCGAGATGTAGAAAATTCGCTGAAGATGTGCTATAATGAATTTATATAAATAATCCCCGCAAAAGAGAGGCAATCAAAATGAAGATCAAAGGCAGTAAAATAGTGCATTACGCGTCGATAATTTTCCCCGCATTTTTCGTAATGTACTTCATGATGGTATTTTATTACCAAAACAGTATGTATCCGTTTGGAACACGTTCCCTTTCCTGGTGCGATATGTCGCAGCAGGTAGTTCCTCTGCTCAACCAGTTTAAGGATATTTTAGACGGCAAAAGCGGTTTTTTCCTTAACATGAAAAATTCGGGCGGAATGAACTTTTTCGGCGTGTTCTTTTTCTTTTTGGCAAGCCCGTTCACATTCCTCGTGAAATTTGTCGATAAGGCGGATATGATGATGTTCGCGAATGTGCTCGTCGCGCTGAAAATGTCGGTCGCGGCGTTCACGGCTTCGCTCTGCTTCACCCTCTGCCGCAAAAAGCTCGACCCATTTTCTGTAATGCTTCTCAGCGTGATGTACCCGCTATCAGGCTACGCGATGATGTATTTTCAAAATATTATCTGGCTTGACATGATGTACCTTTTCCCACTGTTGATGATCGCGCTGGATAGGATAACGCGCAGGCAAAAGCCGCTTATGTACATATTCGTGCTCTCATCAATGGTGGTAGTCAACTACTATATCAGCTATATGGTGGTAATTTTCATACTGCTATTTACAGTTGTGTATATTCTTGGAGCACACAGCCATGAATTTTGCAGCCGCGTCTGCCGCGATATACTTGTCGGTTCGGCAATCTCTGCACTGCTGACGGCAGTGGTCTGGCTGCCCTCGCTGCTCCAGTATTTAAGCTCGGGCAGGGGTGAAACCACGATAGTTGATTCGATAGTCGGCTCGGACTTCATCACCAATTTCTTTACGATTTTGCCAATGCTTTTCTGCTCGGCGTTCGCCATAGTGATAACCGTTACGGACATCGCCGTTCGCGGCGATCACAGCGCGCGGAACAAGCGCCTTATCCTCCTGCTTTGCTTAACGCTGATACCGATGTTTATCGAGCCTATAAACAAAATGTGGCATACTGGCAACTATATGTCATTTCCGTATAGATTTGGATTTATAACCATCTTCCTTATGCTCTTCTGCGCGGCATATTCCCTCGAAAAACCCGTTGAGTTTAAGAAAAATTTACCTGTCAACATCGTAACGCTCGCGGTCTGCGGCGTTGCGGCGGCGCTGGCGTTCTACTACATGAACACCCTCGCCGACAAGAAAAAAGAGGAGATCAGCCGTTTCTCGCGCACCCTTTGGGGCGATCTGGAGTCGTTCAAATGGCTTATTTCGGTGTTCCTGATCGTGCTGGCGATATACGGAATGGCACACTTTTTCTACCGCAAAGGTTTTATTCACAAGACCGTTTTCCTGTCGTTCTGCGCGATAGTTTTCGTCGGCGAGAGCTTTTTCAGCAGCGGCGTTTACATCGGCTACCCCGCGATGCACAATGAGGAGATCAACAAAAGCCAGTCAGAAGCTTACGACCTTGCTGACCGCATTGACGACGACGATTTTTACCGCGTGAAATCCTATGCGAAATTTTACAATAACAACATGATCGGAGCGCTGGGTTATGATACCATTTCACACTACACCTCGCTGAACGACCGCAATTTCATGTTCACAATGAAGCGGCTTGGTTACAGCGGCGTTTGGATGGAAACTCTTGCCGTCGATGGCACGCGCCTTACCGACGCTATGCTTTCGATAAAGTACGAGATCAACGGCGGCTGCGACGGCAGCAGTATTATTTACCAGTCAAAAGCGGGACGCATAGAGCATTTGCCAAACTACCTGCCTATGGGTCTGCTGGCAGATAAAGGCTCACTAGACGGTAAGGAAGATCTGCCCGATGAACTTGACCGCATTGGCGTTCAGCAATATATGAGCGAGGCGCTGCTCGGCGAAAACCTTGTGACAAGGTACGAGCCGACCGGCGAACTGACGAAAAAAGACGGTAAATACACATTCCACATGGGAGATACAGTAACTTACGAATTCGATGTTGACGGCACCTGTGCGCTTTATGCGGATTGCTTCGATGAGCTTACAAATCATCTCTCCGAGCCTATATTTGATGCGTTCGACATCTCGGTGAACTCATCAGTTGCACGCACAAATTATCCTAATTCGTCAAATAATGGTTTGTATTGCCTCGGCGATTTCAAGAATGAAAGCGTTAAGGTGACATTTAAATGCAAGAAAGACATTACCTGCGCTTCGTTCGGGCTAATGAGCATCGACACCGCGCGGCTGAAAGCGCTTTGCAAGTCGGCGCAAGGCGTTGGGCTTACGGACGTGAACAATGGCATGAAGGGCAGTTGCAAGCTTGATAAGGCGCAAACTTGCTTTGTTAGCCTGCCATATTCGGATAATTATGCCATTAAAGTCAACGGCAAAATGGTCGATTACAGCCGCGCACTTTCCGGATTCATAAGTTTTGATCTCAAAAAGGGAAATAATGACATCGAAATAAGCTTCATACCGAAAGGATTTGCGGCGGGAGCGGCTATCTCCTGCATCGGAGTTGCGGCGCTCGCGGCGTACATCGTGTTCCGCAAGAAGCTTGAAAAGCCGCTGAAATGCGACAATGCGGCAAAATTCATCATGTTAGCGGTATCAGCGTTTGTGGCTTTGGTGGTATATATCGTACCAATTGTTATCTATATTGTTAAAATCACAACAAAATTCCAATAGGAGGCAGACAAAGTGAGTAAGATTATCTGCGCGGCGCTGGCTGCGCTAATGATGGCGGGCGGAACGGTTTATGCGATGCTGCCCGAAGCTGCCGGCGTTGCTCAGGAAAAAACAGTCGTCATTGACGAAAACAATGAGTTTGTGCCTAACGAATTTGACATTACGCTTTTTGGTGCAAACGGCGATGACGAGATCGACGACACAGACTATATACAAAATGCTCTTGATATGGTCGAATCTGACAGCGCCAAACAGCAGACTGTTCATATTCCGCGCGGAGTCTACTACATTTCGCGCTGTCTGACGATCCATTCCAACACCTCGCTGATTTTAGATGACGGTGCAAAGATCATTCGCACGGACGAAAGCCAAGCTATGTTGAAAAATGCCGATGACAGCGGCGCGCTAGTCGGTGGTTACGGACACGCGAAAAACATTACCGTCAGCGGTGGTGAGTGGGACGGAAATGTAAAAAACCGTGAGAGTGCAAAGGCGCTTTTTCTCTTTAACCATTCGCAAAATATAAATATATTAAACACATACATTCATGATTATTGCGGCGGTCACGGCGTGATCTTCAATGCTTGCAGTGACGTCGAGATCAGCGGAGTTGAACTTTCTGACTTTGTAAAATGCAAAAATATGGAACAAGGCGGCAGCGCATGGTATCAGGAAGCGATGCATTTTGACTATGCTTCGGAGGAGCAGGATTACGAGGGAAGTGCCGCTCCGTTGGATAATACCGGCTGTCGAAATGTTCACGTTGACAGCTGTAAATTTGAAGATCTGCCTGTTGCTGTCGGTACGCATCACGATTACAGCGAGCTTTACGGCGATAACATAACGTTCAATAATTGCGAATTTAAGGATATTAAATTCGCATGTATCAACGCTTACGGCTTTCGCACTATGGAGATAAAGGGCAACAAAGCCAGCAATTGCTTGAGTTTCGCGAACCTGCGAAAGTGTCAGGGAGATGTCAGCAACAACAGCGTGAGCCTTGTCAGCAAGGCAACGAAATCTCAGCTTGCAGGCGTTTCTAAAGGTTACCAAATGCGCGTGATTGATTGCACGCTGAACATTTCGGACAACAAATTTGTCGGCGGGGCGTCAAGTGGATTGGTTATCTCAGAAAATTCCAACATTGAAATGTCGCAAAATAAGATCAAAAATGTCAAAAATTTCGGCATGAAGATCTCCGATTCAAGCCGTGTGGCTATGTCGTCTGATCTGGTCAGTGGCAGTGGTGAAACAGGCATCGGTGTTGTAGACGGCAGTGTTCTGACGATAAAAAATGCAAAAATATTAAACAACAAACAGGACGGTATCAAAGGTTCATTTGCCAAGAAGATCACGCTGAAAAATTGCACTATCAAGTCAAACGCACGCGGCATCGCTGTCAATGGCGGCATTGTCAATTGCACGTCCGGTAAGATATGCCGCAACGCGGGAAAAGAGATCGTCTGCGCGGCAGGCACAAAAGGAACGTTCAGATCAAATACGTTCGGCGGTGGCGGCAATACTATCGCGACTGGTTCAAATATCAAAATTACCGGCAGTAAATATTTGCTTGACGAGGGCAGCTTGAAGCTTGATAAAAAAATCTACAAATTCAAAGGCAAGGCGATAAAGCCGAAAGTTACTGTGACTTTCGCCGGCAAAACGCTTAGCAGTAAGAATTACAAAATCACTTATTCTGCCAACAAAAAGCGCGGTAAAGGAAGTGTCACAGTTACCGGAAAAGGTGCATACAAGGGCAAACTTACTTCCAAATTTACGATCAAATAACTACCGTTACGGAGGATAGATTATGCTGAAGAATAAATTGACAGCTGCCGCGGCGGCAATGTGCATTTTGCTGTGCGGATGTTCAAATAATAAAGACATTGATTCGCAAACAACGTCCATAACTGACATTTCGATAACCGCTCAGCAGGTTTTTGACGCGGTGAAAGACAAGGACTACGCTGCTGACATGAATGCTACCGCCGTCTTTGGCGACGATGTTTTTACTGCCAATTGTGAAAAGCTGTACGGCGAACCTGCCGAGAATTTTACCGACGGCGGCATCATGTACGTTTCTTCGGGTGCTTCCGCAGACGAGATAAGCATTTTGGCGGGTGACAGCGATTGCGAAAAACTTCTCAAAGACCGTGTTGACCGACGTGTGAGCGACTTTGAGGGTTACAAGCCCGACGAGCTGGATAAGATCAGATCTGCCGAAGTTTTTGAATACGGTGGGCTTTGGATAATGATTATTTCTGACAATTCAGACAATATAAGGTCTGATATTCAAGCAATTTCGTAAATATTATTCTATCGGGCGGCGCTTGCCGCTCTTTTTTTGCAAAAAAATACCGTGCAGATAGTGTCTGCACGGTATTGTTATCTAACTTTTATAAAGCTTACTTCTTTTTCTTGCTAACTATTGCAGAAGCTGCAAAGAAGATAGCCGCTGCCGATGCAACTGCTGTTACGCCTGTCTGCGGGCTTGCGTCCTTGTTTCCGCTTGCGGAAGAGCTGCTCGCCGCGCTGGAAGAAGCAGAGGAAGTCGCCGACGAATTTGCGCTCGAATTTGCCGCGCTTGATGTGTCGGTGGTCGCTTCGGAAGAGCTGTTCTCAGTTTCAGAGTTTTCGTCAGACGATGCGTCCGAACTGTTCTCACTGGAAGTATCTTCCTCAGAACTGCTGTCGATCGGATCGATGTCTACGTCGTTAACGCTCCAGCCGTAAAGCTCGGTTATCTTGTCCGCCAGCTTGTGAGCCGCTTTCGCGTGGGTCTTTTCCGAGGGGTGCCAGTCAGAGCCGAGTCCGTCCTCGAGGTTCTGAACGTCAAACTTCAGGCTGTTGATCTTCGTGTCGCCCGTTTCGTCAACGTACTGCTTCACAGCGTCCTCGATGGCAGGGTACAGATCCTGACCCATGATGCCGAGGGTGCAAAGTATCTCGGAATTCGGGTTTTTCTCGCGTATCAGCTTGATGAGGTCAACGTATTCAGCGGTGAATGCTTCGATCCTGTCCGCCTTGCCCTTTGTGTACGAAGCGTCGTTCGTGCCGAGGTTTACAACTACCAGCTCGGGTGAGCTGCTGAAATCCCAGTCCACCTGCGAGATGTTCTTGCCGTCGATCCAGCCCCAAGAGAAGCCGACCTTGTCATAATATTTGCTCACGATGGAGTTTGAGTTTATTTTGTCGTTGCTTGTGTAGCCTGAAAGTACGCCGTAGCCGCTGTATGAAACCATGCTGTAATCCGAATCGAAAAGCTGTGCGGTCTTGTAAGCGTAGGTCTTTGTGCCGTCCTCAGTTGATGTTAAGAAATGGTCGTTCATGCTCTTTCCGTCAACGCCGTATCCGCAGGTGATCGAGTCGCCGATGAATTCAATGCTGTGCGACTTGCTCTCGGTGGGCGAGATCGCGCCGTCGGCCTCTATCTCGTCGATGAGCACCGAAGAATTTGCCGACTCTGAAAGCTTTACAACGCTAACGGTGTGCAACTTGTCCTCGCCGAGGTCAAGTGTTATTTTCTGTGGTTTTTCGGTGAGCATAACGTCGTCAACTTTTTTGCCGTCCGCGAAAAATCCAATGCGCGCGCCCTCGGTAGCTGAGATGGCGTTGCCGTCGCCCGTGATGGTAATAGCAGTGGTAGTTCCTGTAAACTGATACTCAGCACCCGAAGCAGTCAGCGAGAACCAAAGCGATTCGCCGTTGTAATATGTACGTCCGAGCGTTTTCACGTTTTCAGTTGTAGGCTCGTAGGAAACCATTTCGCCGTCGGCGGAAACGCTCTGAGAGAGTCCGCAGCCGAGGGCAACAGCCGCCGAGCAAACTGCCGCGATTATTCTTGCCTTCATAATTTTTCCTCCATAATTGTATAATAAACTTCCATTTTGTATTATAACATATTTATTAGACAATTGCAATACCTTTCGTAAAAAAAGTTGCATTTTTTCAGAGAATATGCTATAATAGATTAGAAATATTTTTACGGAGATCAAAAAAATGAATAGAGATGTAATTGTTGAACGTTTAGCAAAAGAATTTGAAACTAAAAAAGAGTACGTCGCCAATGTCATGGATATGCTCGATAACGGCGATACAGTGCCCTTTATTTCCCGCTATCGTAAAGAGCTTCACGGCGATATGGACGTGCGCGGTCTTAGCGAAAGATATGAATATATGAAGAATTTAGAGGCGCGAAAGGAAACCGCTCTCGCGGCCATCGAAGAACAGGGTAAGCTCACGCCCGAGTTGAAAAGACGCTTTGAAAACGCGCTCACCCTCGGCGAGGTCGAGGATCTCTATCTTCCTTATCGCCCCAAGAAAAAGACCCGCGCTTCCGTCGCAAAGGCGCGCGGTCTTGAACCCCTCGCCGACCTGCTGCTCTCAAACGGCAAAGCGCCCGCTGAGAAGCTTGCCGAAAATTTCCTCGGCGATGAAGTTCTCGATGCAGCCGCCGCTTTGAACGGCGCTTGCGACATTATCGCCGAGCGCGTTGCGGAAAATGCCGACATTCGCTCGATGGCGCGCAGCTACGTTTTCGAGCGCGGCACGCTTTCTGCCGCCCGCGCGACCGACGAGGATACCGTTTACGATAATTATTACGATTTTCACGCCGCGCCCAAACGCATACAGGGTCACCAGTGTTTGGCTATCAACCGTGCCGAAAAAGAAGGTGCGTTGAAAGTCAAGATAGAGTCAGACTCCGACCGCATGATCGCGCAGATCGAGCGCCGAGTTATCCCGCGCGGCAGCAATTACGCCGATATTCTCGACTCCGCCGTTACCGATTCCTACGACCGCCTGCTTGAGCCCGCGATAATCCGCGACATCCGCTCCTCACTCACCGAGCAGGCTGAGGACGGCGCGATACGCAATTTCAAGGTAAATCTGAAAGCGCTTCTCATGCAGGCGATAGTGCCCGACAAGGTGATAATGGGTCTTGACCCGGGCTATTCGCACGGCTGTAAGGTCGGCATAATCGACTCGCAGGGCGCTGTTTTGACTACCGACGTGGTGTATCTGCATCAGAAAAACCGCGCCGCCGACCGCCTTTCGCAGCTCTGCAAGAAGTACGGAGTCGGCTGTATCGCGATAGGCAACGGCACGGCTTCGCGCGAAACCGAGGAGCTGGCTTCGGGGCTGGGTATCGACTACGTCATCGTCAGTGAGGCGGGCGCTTCAGTTTACTCGGTTTCTAAGCTTGCGGAGGAGGAGTTCCCCGACTTTGACACGAACGTGCGCTCTGCTATCTCTATCGCGCGTCGTCTGCAAGACCCCCTCGCCGAGCTTGTCAAGATAGACCCGAAGTCGATCGGGGTGGGTCAGTATCAGCATGATCTGAACCAGAAAAAGCTTTCCGAAGCGCTCGCGGGCGTTGTGGAGGACTGCGTAAACAGCGTCGGCGTGAATGTCAACACCGCTTCCGCGCCGCTGCTCAGCCGAATCGCGGGTCTGAACGCCACCACCGCGAAAAATATCGTCGCTTACCGCACGGAAAACGGCGCGTTCACCTCGCGTCGCCAGCTTCTGAAAGTGCCGCGTTTGGGCGCAAAAGCTTACGAGCAGTGCGCGGGATTTCTGCGCGTTGCGGGCGGTAAAAATATTCTCGACAACACGGGGATCCATCCCGAATCTTACGAAGCCGCCGAAAAGCTGCTTGCTCTGCTGGGCTACACGACCGATGACGTGAAAGCCGAGCGGCTGGGCGACCTTGCTGAACGTGCCAAAAAATACAACGATATAGAGATCTCGGAAAAGTGCGGTGCGGGCGCTGCGACCATGGCGGACATTGCGAAAGAGCTTGTGAAACCCGGCCGCGATATGCGCGAGGAGCTGCCGCCGCCCGTTTTCCGCAAGGGCGTTATGGGCATCGAAGACCTCGAGGAAAACATGGTGCTCGACGGCACGGTGCGCAACGTTATCGACTTCGGCGCTTTCGTGGACATTGGCGTTCATCAAGACGGGCTGGTGCACATCTCCGAGATCGCCGACCGCTACATCAAGCATCCCTCGGAGGTGCTCACGCCGGGTCAAAACGTACGTGTGAAGATCATCAAGCTCGACAAAGCGAAAAAACGCATTTCGCTTTCGATAAAGCAGGCGAAGTAAGGAGGGCACGCTGTGGCTTTGAAAAATCAGATACTCGCGATGCTTGAGCAGAGCCGCGGCGAACCGCTTTCGGGCACTGCGTTGGCGCGCGAATTCGGCGTTTCGCGCAACGCGGTCTGGAAGGCTGTCAATGCGCTAAAAGCCGAGGGTCACATCATCGAAACGGCGGGCAAGCAGGGCTATAAGCTTGCGGAGGATAGCGACGAGCTGACGGCTGAGGGCATTCGCGCCTGCATGGACGGCTTTGAGAATATAAAAATATTAACCTATAAAGAGGTCGCTTCCACCAACGATGAGGCGAAGAAATTCTGCGTTGTAAACAGCGGCGAACGTGCGGTTTTCATCGCCGAAAAGCAAACTGCGGGCAGAGGAAGATTTGGCAGAAGTTTCTATTCACCCGAGAGCGGACTTTATCTCTCGGCAGTGACTCACCCCAACCGCACCATCGAACGCTCAGTGGTCTACACGGCGGCCGCGGCGGTCGCGGCTGTTCGCGCGATAACTAAAGTCTGCGGCGCAGAGCCTAAAATCAAATGGATAAATGACCTTTATCTGGACGGCAGAAAGATCTGCGGAATACTCACCGAAGCCGTCACAGACTTTGAAACAGGCGAAGTTCGCAGCATGATAACAGGCATCGGCATAAATCTTTCGACCGAAAGTTTTCCTGACGAGCTGCGCGAAAAAGCCGCGGGCCTTGGCAGTGGAGTGCGCCGAAATCAGCTCGCCGCGCAGATAATCTGTGAGCTGTACCGCCTTACCGAGCTTGAGCCGAGCGCGTTTATGGAGGAGTACCGCCGCGATTGCTTCCTCATCGGCCGCGAGATAGTTTTCTTCGACGGCGAAAAAGAGCTTCGTGCGCGGGTGGCTGACATAGGCGCAGGCTGCGAGCTGGTGCTCGATATTGACGGCGAAAAACGCTCGTACATTCACGGCGAGATACGAAAAATAATTGGGGAGGATATAAAAATATGAAATACATTTTGTCGCTCGATCAGGGCACTACGTCGTCCCGCGCGGTGCTTTTTGACGAAAACAGGCGCACCGCTGCGATCTCTCAGCACGAGTTCGCGCAGCACTTTCCGCGCGAGGGCTGGGTCGAGCATGACCCGATGGAGATCTGGTCGTCGCAGTACGCCGTTGCGGCGGAGGCGGTCGCGAAAAGCGGCGTTGACCCGCGCGACATCGCGGCGCTAGGCATCACAAATCAGCGCGAAACTACCATTGTTTGGGAGCGTGCGACCGGCAGACCTATTTATAATGCCATTGTTTGGCAATGCCGCCGGACCGCGCCGCTTATAGAAGAGCTGAAAGCGCGCGGATTGAGCGATATGATCCGCGAAAAGACCGGCCTTGTACCCGACGCTTACTTCTCGGCGACCAAAATTCGCTGGATCCTCGACCACGTTGACGGCGCTCAGCAGCGTGCGGAAGCGGGTGATCTGCTTTTCGGCACTGTCGATAGCTGGTTGATATGGAAATTAACAGGCGGCAAAACTCACGCCATCGACCGTACAAACGCCTCACGCACTATGCTTTATAATATCCATGATCTGGATTGGGACGGCGACCTGCTGCGGCTTTTCAATATCCCGCGCGCCATGCTTCCCGAGGTCAAGTGCTCGGGCGAATACTTCGGCGAGGCGGACATTTGCGGCGCTGCCGTTCCGATAATGGGAGCGGCGGGCGACCAGCAGGCGGCGCTTTTTGGGCAGTGTTGTTTCAACGCGGGCGATGCCAAAAATACCTACGGCACCGGCTGTTTTCTGCTGATGAACACGGGCGTGAGCTGCCGCGTCAGCGAAAACGGGCTTGTCACGACCGTTGCGGCGGGGCTGAAAGGCGCTCCGCAAAAGTACGCGCTCGAGGGCAGCGTTTTTGTCGGCGGCGCGGTTATCCAGTGGCTTCGCGACGAGCTTCGGCTTTTTTCTGAGAGCCGCGATGCCGAGTATTTCGCCCGTAAGGTCGAGGATACAGGCGGCGTTTACCTTGTCCCCGCATTCACGGGCCTGGGCGCGCCCTACTGGGATATGTACGCCCGCGGCACGATCGTCGGCATCACCCGCGGCACTAAGCGCGAGCACATTATCCGCGCCGCGCAGGAGGCGATAGCTTACCAGTCTGCCGACCTTTTCGCCGCTATGGAGAAGGATTCGGGCTGTAAGATCTCCGCGCTGAACGTTGACGGTGGGGCTTCGCGCGATAGTTTTCTTATGCAGTTTCAGTCCGATATTTTGGACAGAAAACTTATCAAGCCCGTAGATCACGAGTCTACAGCGCTCGGTGCGGCGTACCTCGCAGGTCTTGCGGCGGGTGTATGGAAAAGTGAGGAAGAGCTTGCCGCGCAGCGCGTGACCGAGCGCGTTTACGAGCCTTCCATGACCGCCGAAAAGCGGGCCGAGCTGCTCGCCGGCTGGCACAAAGCGGTCGGCAGAAGCGCCGGCTGGGCTGAGAAATAAAAACCGCGCGGCTGCTCCACACAAATACAGCCACGCGATATTTTGGCAATGCTGCACATCATTTGTGCGGTGTTGCCTTATTTTTTGTCCCGCTTTTCGTGCGAGCCTTTTGCCGCCGTAACGGCGAGTGCTCCGCCTGCCAGCAGGGAAGCTAGGGCTATCCCCGCGCCGAGTCCGGTGTTCGGCGAGCCGCCGTCGTTCGGTGCGGTGCTGTTCGGTTTCGGCGATGTGCTCGAAGCCGTGCCCGACGAACTTTTCGAGCTTGACGAACTCGAAGCCGCCGAGCTGCCGTTTGACGAACTTGCATCTCCCGACGATGTGTCTGACGTTCCGTCAGATGAACTGCCCGAAGCGTCCGAATTATCCGAAGAATCGTCCGCCGCTTCCGTGCAGAGCACATAGAATGGACTTCCGTCCGTTTTGAACGTCATATCCGCGCTGCCGAAGTCGGTTAGCAGCCCGTTCGATGTGCCGTCGGTTTTCAGCGAAAATGTAAAGTCGCGCTCGGCGCTTATCGTCACCCTCACGCCCTCGGCGGGGTAAGCCTCGCCGTTCTCCAGATAATAGATGTTGTAGGCGAGCAGGTTTTCGTATTTTTCGCCCATTACACCGCTTATCCAGCCTAGCGCTTCCTGCTCGGTTATTGGGTCGATTATCAGCCGCCGCGAGCTGTCCCCATCGTTTACCGAAACGTCCGTGCCGTCGGGCAGCTGCGCGCTTCCGCTGCCGTTTTCGTCGAGAGGCACTTCGTTCCAAGGCGTATTTTCCGTGTATATCGCGTGTACATCGCCGTCGCCGCTCGGATTTTCAGCGTCCAGCCGCGCGTTTGCTGCATATGCCGTCAGCGACATACTTGCCGCTATCGCGGCCGCGAGTACAGCCGTGATCTTTTTCATTGGTCGCTCTGACCTCCTATCGTTGTGTTCAGCGTTGCCGCGCCTGCGCTTCGGTAGGTCTGCGGCTCGTAGCCCATGATCTTCAGCTTTATTTTCGTGCCCTGCGGCAGCTCGCGCGAGAGGGCAACGTACTTCACATACTCGTTCGGCTTTATCAGCCCTGTTTCGCCCAGCATCTCGCCGTTTTCATCGAGCACCCGCAGCTTTATCAGCGCTGTGTTTTCCTCAGCGTTCGTGAGGTACACCACCGCCTTGCCGCCCTCTATAGTCACGTTTCCGCAGACCGAAAATCGGTAGCTCATGCCCTCTTTGTACGGCGAGCTGTACCCCAGATCTTCGGGAACGTCGGGCACGCCCTGCTCGGCGGCGCTTTCAAATGGCGGGGGAGTAAACTCCGCCTTCTCTTGCGGACGGTTCAGTGCAAATATCATCACCGCCAGCGCCGCAGCGAAGCATACCGCCAGTATCGGCAGCAGTACTTTCTGCAAATTTTTCCGCTTATCCATCATAAGCCCCCTGAACTTTTATTTTGCTGTAACTACCCAGTTTTCGCCGTCTTTAGCAATCGTAAAGCTGTTTTCGTCAACGTAATTTGTCGGGTCGAAATCGTATGTGCCTGCACCGATGACAGTCGTGCCGCCCCAAAGCGCCGCTTTTCCGCTGACTACGCTGTTTCCCTCGAGTATCAGTGTGCCATTGCTTTCATTGATGATCGCCAGTGTATCGCCTGTATTTTCTATTTTGCAATCGGTAAGCGTTACTGTGCCGCCGCTTACGTTGACAGCGGTACTGCCGTTTGTTGTCAGCTCGCAATTTGTCACATCGGTAGTTCCGCCGTTTGAATCAAGCGGCGTTCTGTGCGTATTTATTTTTCCGTTCTTGATCTTGCAATCGAAGCCATCATTTACTAAACCGCCCTTTAAAGTGTGTCCGTTTAGGTCTATGTCAACATCTTTGGTCAATTCGCAAACTTCACTGTTAGGAATTTCAATATCGTTGGCAAATTTTATTTTTCCGCCTCTATCGAGCAGGGTTTCTAACTCCTCAAAGGTCGCCGCCATCGTGTAACCCTCGCTGTCTACCTCGTAGGCTTTGTGCTCAGCGATAGTTACCGTGAAAGTGCCAAGCTTCTGATCTGACTCGATACCGCCGCCGTAAATGCCGAAGTAGTTTACAAACTGCGGCGCATTTTCGGGCTCAGTTCCCTCAGCGTTGTCAAGCAGAAATACATTTTTATATATCAGGTGCTCCAGCCCTGCAACATCTGATTTGAAAGAGTACGTTGTCTTGATCTGCGCGTTTGAATGGTTAGTCACGGTTATAGACCTTACAGCGTCGGTGGGTTCTTCTCCCCAACTGCCCTCGGTAGTGTCATACTTGTGCGTATCGGGGTTCCAAGTCTTGTCGCCGTCGGTGTATGTAAACGTCATATCTTCCCAAGTGACGTCCACCGCGATGATAGTTCCCGCGCTGGTTCCCGCAATGTATTTTCCTTTTACTTCTATCTCCTCGTCAGCGAAAGCAGTCATAGACCCTGCCGAAAGCGCCAGCGCGAGTATAAATGCCAGTTTCTTTTTCATGGTTACCTCTTCCTTACGCCAGAATGTTTATAGAAATAGTACCGATCTTTCCGTCAGCTGAGATTCCCGCTCCGCTTACGCTGAATTCTATCGAGTCGCTCGGCGCGTTCTCTACCGCAGTGCCCTCCGCACTTACGAGCACAAAGCCGTCCTTGTCGAATTTTCCGCTCAGTCCGTCTACAGCCGAGCTGAACTCAGGTTCTACCGCAATGTCGGCGTTCGAGTGGTTGGTAACAGTGATCGTCTTAGTGTCCGCCGACCACTTGCCCTCGGTGCTGTCGTACTTGTGCGTGTCGGGGTTCCATTCCTTGTCGCCGTCGGTGTATGTAAATGTCATGTCGTCCCATGTAATGTCATACCTGTAAACAGTTCCGCCATTGTTTCCCGCAACGTATTTTCCGTTTACCTCTATCTCCTCGTCGGCGAATGCCGTCATAGATCCTGCCGAAAGTGCCAGTGCCATTATAATTGCTATTGTCTTTTTCATGATAAATTACCTCCGATTATTATTTACTACCCAGTACGCATCTTCCTGAGTAACTGTTAAATTGTTCGTGTCAACGTATTCCGTAGGGTCGAAATTGTATCTGCCCGCGTAAACGTTCATGTTTTTATTATTTACCATCTCGCCCTCGATGTTCACGTTTTCGCTTATGTTTACTGTTCCGTCACTATTATGAAGCGCTTTTCCGCCGCCTGTATTTTTTATCATGCAGTTGCGAATGTTTACAGTTCCGAACAGATTGTCCAGCGCGATACCCGATGTAGTTTCTATCTCGCAGTTTTCGATATTCAGCGTGCCTGTGTGCACATACAGCGGGGAGCTGTTTTTGTATATTTTTCCGTTGCGAATAGTGTAGTCGCCCGTGTTGTCGATATATATCGAGCCGTTAATGGTAAAGTAGTTTAGGTCTACTACCGAGCCGTTGGTCATGTTTATAGAAACATCTGTAAGGTCGTTCGTCAGCCTTACTTTCGCATTGCCGCCCTCCAGCGCTTCATTCATTTCAGCTTCGCTGCCGACCAGTGTGTAACCATAGGCGTCGGTGGTAGCGGTTATCGTTACCGTGATGTTGCCGAGCGCAGAGTCGCTCTCGATAGCCGTGCCGCTCACGCTGAATTTTGCCGAGTCGGCAGGCGCTTCGGCGGGCGTTGTTCCCTCTGCGGTCACGAGCTTTATCTTGCTTTTGCTGAATTCCCCTTTCAGCCCCTCGATGTTTGATGTGAAAGCGAGGTCTGCTTTTATGTCCGCGTTCGAGTGGTTGGTAACGCTTATTTCCTTGCTCTCTGTTGACCAGCCGCCCGCAGTGGCTTCGTACTGGTGCGTTTTGGTGTTCCATACTTTGCCGCTCTCGGTGTACTCAAAGGTCATGTCGTCCCACTTTATGTCCGCCGAAACGGTTACATATTTGCTGTCAGTGTAATTCGCCGATACCTGTATTTCGGTCGGCGATGTGCCGTCGTTCGTTTCTGCAAAAGCGGTTATCGAGCTTGTGCAGAGCGCCAGCGCCGTTATAAACGCCGTTTTCCTTTTCATTTTTTAGCATCCTCCTTTCCTTAATTATTCGTACTCGGCAAAATGTTTATCTTTATCACGCCCAGCTCGTTCGTGCTGCTGTCTATCGCCGCGCCGCTCACGCTGAAATACGTTTTCTCCTCAGCTTTCCCGCCGACTTCCAGCACGCTCTCGGTAAAATCTCCGTTCAGCCCGTCTATATCCGTATCAAACTCCAGCCGCGCGGTAACGCGTGTGTCGTTGTTGTTCGTCACGGATATTTCTCGCTGATCGCTGTACCACATATCCGAAGCGGTGCTGTATGTGTGCGTTTCGGGGTTCCATATTTTGTGGCCGCCGAAGTATGTGAAGCTCATCTCTTCCCACGATATGTCTACCGAGATCTCAGACCCCGTATTTGCGTTCTCTTCGGCAGATACAGCCGCCGCCATGCTTGCCGTAAGCACCGCCGCCAGCAAAAGCGCCGCTTTTTTCTTTATATACCGCATATCATTCCTCCGCTATTTTTCCGTAACAAACCAGCCCTCGGTGCCTTTATGCACGTCGCATTTGTCAGTGTCAACATATTCCGTAGGGTCGAAATTGTATAAGCCCCATTCAGCGCTGATCGTTACTTTGTCGGTGTCGTTTTCTTTGTATATGCCGCTGTCTATTCTTATAGTTCGGTTTAATGTCAAACTGCCCGGTCGGTCTTTCACCCCTATGTTTGCGCCGTTCAAGCCTTTTCCTGTAAATGTTGAGTTAAATACCGCTGCTTTCGCGTTGTCTATCAGCAGACCGTAGTTATCATCGCTTTCCAGCTCAAGATCTTCCAGCGTCAGATCACTGCATCCTGCCGCGTATACAGCGCTTGCATTGCTGCCACTGGTTTTCAGCGTACCGCCGTATATTGATCTGCAATTTCCTGTCACCTTGAATATCGTATTATTCGCTGTAATGGTGTGTCCATATAATCCAATATCGCAAGGCTTCGTTATTTCAATAGTTTCGTCCAGCGTTATATCATTGCTGAGAACTATATTACCGCCTTTCTGTACAGCCGCTTTAAGTTCTTCCGCGGTGGATACTGATATTACTTTAGCATAGTTTTCATATATCGAAACGTATATCGAGCCAAGCTTTTCGTCCTCTTGTATCGCTTCGCCGCTCACGCCTATTTTTATAGTCGTTTTAGGCGCGTCGGCGGGCGCAGTGCCCTCAGCGGTCGGCAGGCTTACAATGTCTTTGTCTATGCTGAAATCTACGTCCCCATACTCCACGTCGTAATCCGTATAAACCAGCAGACCAATGTTAGAATGATTTGTGATGTTTATGTTCTTAGTTTCATTTGTCCAGCCGCCGTCTGTAACCTCGTAAGCGTGCGTGTCGGGGTTCCATACCTCGTCGCCGTCCTGATATGTGAAAGTCATATCGTCCCATGTTACGTCCGCCGCTATTACAGTACCCCCGCCGCTCGCCGCTACGAACTTGCCTTTTACCTCTATATTAGCGGGCGATGTGCCGTTGTTCGTTTCAGCAAAAGCCGTCATCGAGCCCGTGCAAAGCGCCAGCGCGAGTATAAAAGCTGTCTTTCGTTTAATGTTCATGGTGTGCTCACCCCGCTTACTTAGCCGCTACTACCCAGCTTTCGCCGTCCTGCGTGATAGTAAAATTCTCAGCGTCTACAAAATCCGTTGGGTCGAAATTGTACGTTCCCGCGAGGATATTTGTGTTTATCACCTTGTTCGCGCTCTTGTATATCTCTCCCGTAAAGCTGTTCGTTCCGCTGATGTATACCGCGCCGTTATTATTTATGAGCGAGTAGTTTCCGGTTTCGTTGATGAGCGTGCAGTCGGTTATGTTTACAGTTCCGCCCATAACATATACAGGCGTAGCTTTGGTGCTCATGTAGCAGTTGATGAGGTTCGTAGTGCCTTTCTGCGACATTATAGTTCCGTCAACGTTGAGTATCTTGCCGTTCTTTACGGTAACCTCCGAGTTGTTGTTCATTATTTGACCCGTTATCGTGTGTCCGTCGAGGTCTATAACTGCGTCCTTTTTGCAGTTTATTCGGCTGCTAAGAGTTATATCGCCGGTGAGTTTTACGCTGCCGCCCTGCGCGATGGCGTCTTTCAGCTCGGCGTATGTGGCAGCTTCCTTCACGATGCTGCTGCCGTCGCTTTCAGAAATAGTAACGGTAGCCGTTCCGACCTTAGTCATTTTGGTAACGTCGCGCGAAAGCTCGCCGCTGAGTGTAAGCTCGGTAGTTTCGGTAAGGCTCGCGTCGTCGTAAGTCTTGCCCTCAGCCGAGGGAAGCTCGAAGCTTTCTTTTGTAAGCTTGCCCGTTACTTCGCTGTATCCCGCCAGCGGCTTGTATGTAACGTCTGCCGCAATGGGCGTGTTCGAGTGGTTGGTAACGCTTATCTCGTTGCCGCTCGCCGACCATTTGCCCTCGCTTTCGAGGTCGTAATCGTGTTCGTCAACGTTCCAGATCTTCGAGCCGCTCACGCTGTAAGTAAACTCCATCTCGCCCCATACTACGTCGGCGTAAATGGTCTTTTCGGTAACGATGTTCTCGATGTACTTCGCCTTTACTCCGATGTCCTGCTTGCCGCCGTTCTCCTCGATGGCCGCTGCAAAAGCAGTGGTGCTGAGCACAGAAGAGAGTGATAACGCCAGCGCTAAAGAAATAGCCTTTTTCATGTGTGTTTCCTCCTAAAAAGTTGTATTTTTCTTTGGAAGATACCGAACTGTATCGTGCGGTACTCCCTTTATTTTTCGACCGTAACGGTAATTTTCGCTACGGTATCTACCATTGCCTTTTCGCCCGATTCAGGGTCGTAGCTGAGCACGCGGAAATCTGCGTCGGTGTATGTGCCCTCGCTCAGTTTTTTCTCAGCGCCGTCTAAAAGCGCGAGCTTTTTCAGCCTGTTGCCCGGCTCTATAGTGCCCGACTGCGCTACTATCTCGCCGTTTATCTCTATGCAGAGCACTATGTCCTGCGTAGATCTGCCGGGGTGAGTATAATTCAGATAAGCCGTTTTGTCCGCAAGGCTTATGTTCACGCTGCTGTCGTATTCCAGCGATATACCGCCGCCGCCGCTCGGCACGTCCAATTTTTCGCCGTTGTCTGAAAGCGGCTCGGCGTTCTGCTCAGCCGCCTGCGGCGCGTAGTCGGGGATAAGCACCTGTTCCTGCGTGTTTCTGAAAAACAGCGCCCATATCGTTACGCCCATGCAAACTGCCATGCCTATTATCAGCGCGATTATGATAAGCCTGCGCTGTTTCTCCTGCTTTTCGCTTTTTTCCATTGTGTAAATGACCTCCTTTATTTCAAACAGCGTGAGAGAGCTTTGTCTACTACCGCCGCCGTCACCGTTTTTGCGGTGAAGTACCTGCAATTTATCCTGTATGACTGCGCGCCGAAAGCTTCATCGTCGGCGAACCATACCAGCGCCGCTTTTGGGCATACGTCGTGCGCCGCTATGGCGGCCTCCATGCCTTTTGCCCCGCGCTCTGCCACGAATATCATGTCAGCCCCGCCTTTTTGCAGAGCCGCTATGTAGTCGTCGGTGCTTTCGGGAAGAATGAATTTCATCAGCCGAAACCGCATAAGCTCAGACATCTGAATGGCGTGCATTATGTCATACTTTTTGCCAAAAATTATAATATTCAATATGCCGCCCCCTTTCTGACGTGCAATTTGGGTGGGTTTATTAACAAATATTATATAGTTTAATAACCAAAAATGCAATCCTTTTTACTCGAAAGGTTGGAAAGTTACTCAATCGGTCGCGCAAAAAAATGGTCGCAATACTTGAAAATATTAAAATAATGTGATATAATCATTATGAGAAATTGTATAACAAAGGGTGATCTTCAATGAACATTGCACTTGTAGATGATGACAGAGAGCTGCTTGAAAAGCTCCGCGTGCTGATGATTCAGCAGTTTGCCGAGGTTTCAGACCGCCTTTATAATATTGATACTTTTGAGAGCGCCGAGGAGTTTTTCGCAGACTGGTCGGCTGGCAAGTACGGGCTTATCGTGCTGGATATTTATATGGGCGATGCCAACGGCATAACCGCCGCCGAGCGTATCCGCGAAACTGACAGCGATGTGCGCATAGCTTTCTGCACATCGTCAAACGAATTTGCTACCGAAACTTACGGCGTCAACGCCAGCGATTATCTTCAAAAGCCGATAACCGCCGAAAAGGTAGCCCGCCTGCTGCAAAAGGCGAATTTCGAGAAGATAGAAAAAGAACGCGCTGTGCAGCTTCCTGACGGGACATATCTGCGCTGCCGAAATATAATCTACGTCGAATACTGCAACCACAAGCTTACATTTTATCTGAAATATGGCGAGCCTTACGGCATCTACTGCTCGTTTTCAAAAGCTGAGAGCCTGCTCGCGCCGTGCGGCTATTTCTTCTCGCCGACCAAGGGACTCATCATAAATTTTTACGAGGTCGCGAAGATAACCGAGGACACCTTTATAATGAAGGAAGGCTCGGCACTGCCGATAGCGCGGCGAAAGGTCAAGGAAGCCAAGGCGCTTTACAAGACGTTTCAGTTTGAAACTCTCAGCAGGGAGGTAGACTTCTGATGAGCGCGGCAGAGATGGTGATATACTCGGTTCTAAGTTATCTGCCATACATAGCGCTGGCGCTTTTTCCGTTCAAAAATGACTTGCGCTTCTCAAAGCGCATAACGGTACTGCTGGTGATAGTCTCGGGCATATTTCAGATACTGATAGGTCTGTGGGCGGGTCTTTGGGGCGGCAATTCCGCACTGCTGAGCTTTATAAGCACGGTTACATACTTTGTATTTTACTTCACAGTCGTAAAAGCGCACTTCGGCAAAACGCTTTTTACACTGCTTACGCTTTCAAACATAGCGAACTTTGTGGTAATATCCTCGAAGTGCATAGAGGGCGCGCTGTTCCCCGAAAACGCTATGCAGGGCTACCGCTGGAGCTTTTCGCTGATAATGGTCTTGGTGCAGGCGGCGCTGCTGATACCGCTTTGGTTCTACATTCGCAGCACATATACCACAGTTATGGAGAAAGATGCTGCGAAGCCGACATGGCGCTTTCTCTGGCTGATACCCGCGACATTCTACGTCGAGTGGTATTACCATCTTTACAGCAACAGCGGAAAATCTTCGCTGGAGCTTGCACTCGAGCCGGAAAACACGCTTTTCCTTTTCTTTATAAATCTGGGAGCTGTATTTATTTACCACATGGTAGTCTGCCACATCAAGGCGATAGAGGCGAACATAGAGCTTTCCGAACAGAACCACGCTCTGCAAACTCAGCATTTGCAGTATGAGAATTTGCAGGAGCGTATCGCAGAGGCGCGGCGTTTCAAGCATGATATACGCCACAACGTTCTGACGGTTCTTTCTTTTTTAGAGGACGGGAAGTACGATGAGGCAAAAAATTTCCTCGAAGCGTATGATCTTTCCATGCCCGATGACCGCAGCGTTTGCTTCTGTAAAAATTATTCAGTGAATGCGATCTTGCTGTTTTTTGCACAGCAGGCGAAGGACGCGAAGATAGATTTCATCACTGCGGTAGATGTGCCCGAGGACATTGGCATTTCGGACAACGTTATCTCAGTACTGCTCGGCAACCTGCTTGAAAACGCAGTAGAAGCGAGCAGCAAGGCGGAAGAGGGAAGCCGCAGGGTAACAATAAAGAGCGTTTGCAATGGCGGTACGATACTTTTCAAGATCAGCAACACCTATGTGGGAGAGCTTGTTAGAAACAAAAGCGGGCTTTATATGTCAACGAAGCATTCAGGCAGCGGCATAGGCTTAGCCTCGGTGCGGAACATAGTGAAGCAAAACGGCGGAATGTTGAAAATTTCCGATACAGGCGGCGAGTTCGCGGTAACGGTAATGCTCATGCAGGAATAAAAAAAAGAGATCGAGCTTTGGTGCTTGATCTCTTTTGATTTTTACATATGAACAAAGCGTGACCGAGTTTATTCGATCACGCTTTGTTGGTCGGAGTGACGGGACTTGAACCCACGGCCTCTACCACCCCAAAACAATTAAGGAGCTGATAATAATGAAATGTATAGAAAAAAATGATAAAACATCTATAATTGACTTGCTTACTGAACAGGTAATGCGTTCTAGTGGAATGAGCAAGGAAGAATCATATGAGTCTATTATTGAACTTATTCATGCCGGGCTGCTTGTTGTGGCTAATGATGGCGTCTATCTTCGCGCTATTAAATAATGTAAGAGGAAGTGAAAGACATGAACTGTGAATTTATCAATATTCATGAGTATGACGATAGAAAGTATCGCTATTTCAAATTGTATAAGTATCTTATGCTTGACGATTCGTTTTCAGATATTTCAACAAGTGCAAAGATAGCTTACAGTTTGTTTGAAAACCGCCATCAATTGTCTGTCGATAATGATATTAAAGATAAAAATGGCAGACCATACATTTTCTTTTCGCGAAATGAACTGATAGAAGCTCTAAACTGTTCAACACATAAAGCGGCAGAAATAATCAAAGAATTGCTGACAGCCGGTCTGATAGAGCGAAGCACTAAGCTGGGTGGATTTAATGGTGAGAAAAACAAGGGGCAATACAGGCTGTATGTCAACGATTATGTAACAAAGATAAAGAACAAAGCACAAAAAAGCAGAAACGGATCCTTTGACACAATGAAGTCAAGGGATTTTTTTATGATTCCATTTTCTCTTTTTACCAGAAATACTGAACTATTTGCCCTTCAGATCAATGTTAAGGTAACGTATGCAATTCTCCTAAACATGGTCAACTTGTCTGCTCGATCTGACCATTATCATGATGAGCATGGTAATATTTATGTTAAACTTACGATCGAACAACTACAAAAGATATTCGGAAATAATTGCAGTGCAAAAACTGCTGCGCGTTATTTCAATATTTTATCAGAACTAGGGCTTATAGAACGCAAACGCAGAGGGGCAGAACACGTTATTTTTGTAAAACATATCGTGGACAAAACCGACACAACAGCAGCAGACAAAACTGACACAACAGCAGCAGACAAAACCGACACAACAGTAGTGGACAAAACCGACACAACAGTAGTGAACAAAACCGACACAACAGTACTGGACAAAACCGACACAACAGTACTGGACAAAACCTGCACACAAATTAGAAGAAAAGAATTAGAATTAATAACTAGAAGAGAAGAGTTAGAATTATTCAAATTAGAAAAGGCAAATGGGAATGAATCGTTGCGTACTCAGCTCGAGAACCGTTGGGACTTAAGCGGCTATCTTGAGCTGGCTAAAGTACTGGGCAATTCTGATGTGATGATCAAACAGAAAAGTGAAATGTTTGATTTGATCGTAACAAGTACATTGTGGCTTTGTTCTTTTAAAGGCAAAGAAATAAATATTGCCGGCAATGCAGTAAGCCGAAGTGACGCTATGGCGAAAATTGTTGGCCTGGACAGCTTCGATGTTAATAACATATGCGATGAGCTAACAGTGCGAGGAGAAAACTGTAATCTGAATTATATCATTGGCGCGTTATTCTTCGCTGCTGAAAACAAGGAGGCGGTATAGTTGACCTATCGACCTGAAAATGTGCTTTACTTAGTGCCGTCTGTTGTGGAAGAGAAAAACGAGGAAGGTTACAGCGAAATTCGTTTAAAAGGCTGCGCTGCGATCTACGGGACAAACGAAGCGGCATTTTACTGCGAGCAGATAACCGCAGAGAACAAAAACGCTTTTGGCGACTCACTCGAAGCTGCATTAAAAAATGTGAAAGCACTTATTGTAATATGCCGTAATGATATATCTCTTATCAGCGAATATGCAGGAGATTCAACGGAAAAATTGAAAGGTGCTTTCGAGGGGCGAATGATCGGCGCAGGAGGGCTGCGCGGTCAAAGGTCACCAGGCTCACCGGCAAAAAAGCAGGAGAAGAAAGAGGAAAAGTTAGATATAAAGTCAGCGGTCAGAATGTTTGCAATAATAGCTAATAAAGCAACGCCGCAGGAAGTATCTCAAAATTGCGACCCACAAGATATCGAACTCGAAGATCTGATCGCTTACTATGGAATAGAACATGAAAGCACCGGAAGTGAGCTTACTGACAGGCTCGCAGAATTAAAGGCTGTATGGGAAACTATGCAGCCGTTTTTTTATGGGAAATAATGAAATGTACCATGAACCGAGCTGTACTGAAAAAGTACGGCTTGATTGATGGTATAACTATCATCACGGCATGATCGCTGATTGCAACAGTGTGAGGACGTTTATGTAACCCACGTCCTCTTTTCTATGCCGCTGCAAATCAAATGGGTTACAGAAAAATGGAGGGTTACACCATGAAAAACAATAAAACAAAGATCATTGCTATCTCAAACCAGAAGTCCAGTGGAAAAACTACAACGGCTATCAATATCGGCGCGGCGCTCGCTATGAAAGGCAGCAAGGTGCTTATGATAGACTTTGACGCGCAAGAGTCACTTTCAAACTTCTTCGGCTTTTACGGAGCAGAAAAGAACATAGCACAGCTGTTGTTCGATGTTATCGACAAGAGAGCTGATATAAACGTTGCCGAGTATATTTGCCACAATGACGAAAATGACCTTGATATAATTCCGACTAATCTATCAGATATGAACGATCTGTCGAAAATAATCATTGCCGAACGCGGAAAAGAAATGGTACTGCGCAGACTGCTTACTCGTTATGACGTGTTTTCCGAATACGATTATATCCTTATAGACTGCAATGCAAGTGTAGATATTACTGTAGATAATGCGCTGACTGCTGCCGACTATGTACTTATTCCCTGTTGGGCTGCACCGTTTAATTACGGGCCTCTTGCGAACACAATTGTTCAGATCGAGGATATTCGCGACGAACTTAATCCTGAGCTTAAAATACTCGGTATCATTGCGACATTCTGCGAGAGAACAAACAATTGCAAGATGACGAAGCAAATGCTTTTTGAAAATTATCCTAACAAGATATGCCGAACTACAATAAGCCGCACCGCAGCTGCAGATACATCGCTGAGAGAAAAGGCAGCGGTGTTCAGCAATTCAAAATCGAATAAGACAGCGCAGGAATACAAAGCTCTTGCAGATGAGCTGCTTGACCGCATGAAGTAAGGAGGATACAGCAATGAACTTTAACGCAATAAATGAATCCCGCAGCAAGCGGATGGAAACTCCTCGGGAAAACAGAAGCCGACTGGACAAAATACTTGAAAAGTCCGAACAAGCGGCAGAAGAAACTCTGCCTTTAGGCAGCATTGAAGAATACAAAGACGCTGACGGCAATACGCAGCCGTATGATATTGATGAAGCAAAAGTTAATGCACTAGCTGCAAGCATTGCTGAAAGCGGTCAGCTTGAACCTCTTATCGTCCGCAAGATCGATGATGAAAAATATCAGTTGCTGGCAGGTCATCACAGACTTGCCGCGTTGAAGCTGAACAATGCTGAGAATGCTAAAGTCAAAATAGTTGATTGCAGCGACTGGGAAGCATACAGAATAGTGGTGGAATCAAATATCCGTCACGGTTCGCCGAAGCCGTCTGAAATCGCAAAGATACTTATAAAATACAAGGAAAATTCAGCACATGAAAAAGTAACGAACAAAATGCTGGCTGAAATGTTTGATATATCAGAACGTCAGACATATCGTTTTCTAAAACTTGCAAAGCTTTCACCTGAGCTTATCGAAGCGATAGATATGGGGCTTATATCTACAAACTCCATCGACGAGCTTACAGATCTCCAGTCTAAGCAGCAAAGAATACTTGCTCGTTACGTTTCAATAAACGAGAAACCAATGAATGTTTCACTCTGCAAGAAAGCAATAACTTTTCTGAAAAGTGATCTTGCAGCAGACGTGGAATCACTTGCAAAGTTTCTCGAAAAGAAGCCGCCGAAGAAGCGTTATAAGAACGAGGTATTCAATTCTTTTCTTTCAGAGAAAAAAGACATGGCTGAAAAAATGAATGAACATAGCGAAGAAGAGCTTTCCGAACTAGTCATTATGCTGCTGGAAGAGTACTTTAATGACGAGATATAGCGTTGATAGCAGGAGTTTAAAATCTGCCTTTAGGCAGAAAAATAGAATATGAGCTTTATGGGATTATATATCCCATGGGTTGGTCACGCTTCGCTCATCCCTCGGAAAACTTGACCATAGAGAGCTGATATTATTACGTCTGCAATAATCAGCAACAGTTTTACCTAAGTAAAATTCGGTTTTATCGAAATTGCGGGCTTGCCTTTTATCTTTTAGGTGATCATTCCATCCGCAAAAATATATTTTCTCATTTTCGTCAACATGACGAAAAGACGAGTATTTTCTTAATTCTCTATAATCAACACCTTGTAAAGAAGATTTTCGAGGTGCTTTTTCAGAAAGGAGGCGGAGGAACGTAGATGAATTAAAGTGATCTTTGCTCCAACTTAAATTAAGAATTTTGCAAAGTGAATAATAATCCTCATTATTCATTTCAACAATAAAATACTTATTCATGTTAAGCACGCATCCCCAATTTTGGTTATGAATCGCAACTAGAATTTGATAGCCATTATGTGATAAAGAAAAAATTACATCGAACTTAAATTTATTATAATTAAAACTGTAATGTTCTTTATCTACATTGTTTGTTTTCATACTTTGAATAAGTGGCGCAAAATCGACACACTTCATAATACGATACCTCCAAAATTATGTTTATCGAAGAAAAAATGAAAGTCAGGGTAACTTACGAAGATAATTGTACATACACTGGTTCAATTTATAAAATTGTGATACAAAATCAAAATGAAGATAATAAACCACACGCTTTAGTTTTCATAACTCAAGATAAAAAGTTTAGAAAGCAAGAGGGTGATTTTGGATGTGTAGCTTTATGGGTAGAAAAGTTTAAGAAAATTGAAATTCAGTAAGTACACAATAGTACAAATATATTTTATCATAATATGTCAGTTATGTCAAACAAAATACTTTTTTGAAGGCAGCCATAAAAGTGGTTGCCTTTTTTATTGACAAAAAATGATAAACGTGATATAATGGAGGTATAAAAATGAAGTATAATAATGATGAGCTTGATAACAAAATTTACTCGCCGAAAAAAGACATAGTTTTTAAAAAGCTTTTCGGCAGTGAGGACAGTAAAAATATCCTTAAAGGCTTCCTTAACGATATGGTCGGTCTTGATATAAAAAGTGAAAATGATATATCTATAATGAATACCGAAGTATCGCCGGAAGAACTTGAGAAAAAAGGATCACGCTTAGATGTGCGCACTAGAATAGGCGAAACGGAGATAGACATAGAGATCCAATGCGAAAGTGAAAAGGATTTTTCTGACCGTACCCTTTATTACTGGGCAGAAATGTACCGTGGCAGCTTGCCGGCCGGTACACCTTATGGAAACACAAGAAAAGCTATCACGCTCAATTTGCTTGATTTTAATATGTTTAAATGTGATGAGTACTGCTCTAAATTCATGATATGTGAAACTCAAAGAGGAGAAGCTCTCACAGATAAACTGGAAATACATTTTGTTGAACTACCCAAAGCAAGAGCAGCCGGAATAAGGCTGAATGAAGAGGACAGAAAAACAAAATGGATAAAGCTGATGAACGTAACGACACGAGAGGAGCTGAGTGAAATGAAAGAGAATATGACCGATACCTCTTACAGCAGCGCAGTAGACAAACTCGACAGAATAAATGACGAAGCGTATATCCGTGCATTAAAACGAGCTGATGAAGAAGCAGCTCATGAAAGAGCCAGCAGAGAGTATACAAGGCAAATGGAATTGAAAGAAGCTATGGAAGCAGCACGAGCCAAGGGTCTGGCTGAAGGAAGAGCAGAAGGAAGAGCAGAAGGAAGAGCAGAACTTGAAAAAGCTTCTGAGAAAGCCTTTATTGAGGGTCAGCAATCTATGAAGGAAAGCATCTATGCCGACCTGAATAGTATGTCAACAGAAGAGCTGCTGAGATTTTTCAGCCGTGATATAAATGATCTGAATGCAAATAATGATCAGAATCGCGGCGGCGGTCGCGGCAGATAAAAAGTCCGCCTATAGGCAGAAAAACAAAATATGATTTTGAAAAGCAGTCATGAAAAGTGGCTGCTTTTTCCTTTTAAAAATAGATTTTGAAAGGGGTGATTATTTTCTCGATGATGACGATTACTATAAAAAAATCAACTTAATGTTTGATAAAGAGGTGACGAAATAAAAAATGTCAAAAAATATAATATTAAGCGACGGTATTACAAGTATTAAAAACAGCGATTTTCCAACTATTGATACCGATGCTACGCTTTTGTTTATACCGGCAAGTTGTTATTTTATACAAGATTATGCGCTGCGTAATTTGCCAGAGCTGCGTATTCTGTGGCTGCCAAATTCGCTGACACTTATCTCAGATTCAGCTTTTTCCGGATTAGACAAGATTGAAGCAATCGCAATACATGATTTTGAAACTTCTGAACCTAGAGATGTACATTTCGAATACTTTGACAGTATAACAGATCTATTTAGAGAACATCCGCTATATACATATGATGCACAACACAAACTTGAAAAGATTTGTAAAAAAGATATGATAATATCTTATGCGCATAAGAGAAGCGTGAAGTTTTAATATGAATACTAAATATAAAAACGTCAATGATATGGTATTTATTGGATATGAAAAGCAATTAACCTCACTTTCAGCGAGAACAAAGAAAAGCTATGCGTATGATATAAAATCATTAAGAGAATATCTAGTTACAGTAAATAAAAGTGCTTTTGCTCTATCTGATGAAGATGAGGAGGAAAAATATGTTGATTGGTTGAAAAATGTGCAGCACGAATCTCCGAGAAGCATTAAACGTCGGTTGTGTACGCTGCGTGGAGTAGTACGTTACTGTATGAGCCAAAAACGCAAAAATGATACTGCTATTCCTTGCGAAGAAATACCATTTGCAAGAAATGAAGATATACGTTCGTTATATCTCTATTGCTCCAATCTTAGTGACAAAGAGTCCTACGGAGAAATAAGAGCTAAAATAATTGTAATAATGTGTATATTGTTTGGACTGAAACCTAACGATTTAAGTTGCATGGATATAGACAGCATTAACGGTGATGAGATCGTTATAAATTCAAATCATCTGCTCATACGTTTAATTAACGATAGCTTTCCACACGAACTATTGGCTATATATCTTGATAAACGAAAAAAATACTTGGGAGATACTAATTGCAATGCTTTTTTTCTGAACAGATTTCGAGAACGCTTAAACGTAAACGGCATAAATCGTGATTTTCACATGATTGCAAAAAAATGCTGCAATGAGAATATTACGATGGCGCAAGTGCGAAACAACTGCATATGTGATTATTATGATCATTTACCGGACAAAGTGATTATATGCAAATTGTTCAAAATAACTACTAACAGAATAGATAAGCTTATTAGGAACAATTCGCATCACGATTAAATTCTTTTACACAAAAACTATTGAATTTTAATTAAATATGCAGTATAATGTATTAAAGGAAATATTTAACACGACCATAAAAGGAGGAATTTAAAAATGTACAATTCGGTCACATTAGTAGGAAGAATGGTAAACGATGCAGAGATTTTTGTATCAAGTAACGACGTAAAAGTTGCAAGATTTAGATTTGCTGTTGATTTACCAAAATCAAGACAAACCGAAAGTAAATCCGCAGATTTTTTCAAGTGTACCGCTTTTAAAGGAGCAGCTGAGTGCATCGAAAGATATACTCACAAGGGAGCAAAGCTTCTGATACATGGCAAACTGAGCAGCAGTTCTTACACCAACAAAGAGGGACAGAAAATCAACTCTACGGAAATAATCGTTCACGAAATCGAGTTGCTCGATACGAAAAATACTAAACGTGTTTCAAATAGCGAGCCCATACCGCAGCAGCAAGAGCCTGATTTTGAAGAATACGAAGTCGAAATGATATATGACGACGGAGTACCATTCTGATAAAAGTAATAACAGTCTGCCTGTAGGCAGAAAATCGAAAGGAGAAGAATTATGGCAATTGATTACCAAAGCTACAAAATAAGCTCGACCGGACAAGTACTGCCCGAGGTGGAGTACACTGATGATTCGGAAGAAAAGCGAATGCTTGAAAAACCGATAGGACGTTGGGGCAGAGCGTGGCAAAAGTGGATCGAAGAGCAGCATCCACTTGATAAAGATCTGCATGTTTGGCATTGCACATGGCAGATCGTGCCTCGTTGGATCGACGAAAAAGCAAAAGCGTATTATGACGAACTGAGCAAGGAATATAACCTTGTACACAAAGATCGTCCTCATTCTGATGATTATTTCGGGGTCTGCAAATGGGAAAAGCAGAAGGCTCTGTATATAGAACACAAAATAATGGAAGATTATGTGTATCATACATACGAGGAATTCTATAAGGATAAGAAATAACGATCAAGTTTAAAGAGCAGTCGGCAGCGGCTGCTCTTTTACATTTGGAGAGGGTAACCATGAAGAAACAGAAAAACGATAATACCATAAAACTCGTTATGACTATAGGCAGAGAAAACGTAGAGATCTCAAGCCTTGATATGCGCAAATACGAGCTTATAAATTACTATGTAAATCAGAATAAGGATGAAAAAGAAGATCAGCTTGAAATGCTCAAAGAGCTTGTCGCAGAAAGTTTTACTGCTGCGATCAACAAGCAGTACAAAAAATACGTTCCTGCGCAAGTGAGAACAATGTATGAGGAGCTGTTGGCGCACTCTTCAGTATTTGGAGCAATGGAAGAAAAAACTGAGATACCTGAGCCGCCGGCAGAAGAAAAAACAGACACCTTTCGCGGAAACGAAGAAACTCCTGCGGAGAAAATATGATGTTTTTTTATTTTCTTTTAAAGAAAATAAATTGATGCAGCTCAGATCGCTAAATGATAATACCGCTGTTATGTCAAGCAGCGATGATGACGGATATATTGTAGTAACAGCACCTGAACTATCAGGCGACCGAATTACTTACGCATTATCATTTAACTATAGCAGCTTGAAAGAAGCGAAAGAAGCTGCGGAGCGTCTTGACAGATATATAAATCTGCAACAGCAAAATGATATATCTGTTCGGACAAAGTACATTGAGAAGAACAAGCATACAACAGAAGAGAATGAAGCTGAAAAATATGACTATAGGCGGAAAGGATATAAAAAATGACAGAGTATGAGATCAATATGCAGCAGTATCTTGAAAACATTGCTGCGCAGAATGCCGAAATGATGAAACAGTTTGATATGATAAGAAAACGTCAGCAGCAGACCGATGAGCAGCTTGAAGAACTTATCGGCGATAGAAAGCCAAGAGAACGGCAGGAAATAGTTCCGCTCAATGATGATAGCAGCGAAATATCGCTGAGCTGTCATGAGCTTAGTCTGCTTCCGATCTTTTCGACGGCCGCAAAAGGATATGTAGCAAAGCTTGATAGCTTAGAGCGCAAACGCGCGGAACAGGCAGACAAGCTTGACAGACATGAAGCTAAGCTTAATGATACCAAGGACAGGATAGAACGTCTTAAAGATATTAACAAAATGCTTGAAACCACCGCCGAACGCATGTCGATCGGCGTTATAAACAACGTATTAAATTCTGTGCGTGAGCATAATATCAAGAAGCTTGAAAAGCTGGAGAAAGAAACTGTACCTAAGCTTGAAAATAAGGTCGCAAAGGATAAAAGGAGAATCAACAAGGTCGAAACAAATATAGATATAACTCAGAGCAAGTACGATAAGTGTGCTGCAATGAGTGGAATTATCCGTAGCTTTGCAATACTTAATACTGATAAACGTCGTGCTGTTTTTGTTGACTCGGTTAATTCGCTGCACTCGTCGCAGTGCAGACTGAACGAAGCAAAAATAAATAAGGCTAACATAAGACTTGATAAGCTCTGTCAGAAATATGAAGATGCTCAAACTTATACAGAAGCTAACGACATAAAGATAAAGCAGAATAAGCTGTATGATAAGATCAAAAAGCTGAATGAGGAAAAGAAGAAACTTGAAAAATCAGAATACAAAAATCCCTTTACTGTAGAGGAAAAGCAGGCTGCCGACGAAAACATGAGATCAACGGCTGCATTGATGATGAAAAGAGCTGAGGAAAATCCTACCGATGAAAATATTGCCGAAGCAGCTCAGACTGCAACGACTAAAGAAAATGTAAAGTCTTTTGATATTACGGAAGCGGCAAGTATGCTCATAGCAACAATAGGATACAACAGCGATATGTATTCCTTGAATGAGGACGGAGCAATCAACGATATGCTCGATAACGGTTTTGATAAGAACGATATAAAACTCGCAGCGGCTGCGATAATAAATTATTGTGCATATGAGGGCAGCGTATCTCTGGAAAACAGACAATGGGCAGACGAAGTATGCCGCAATAACGGCTTATCCGCGGACGATATGAGGGAATTTGCCGAAAGCGGCGAAGTAGTATATGGTGATAAAATTTCTGCCGTAGTTGATAAGGTCAACGGTAATACAAAAGCAGAAGCCAAAAGTAGAAAATAAGATATATAACAATTATCAAATGTTTACAAAATGTTAATTGATTTTGGATCGTTTTTGTGATATAATGGTATCATAGAAAAAATAAAACTGGTATCAAGTATACTTAGGAGGAAGAAGTTATGAAAAAAATAATATCTATCCTAGCAGCTATAGCCATTATGTCAACAAGCTCCCCTGCTCTCATCGGCAGAGCTGAGTGCTACACAACATCGTATGAAACTGTTGCGATGGACGTTGCCGGTGCGCTGGCGCAGCCCGGTTGGAAAGACCCTGCTGTGGGCGTTACTGCACTGC
>NZ_JAJCLZ010000120.1 GCF_020559915.1 Ruminococcus sp. 210702-SL.1.03
TATGATATACAAAAAGCTGTCAATTATTTTGAGAATTGTGCTGACAAAAATCATTTGGCAAGTTATCAGCTTGGCAGAATCTATCTTTTCGGTGCAGCGGGACTTACAAAGGATAAGGGACAAGCTATCGAATGGTTCACAAAGTCTGCAAATGATGGTAATGAATATGCACAGAATATGCTGAACAATATGGCACAGTTTGAAAATGCCGTAATTGCAAATACGATCTTTGGTTTGTTTGCAAATCTCAGTAGGTGCATCGAAGATGACTATACGCAGAAGTATAAGTCAGTCAGACGGACAGTGGACAGCAAGCTGCGGAGAATGATTAGGCAGAAAAAACTGTCACTGGGTATCAAGAACGAGCAGGCTCAGAACTATGAGTAATCATATTAATTCCGGAATATATAGATGTTTGAATGGCGGATTGTTTGGTGACAATTATTGAAAAGCTAAGCGTTTATACACGGATGTAAGTGATATAGTATAATAAAACTTGACACTCCAACCTCAAAGAAGTAAAATAGAAA
>NZ_JAJCLZ010000121.1 GCF_020559915.1 Ruminococcus sp. 210702-SL.1.03
CTTGGGAACAGCGTAAGTTCTCAGAATTAACTGAAATTAGGTCTGCTTCAAGAGTTCATAAAGATGAATGGCAGTCAAGCGGAGTACCATTTTATAGGTCAAGTGATGTTATGGCTGCATTAAATGGAACAGAAAATGAAAAGGCGTTTATCTCAGAAGAATTATATGAAAAACTATCAGCCGTATCTGGCAAATTAGAAAAAGGAGATGTGCTTGTAACTGGCGGCGGTTCTGTAGGAAAGCCCTATATAGTGCCAAATAACGAGCCTTTGTATACAAAAGACGCTGACTTGCTATGGATAAAGAACAATGAAAACTTAGATCCATATTTTGTGTATACGTTCTTCTTTTCACCAACTTTTACGGACTATCTCAACAGTGTTTCTCATGTGGGAACAATCGCACATTATACAATTACTCAACTTGGAGAAACTCCGATTACACTCCCTTGTGTATCAGAACAACAGAAAATCGGAGACTATTTCCGTAACCTTGATTTCCTTATCACCCTTCATCAGC
>NZ_JAJCLZ010000122.1 GCF_020559915.1 Ruminococcus sp. 210702-SL.1.03
TGGGAACAGCGTAGGTTGTCA
Source organism: Ruminococcus sp. 210702-SL.1.03 (assembly GCF_020559915.1). GTDB lineage: Bacteria > Bacillota > Clostridia > Oscillospirales > Ruminococcaceae > YE71. The sequence goes on from NZ_JAJCLZ010000122.1 coordinate 22, forward strand.
GAGATTTATCAAAACATAGGAAATGCATTCGTTGGAACAGCTACACCATATTACGTTGAATCAGGACATTTTTATCTGGAATCAAATAATGTTAAGGATGGACAGATAAATAGGAACAATGAAGTTTTCATAAATAATGAATTTTATGAAAGGCAAAAAGATAAATGGCTGCATACTGGAGACATGGTTATGGTGCAATCAGGACATGTCGGTCATGCGGCTGTAATCCCCGAAGAATTGGATAATTCGGCTGCTCACGCATTGATTATGTTTAGAAATCCTAAATTAAAAATAGAACCTTACTTTTTGAATTATCAGTACCAAACTACGAAGACAAAAAAGAAAATTGAAAATATAACTACTGGTAACACAATAAAACATATTCTTGCTTCTGATATGCAAGAGTTCATTGTAGAAGTTCCTAATATAGCAGAACAAGAACAAATTGGTGCTTATTTTAAAAATCTCGACCACCTCATCACCCTTCATCAGCGT
>NZ_JAJCLZ010000123.1 GCF_020559915.1 Ruminococcus sp. 210702-SL.1.03
CGGCGAGTGTGAAATAGCCGTTCCCCGTGACAGAAACGGTGAATTTGAACCTAAAGTCATCGAAAAAAGACAGACTCACACAGATGAAATTGAACAGAAAATCATGGCAATGTACGCAAAAGGAATGTCCCAGCGTGACATTGAAGATACCCTAAGAGAAATCTATGGTGCAGAAATTTCTCAGGGACTTGTTTCACGCATAACCGACAAAATTCTTCCTGAGGTAAATGAATGGCAAAACCGTCCTCTCGACAAAATTTACCCTGTAGTTTTCTTCGACGGGATAGTTTTCAACTCCAGAAAAGACAATAAAATCATCAGCAAATGTGTGTACTCCGTTCTCGGGATCAATATGGAAGGACAAAAAGAAATCCTTGGCACTTGGATCTCTGAAAATGAGTCAGCAAGCTTCTATGCAAGCATATGCTCAGACCTCAGAAACCGCGGTGTTACAGACATTTTCATCGCTTGTCACGATAATCTGACAGGACTTTGTGATGCAATAAATG
>NZ_JAJCLZ010000124.1 GCF_020559915.1 Ruminococcus sp. 210702-SL.1.03
GGGAAAAGGTCAGCTTTTTATCATAGGTCTGCTGAGAAAATATTACGGAAAGGAGGTTTTGCAATAATGGATATCAATGATATTTCTTTGCATGAGCTGAGAAAAATGAATGACTGCGAAGGACTTGTCATACAAGGGTGCGGCGGTGATCTGCAGGAATGGGTGAACGGCATAAATGATATGCTGACTGAAAGCGGAATATTGCAGAATGGAAGTAAGTTTGAAAAAGCATTCTCTTTTAAAAACGGGGACCTTACCTGTCTGCTGTTTCCATTTGATGACGTTCAGCTTGATGTCGGAAAGCTTGCAATATGGCGGCTCCGAACGAGGGAGGATTTCGGAAGCACATGGCTGTCGGACTATGTGGAGAACTCGTTGGGAGGATATATTCAGGAGCAGTCGGAAACCGAAGATTTTGAAATGGAGATGATGTAAATGACGTATTTGTTCATTGGAATGATGATAGGTGTTA
>NZ_JAJCLZ010000125.1 GCF_020559915.1 Ruminococcus sp. 210702-SL.1.03
TAACTTCAAATCCTTGCGGTCAATGTGTCAAGTTTTATTGACAAAATCATTTCTTGAGTACAGATACCTATACTTCAGGTTTCCGTTATCATCTCTTCCAAACGGAATACGCCCCTCGAAACGTCCGTCTTTTCTCTTGTAAATGTTCATTGTATTTTTCATTTTATCGCCCTCCTCGTACTGAAATTCTGACGGCTGAAAACTTTATCAGCCGTGTTTTTTTGATAAATTTTTTTATTTTGACTTTACAAAAACCATTTGATGTGATATAATGTGCTTAAATTCTATCACATTAGTCCAAATAGCGATCAAAATCGCCTTAAATAGTCTTTCGCAAAGGTACAGATTTTGCGAAATAAAAACAGCTGATCTATGCAGTCACAAGCACAGATCAGCTGTTCTCTTTATTGTATATCCATATGATTTTCTTCTTTCTCTCCCAACTCCATTTTCTTT
>NZ_JAJCLZ010000126.1 GCF_020559915.1 Ruminococcus sp. 210702-SL.1.03
TGACCTGTCAAGCTTACTGCAAGGATTACATATGCTGCAAGCTTTTTTATCTGTCCGTTATCACGCACTGAAAAGTGTACTGCATCGATGAAAACAATCGGATACACTTCATCAAGCGGACGATTCTGCCAATCTTCTATCTGCGGAAGAAGTCTGTCTGTGATGTCTGATACCATTCCGTCGCTGACCTCAAATCCGTAAATATCTTCGATGGTATCGCTTATCTGGCGTGTTGTCATGCCCTTTGCGTACAGCGAAATGATCTTCTGTTCAATGCCGGAGATGTCCTTTTGACGCTTTTTTACCACCTTTGGCTCAAATGTTCCGTCTCGATCCTGTGGTACTTCGATCTCTGTTTCGCCCAAATTTCCACGTATCTTCTTGGTTTTCCTACCATTACGGTAATTGGAGTTGTCCGAGCGTTCATATGAACTGTACCCTAAGTGTTCATCCA
>NZ_JAJCLZ010000127.1 GCF_020559915.1 Ruminococcus sp. 210702-SL.1.03
CTTATGTACTTGACAGCACGCCGTATACTGTTACAACTTACGTTTCAGATATATCGGCAGACAAGACCGCTGAAAAAGGCATTGCACTTGCTGCGGAAACTGCTGACATTGTAAATTATCCGCAGAATGTTGATCTGACAGTTATAAAAAAATCTGACAGCGACAAACCGCTTGAAGGCGTAGTTTTCAACATCTATGCAAAGGACGACGTAGTGCTGAACGGTCACACAATACAGACTGCCGGCGAGCTTGTCGGCACTCTTTCTCCGACAGATAATGAAGGAAAAGCTTTCAGTGTCTACACCAAGCAGGCGGAAGATGGAGATATGGGCGGCGATTACACTTACCGCGTGCCGATATATCCGGGTTTCAAGTACAACATTTCCGAAGATCCTGCCACAGTACCCGAATACTACGAGCCGCTCTCTGAGCCGA
>NZ_JAJCLZ010000128.1 GCF_020559915.1 Ruminococcus sp. 210702-SL.1.03
CTTATGTACTTGACAGCACGCCGTATACTGTTACAACTTACGTTTCAGATATATCTGCGGATAAGACCGCTGAAAAAGGAATAGCGCTTGCGGCGGAAACTGCTGACATTGTAAACTATCCGCAGGAAGTGGATCTGACGGTTATAAAAAAATCTGACAGCGACAAACCGCTTGAGGGCGTAGTTTTCAACATCTACGCTAAGGACGACGTAGTGCTGAACGGTCACACTATACAGACTGCCGGCGAGCTTGTCGGCACTCTTTCTCCGACGGACGCAGACGGCAAGGCATACAGTGTTTACACCAAGCAGGCGGAAGATGGAGATATGGGCGGCGAATACACTTACCGCGTGCCGATATATCCCGGTTTCAAGTATGATATTTCCGAAGATCCTGCCACAGTACCCGAATACTACGAGCCGCTCTCTGAGCCGA
>NZ_JAJCLZ010000129.1 GCF_020559915.1 Ruminococcus sp. 210702-SL.1.03
AACGAAGAAATGTTTATTGAAAACTACCTGCCCTTCCTCGACGAACCGTACAAAAATCTCTTCCGTCTGCAAATGACGTTTATCAGCAAATTGAATGAACGGATCAGAACTGATAAGCCTCTCGTGGATTTAGCTCTGCACGTTGCCAACAGCGAGGATCTCATAGATATGAATGCTATGGCAAAGCTTGCGGCTGATAAAAATTTCAATATCGGCAGAACAAGACTGTTTCGCTGGCTGAAAGAAATGGGAGTGCTTATGTCAAACAATCTGCCGTATCAGAGATATATTGACCGCAGATATTTTGTTGTAAAAGAGTCGGTGTTCGAGGTCGAGGGTATGAAAAAGACTTATCGGCAGACGTTTGTGACGGGAAAAGGTCAGCTTTTTATCATAGGTCTGCTGAGAAAATATTACGGAAAGG
>NZ_JAJCLZ010000013.1 GCF_020559915.1 Ruminococcus sp. 210702-SL.1.03
AGGAGGAGTTGTTTTATAACAGAGGCAGAAAAACTGAAAATTATACGACCGAAGCGTTAAAAACGATGGTCTGGCGATATTTCATGAGCTATTGGAGCAACCGCAGGATCTGCTCGGCGATTGGCGGGCTTCCTCCTGCTGTAAAGCGGCGCAGATTCTATTCGGCTATGACTATAGCTCCTTAACTTCAAAATCCTTGCGGTTAATGTGTCAAGTTTTATTGACAAAATCAATCCGAGCATGGAGTTTCTGACCAATCCGGATATCATTGAGGAACTGGTGCCCTGGAATGAGGCTACACAGAAGATCTGCAAATTACCGTGAAATATATCCACGAGTTTTGGGCTCGGGGATCTTTGGCTTTAGGGGAATGGGGGATTATTGGGCGGGTACATTTTTTTCTTCTCTATATGCTTGACAAAAAGAGTTAGACGTGGTAAACTTATTGTAGAGTATTATACTACGGAGGATAATAATATGACTCTTGATAAATTAAAGATAGGTGAGAAGGCTGTTATTAAAACTGTTGGCGGCACCGGTGCGCTCCGACTGAGATTTCTTGACATGGGGCTGATACCAAATACCGAGGTCAAAATGCTGAAACGTGCACCAATGGGCGATCCGCTGGATATAGTCTTGAGGGGCTATGAGCTGACTTTAAGAGTGGAGGACGCACAAAAAATAGAAGTAGGATCAATAGAGGAGAATGAACATATATGAAATTTGCCCTTGCAGGAAATCAAAACTGCGGAAAGACAACGCTTTTTAATGCACTTACAGGCTCAAACCAGCACGTCGGAAATTTTCCGGGCGTAACAGTCGACCAAAAAGTGGGAAATATACGCGGGCAAAAAGACTGTACGGTAGTGGATCTGCCCGGTATATATTCCCTAAGACCTTATACGCAGGAAGAAATAGTTACGCGCGATTACATATTGAATGAAAAGCCGGACGGAATAATAAACATTGTAGATGCTACTAATATAGAACGAAATCTTTACCTTACTCTTCAGCTGCTGGAGCTTCGCGTACCAATGGTTTTGGCTCTTAACATGATGGACGAAGTTCGTGCAAACGGTGGAACGATCGATGTAAAAATGATGAGCGATGCGCTGGGCATACCTGTTATACCGATAAGCGCAGCAAAGGGCGATGGTGTTTCAGATCTTATAGATAAAGCAGTGGAAACGGCCGGAAAGAGAACTAAGCCGATAATTACTGACTTTTGTTCTGATGATTCAGCAGTTCATAGATGTATACATGCAGTCGTTCATCTGATAATGGATCATGCCAATCGTGCGGGGATACCGCCGCGCTTTTGTGCTTCAAAACTCATTGAAGGCGATAAAAATATTGAGGATCAGCTTGCGTTAAATCAAAACGAGCTTGAGCTTTTGGAACACTGCATAGTTGAAATGGAAGATGAATCGAAACTGGATAGAAACGCTGCATTGGCAGATATGCGCTATACATTTATAGAAAAAGTAGTTGCGATAAGCGTAGTCAAGTGTCATGAAAGCCGTGAACATAAACGCAGCGTAAAGATAGACCGTGTTCTTACAGGTAAATACACGGCGCTGCCGGTATTTTTCGGAATAATGTTCTTAGTATTTTTCTTAACATTTAATGTTATAGGCGCAAGTCTCTCAAATTGGCTTTCACTTGGTATAGATAAAGTGACAGACTTGGCGGACAAAGGGCTTACTGCATACGGAATAAACCCCGTAGTGCACAGCCTTATAATAGATGGAGTTTTTGCCGGAGTAGGCAGTGTGCTTAGCTTTTTGCCAATAATAGTTACTCTGTTTTTCTTTCTCTCTATACTTGAGGATACCGGTTATATGGCGCGAGTTGCTTTTGTAATGGATAAGCTGCTGAGAAAAATAGGGCTTTCCGGCCGCAGTTTTGTGCCTATGCTCATAGGTTTTGGCTGCTCTGTTCCTGCGATAATGGCGACGCGCACGCTTGTTTCTGACCGTGACAGAAAAATGACGATACTGCTTACGCCATATATGAGCTGTTCAGCCAAAATACCGATATATGCTGTATTCTGCGCTGCTTTTTTCACAAAATATCAGGCACTGGTTATGATAGGCTTGTATGTTACGGGAATAGTTCTTGGAATACTCGTGGCGCTGCTGCTAAAAAACTCACTTTTTAAAGGCAAGCCTGTACCATTTGTAATGGAACTTCCAAACTATCGCCTACCCTCGGCAAAAAGCGTAGGATTACTTTTATGGGATAAAGCTAAAGACTTTATACAACGCGCATTTACAGTTATCTTTTTTGCGACCATCATAATATGGTTTTTAGAAAACTTTGATGTAAGGCTAAACGTAGTCACTGATTCTTCTGATAGTTTGCTGGCACTTATCGGTCAAGCTATATCGCCTATATTTGCGCCGCTGGGATTTGCTGATTGGCGCGTTACAACATCGCTTATCTCTGGTTTTACAGCAAAAGAGGCAGTGGTAAGCACTATGGCAGTGCTGATGAATACCAGTACGGCAAATTTAGGTACGGCGCTTTCTGGAACTTTTTCAACTCTATCTGCTTTAAGCTTTTTAGTATTCACGCTGCTTTATACACCCTGCGTGGCAGCGGTAGCAACTATAAAGAAAGAGCTTAATTCTACATGGCAGACCATAGGCGTAGTGCTTATGCAATGTGTAGTTGCTTGGATATGCGCCTGCGCAGTATATCAGATCGGGGCTATCATATGAGCGCGGCAGATTGGGTGGTAACGGTTCTGCTTGCATTATGGGCAATAGCCGCGGCAGTAAGTATGATAAAGCAGCATAAAAAAGGAAAGTGCTGCGGCTGTTGTACACGCTGTAAAGAAAGCTGCGGAAAACGCGGCGTGAAATAAAATGTTTTGTTCCTCTTTGTTGCGAAAATGCAACAAAGAGGAATTTTTATCGTTGATATAAAAATGATACATAATGGTCTTGCTTTGAAATGCTCCTCTTTAGTTCAATACTCTTACCAATTTTCACAAAAACGGCTTGACATTATTGAATTATTATGTTAAAATTTTAATATGGCAATTTGTTTGCTTTTATTTAATATTTTTAATAATACTATGTACGGGGATCTTGTTTGATATGTATAAAGGTACTGACAAAACTTATAAAATAATCGGCATATGCGTTTCGGCTTTGCACGACGATATGGTTCGCGATATTGCGATGACCCTTTCACGTAAGGCAAATGAGAAAAACTATAAGGTGTTTTTGTTCAACAGCTTTACTGATCTGTATAATGAAAACGATTATACAAAAGGGGAGTCCAGCGTTTTTACTCTCGCTGAAACTGATCTGCTTGACGCTGTAGTTATCCTGCCTGAGTCTATACGAAACGCTTCCTATGTAAAAAAGATAGCTGACCATGCTAAGCTCGCGGGTAAACCTATCGTTTCGGTCGATGGTTTGATAGCAGGCGTGCCGAGCGTTGCTTTTGACGTTGGGGATACTTTTGAAAAAATAGTACGTCACGTTGTGGAAGACCACGGCTGTAAAAAAATAAATTTTGTCGCAGGTGTAAAAGACAATGCTTTTTCAGATGAGCGTATAAATTGCTTTAAAAAAGTGCTCGCTGAAAATAATATAGAGTTTGAGCCTCAGCGGCTCGGTTACGGAGATTTTTGGGGCGACCCTGCCAGGAAAGTGACAGAACAGTTTTTAAAGAGTGAATTGCCTTTGCTTGACGCTATTATTTGCTGTAATGACGCTATGGCTATATCTGTTTGTCAGGTGCTTCGTAAGAATGGGATCAAAATACCTGAAGATATTATCGTGACAGGTTTTGATGGGATAGAAGCTGAAAAATATATCTCGCCCCGGCTTACCACTGCTGCGCCCGATATTGAAGACCTGGTCGATAAGGCTATGAATATTATTGAGCATTTGATCAACGGTGATGAAGTTCCGCTTGTCAATCATGCATCGTATTATATGCGTTTATCACAGTCCTGCGGCTGCCGCGCTGTTGACAAGGTTGTTTACAGTGATAAGGTAATTGATATGTACAATATTATTAACGCAGCAGAGGGACACGAGGCACATATGCTCAATTATCTTGGAAAAGCTATGTGTTGTTCTAATATTGATGAACTTAGCACTCTTATCCCTTATTACAGCGATTACTGTACATGGTGTTGTTTGAATACTGATTTTCTAGATAAAGAATCAGACAAGACTGAAAATGGCTTTTTTACCGAGAATATGTATAACCTTGTGCACAATGTCGGCGAGTTTGATTTTACATACGGCGAAATATTCCCGCGTAGTGAACTGGTGTTTAATATCGAAAATGCTCTTGAAAATTTCGATTATATAATGTTTGTTCCCCTGCATTTCCAGAGCGAAGTCATAGGCTATATCGGCGTTATGTATGATCTGAACTGCTTTAATTTCAAGAATACAAAACGCTTTGTAAACTATACAAACCAGATAATGGAGAGGTTGAAAAATAGAATAAATCTTGCAAAAGCAAATGCTATGCTTGAAGATATGCACGTTCGCGATGTTCTTACAGGTATCTATAACAGGCGCGGTTTTTACAACAATGCCGTTGCTGTTATCGAAAAGTATAAGGATACCGATAAAAACATAGTTTTATTCTCGGTCGATATGGACGGACTAAAGAAGATAAATGATACTTTTGGCCATCATGAGGGCGATAACGCTATAAACTCCATCGCTCACGCTTTGTTAGCCGCATCGGACAATGGCGAAATATGTGCCCGCTTTGGCGGTGATGAATTTCTTGTTCTTGGTGTTTCAGAAAGCAATAATATCAATAAATACTGTGCTGATTATTACAACAAAGTAAATGAAAAGCTTGCCGAGTATGACGCACAGAATAATTCTCCGTACAAAGTAAAGATAAGCTGCGGAACGGTAGGAATGAAATGCAGTTCGGCTGACGAACTGGACGAATTCATCAAGATAGCAGATGAAAATATGTACCGTGAAAAGCGAAAACACAAGATACGTGAGGGAGCAGATACAGTAAACTGTTTTAACAGAATGATAGATCTGCTGGTAAATAAAAGTTTAGCTGCGTTTTTCTACATCAATTTTGACGAGCACGTCTGGGAGATCGGCGAAAACGCCGCAGCTCTCAAATATATGATCTCAGATAAATATGACCCGGTGGAAGCAATATTACGCAGCGGAGCAGTGTACAGCGATGATCTTGAATTATACCGTGGTTTTTACAATAAATTGCTTTCTGGCACTACTGTTGGCATACATGACAGCTATATGAAGATACATTTTAGAGCCGGCGAAAACGGAAAGATGAAATGGTATAATATGCTGGTATCGTTTGTCAAGAACGAGAAAAATCAGATATACGAAGTTGTCGGAAGCATACACCCGATGACTGAGAGCGAATTGATGACGCGCAACATACTGAACGCATACACGAATGACCGTCACCCAATGCTTTTCGGCGGTATGATAGAAAAACGCTTGAAAGATGATCCTGACAGCAATTATGCAATAATACAGTTTGACGTTGTGCGTTTCAAGCTAATAAATGATACTTACGGTGAAGCTAAAGGCACCAAACTGCTGAATTATTTCAACGATGTGCTGAGTGTATTTTGCAGTGAAAAACAGCTTTTTTCGCGTCTTAGCGCCGATGTTTTTATGATACTCACGCCTTACGAAAAGCAGGAGGATATTGAGCGTTTTATAAGAACGCTTGAAAAACGTCTGAGCGGCTTTGAAGATATGTCTTATTCTTTCGCTTTCGGCGTGTATTTTATAAATAATAAATCGCTGCCGAGCCGCATGATGGGCGACGCTGCGGCTATCGCGAGAATAAAGATAAAAGGAAATGCTTTGGAAAACATCGGCTATTACACTGAGAATCAAAAAATAGAAATAAAGGTACGCAAAGAGATAGAGGACAAAATGAACAACGCGCTGGAGAACAAAGAATTTATAATGTACCTTCAGCCCAAATACAGCATTTCCGAAAAAACGATAATCGGCGCGGAAGCTCTGGTGCGCTGGATACAGCCGAACAAAGGTGTGGTCTGTCCGCAGGAGTTTATTCCTATATTTGAGCAAAACGGGTTTATTGTAAAACTTGATAGATATATGTGGGAATGCGCCTGCAAGGAAATGCGCCGTTGGATCGACAAAGGCTATGAGCCCGTGCCGATATCTGTAAACGTTTCGCGTATGCACTTGAAAGACGCCGAGTTTATCTACTACATTGAATACTTGCTGGATAAATACGGCATAGAAAAAGATTTGCTAGAACTTGAGATAACGGAAACCATTGAGAACATCAACGCAAATATGATGGTAAAGGAAGCTAAAAAACACGGTTTCACTCTGCTTATGGACGATTTCGGCTCGGGCTATTCGTCGCTCAACACGCTGAAAAGTACGCCGTTCGATGTTCTAAAAATCGACCGAAGCTTTTTGAGCAGCTTTATGGAATCTTCACGCGGACAAAAGATAATCTCTCATACGATAGCAATGTCGCATGATATAGGTCTTGATCTTATCGCTGAGGGAGTGGAAACGAGAGAACAGGCTGATTTCCTTTCAGCCAGTGGCTGTAATGCGGCGCAAGGCTTCTATTTCTCAAAGCCGATACCTACTGATGAATTTGAAATGCTTCTGAAAGCGCAGATAGAAAAGAATAAATAAACTTAAATGTGAAAATGCGGCGCTCAAATTGTGCCGCATTTTTTGAAATTAGCTATTGACAAGACGCGGAAAATGTGCTAGAATATAAAATATGATAATTTTAAATGCTATGACGGGAATGCAGTAGCGTACAGTTTTTGACTTTCAGAGAGTCTGCGGCGGGTGAGAGCGGACAGCGGGCTGTGCGGCGAATTACCTCCTAACAGCTTTTTGCCTGAATTTATCAGTAGGGCGAAACGTTTGCCTGCGTTAAAGGTCAACGAGGTCGGGTGCTTGCCCGATAAACTGAGGTGGTACCGCGTAAATTACGCCCTCTGACGGCTTTGGCTGTTGGAGGGCTTTTATATTGCTAAAAACTCGTTCGCCGATTTGCTCTTTGAAAGGCGGTGGTATCCGTGAGATCAAATTTTGACCTCATCGTTTATACTGACGTTAAACTGGAAATAAAGCTAAACAGATCTTGATATAAATTTGGAGGATTAAAAATGACAGTATTTGAAGAACTGAAAAGAAGAGGTCTCCTCGCACAGCTTACTGACGAGGAAGAGATCAAGGAACTTATCAACGCAGGAAAGGCAACTTTCTACATTGGTTTCGACCCGACTGCTGACAGCCTGCACGTTGGACACTTTATGGCGCTCTGCCTTATGAAGCGCTTGCAGATGGCCGGCAATAAGCCTATCGCACTGCTGGGCGGCGGTACGGGAATGATCGGCGACCCCTCCGGCAAAAGCGATATGAGAAAAATGCTCACCAAAGAAACCATTGAGCATAACGTTGAGTGCTTTAAGAAGCAGATGAGCCGCTTTATTGATTTCTCTGACGGCAAGGCTCTTGTAGTAAACAATGCTGACTGGCTGCTTGATCTTAATTACGTTGATGTACTGCGCGACGTAGGCGCTTGCTTCTCGGTAAACAAGATGCTCACTTTTGAGTGCTATAAGCAGAGAATGGAGCGCGGACTTACATTCCTTGAATTCAACTACATGATAATGCAGAGCTACGATTTCTACAAGCTCTACACAGATTACGGCTGCAATATGCAGTTCGGCGGTGATGACCAGTGGGCTAATATGCTCGGAGGTACTGAGCTTATCCGTAAGAAGCTCGGCAAGGACGCTTACGCTATGACGATCACTCTCCTGCTCAACTCTGAGGGCAAGAAGATGGGTAAGACCGAAAAGGGCGCTGTATGGCTCGACCCCGCTAAGACCAGTCCGTACGAGTTCTTCCAGTACTGGAGAAATGTTGGCGACGCTGATGTTATCAAGTGCTTGAAAATGCTCACTTTCGTACCTATCGAAGAGATAGAAGAAATGGAAAAGACTATGGAGGGCGCGCAGTTCAATAAGGCTAAGGAACTGCTGGCTTACGAGCTTACCAAGCTTGTTCACGGCGAAGAAGAGGCTGATAAGGCACTCGAAGCCGCAAAGGCTCTTTTCTCTGCAAACGCTTCTTCTGCAAATATGCCTTCTACCGAGCTTGAAGCCAGCGAGCTTACCGACGGCGGCATGAATATCCTCGACCTGCTCGTTCGCTGCGGACTCACTCCTTCCAAGAGCGAAGGCAGACGTCTTGTAACTCAGAACGGCATTGCCATCAACGATGTTAAATTCACCGACCCGAATGGCAGTGTAGATCTTTCAAATGAAGTTATCATCAAGAAGGGCAAAAAGGTGTTCCACAAGGTAACTTTAAAGCAGTAAAAATTTTCACTAAAAAGCAAATACCCGCAGATCATATCAAGGTCTGCGGGTATTTTTTATAGGAGGTTCTGAAAATGAATCATTCTTCTTCTTTTTTTCTTGTGAGCGCGTAGATCGAATAGCCTATCTGAGCTACGCAGAGTACGCCGACCGCGCCGCATACATAAAGACCAATGCCGTTTCCGGTGTCGGGGTTTACGTCAGCCTTAGCTGAAGCGTCATTTACTGCGCTTTCTACATTTGAAGCCGCGGTAGTGGTCGTCTGAGTATCAGAACTTGTCTGACTGTCGGAAGCGGATCCGTTTGTCGAATTTGTATCAGCGTCAACTTCGGAAGAACTGTTGTCAGGTTCGGAAGCGTCTGCGTCAGTCTTGCTTTCGTCAGATGCGTTCTTATCGTCAGCCGAGCTTTCATCGTCGATAATAATATCGTCTACTTTGTCGTCAGCGGGAGCTTCCGGCTCGGTAGCTTCTGTATCGGAAATGCTCTCGATCGGCTCAACGCTTTCGGGAACGGTAGTCGTCGGAGTTGTATCCTCGCTCTCGGCAGGTAAATCGTTTGAGGGCAGGGTAGTTACCACCGGTTCGGTCTGTACAGATTCATCAGGAGTTTCGCTGTTCGCGGGTGTAATGCTTATCGAATTTATCTTAAATTCGCTGTTGTTTTTGAGATAGTAGAGCTGTACCGCAACGTCGCCGTATACGTCGGTAAGGTCAATATTTTCAGCTTTCCATGTCTGCTCGCCGCTGCCTGTTTCGCTGCTAAATATCTTCCAGCCTTCTGCGGTCTGCATTCCTATGCCGCCCTGAGCGCTGCCGTCGGAATAAACCGAAACGCTGATGTCAACAGGCTCGTCCGCATTTTCAACGTAATCATACGGCGAGAACGTATACTGCAAAGGCTCTTCGTTGTTGTAATCTTCATCGTCCTGACGGTGAACGTAGAGCGCGCCGCTTTCGTTATCGTTGTCGGCAGAACTGTCATCAGGCTCTGTAACCGCTTCGGTAGTTGTGGTCTTTTCGGGGATGATTTCATCCGGCAGGGAAGAGTCGGGTATGTACTCACTTGGCAGCGTCTGCGTAGGCGAACTTGTTTCAGCGGAAGTCTCGGTCACCGTAGTAGTCGTAGTTTCAGCTTCGGTGGTCGTAGTAGTTTCTGCCGCCGAAGAATCTTCCTCAGCAGGGCCTTCTACCGTGTAAGGATTGTAAGGACCGTAAGAGCGGCAGTCAACGTTTATAAAATCATCGCCCTCGGAGGCTACCAGCGTATCTACCTCAGACCAAAAATCTATATCGCCTTTCCAGTCGTCGTTTACCGTAAACACAAGGCTCGCAAGAACAGAATCTTTGGTAACGTTCTCAGAATTCATGTTAGCGCCTACAAGCCTTACCACGCCTTTATCGTACTCGTAATTAGTAACGATAGTAAATCCGCCGTTTGGCGTGTACTCGCTGCTCTGAGCAACGTTGAGCGTTACGGCTTCGGGATCAAAGCAAAAGTCAATGGTAAATCCCGAAACGCCTTTTGAATCGGTCTTTAGCCCGAGATCTACGTTAAAAACTTCGCCTGCCGAAGCGGAAGAGGTGCTGCTTTCGAGTGTAATTTCATTGCGCTGCGACGCAGAAGTAACCGTTACGGCCGATGTCAGAGTAAGTATAGCAGCCGCGGCGGATATTGCGCGCTTGTGGAAACGCCTGTTCATTGTAATATCCCTCGTTTCTCTCCAAAATTAAATTTAACTGTTTTTTACTATTTTTACACAAATCCGAAGGCAGTAAGCGTTTCTGTCTTTGTGTTCGTGATTTAGTAATATCATTTATCTATATTTTTTGTGTACTAAAAAACGAACTGGTTACGCAATTATTACATTCGGTAATTGAAATTATATCACCTAATAATAAATTCGTCAATAGTTTTATATGTAGAATTTCAGCCCGTAAATTTAGTGATTTTGACACTTTGACATAATGGGAAGATCTGCCTTCGCGCAAAAAGCTTGAAATGCTGATGTTACGATTGTTACCGATTCGTAATAAAATACAAAATGTTCCTATTCTGACTTTTGTAAATTTTTAATGAACAAAAAATGCTTGACAAACCGAGCTTCGGCGTTGTATAATATGTTTATATGATGTCGAAATAACAGCTAAAAAGAAGGTGCAGGCTTTATGTATTACCGCAGGAAAATCATTTCAAAACTTATCTCTGCCGCGGCAGCGGTGCTCATAGCGGCGCAAAGTCTGTGCTTTGCAGCTTCTGCCGATATGGGCGGAGTGTGCACGGCTACCGCTTTGAATGTACGCAGCGGTGCGGGCGCGAGCTACTCGCGCGTTGGCATGATATACGAAAATGATACTGTTACGATCATCGGCAAGGCTTACGATCCAAGCGGCGCTTTGTGGTACAAGATACGCTACAAAAACGGCTCGGGTACTACCGTTACGGGGTACGCCAGCGCGTATTATATTGACGAGCAGGGCGAGATACCCGACAACAACTCTTCCGACAGTAGCGGCGCTTCCGACAAAGATTTTGAAAGCTACATGAAAAAACAGGGCTTTCCCGAAAGCTATAAGCCTTATCTGCGGCAGATGCACAAAGAGCACCCGAACTGGGTTTTTACCGCACAGAAAACCGGTCTTGACTGGTACGATGTTCTTGACGAGGAATGTGTCGTAGGCAGGAATTTGGTGCACGGCACAGCGCTTGCTTCGTGGAAATCCTGCGAGCAGGGCGCTTACGATGTCAACACGGGCACTTGGTACGGTCTTGACGGCTACTGGGTGTCGGCTTCAAAAGAGATAATAGCGTATTATCTCGACCCTAGAAATTTTATCAACGATGATTATATTTTCATGTTTGAAAATCAGTCATACAATTCGAAAGTGCAGACTGCTTCGGGCGTAGACGCTATTTTGAGTGGAACGTTCATGAGCGGCGGATACACCGCTCCCGATACGGGAAAGTATTATACATACACCCAGACGTTTATGGATGCCGCCGAAAGATCTGGAGTTTCACCGTATCATCTTGCATCGCGCTGCCGAAATGAGCAGGGCGTTTACGGCGCTCCGCAGTCGCTCGGCACGGTAAAAGGCTACGAGAATTATTTTAACTTTTTTGATATACAGGCTTATGCAACTTCGACCATGACTGCCGCTGAGATGGGCTGCAAGTTTGCTAAGACCGTCAATGCGACATACCTGCTGCCATGGACAAATCAGTACAAATCGATCGTCGGCGGTTCGATATATCTCGGCAACGGTTATATAAGCAAGCAGCAGGATACGCTATATCTCCAAAAGTTCGATGTTATCGACGGCGGAAACGGTCTTTATTATCACCAGTATATGACCTGCGTTTTCGGACAGGCTAATGAAGCACTCGAAATGAAAAACGCCTATTCTGACGAAGTAATGGCTTCCGCGATAGAGTTCAAGATACCAGTCTACGATAATATGCCCGATTCGCTTTATTCTAAGCCTACCAGCTACGGCGATAATAATAATCTGCTGAAACGTCTTGACGTTCTGCCCGCAGGTAAGGACGATATTCTTACAAACTTCAACAGATATAAATCCGAATTTGATCTTACGGTAGATGAAAATACCGACTATGTAATGATCTCGGCTATACCTTACAGTTCGCAGGCTAAGCCGCAGGGTGCGGGCAAAATTATGCTTGACTACGGCTTGAACAAGATAGATATAAAAGTTACTGCCGCCAGCGGTTCGGTTCGTACATACACGCTCAACATAACACGCAAAGGCGATGGCAGTCTGAAAACCGGCGATGTCAACGGCGATAAAGTCATAGACGTTCGCGACGCACTTACTGTCATGAATTATGTTTCGGGCAAAAAGAAGCTTACAGCCGCTCAGCTGAAGCGCGCCGATGTAAATTCATCTGGAAGTGTTGACGTGCTAGATGCGCTGAAGATAATGCAGTACGTTTCGGGCAAGATCAAAAAATTATAACTATGTATCGGGACGTTTTGGCGCGTCCCGATTTTTTTACGACATAAAATCCGCTATGCCCTCGGCTATATCGCCTACGGCGTGGATAGCTCTTGCGGTGCGCGATTTCAGTCTGCGTTTTTTTGTAGACTTAGCGTTTGAGTAAGCGTAAACAGCCGCGCCTACTGTCATTCCTGCGCCTACTGCTTTTGCTGCCGACATTGCGTTCATCTTCATGATATTTTCGCCTCCTTGTTGATTTCTGAATTTATTTTTTGCATTTTTCAGAATTTCGATACGATAAATATAATGGCATTTTTGCAGGCGAAATAAGTGAATTTTACGAAAACGATTTCTGTAAAAATCATTAAGAATTTTTACATTTAATAGACAATTTATATATTTACAAAAAATATTAAAGTGTGCTATAATGGTAATTGTGAAATAATGATTAGGCGTACAGCGCTGACTTGTACGCTTTATATCAAAAAATGAAAGGGTAGGTACCAGACATGGGAATGACTATGACTCAGAAAATCCTTGCAGCCCATGCGGGTCTTGATGAGGTAAAAGCCGGTCAGCTTATTATGGCTGATCTTGATTTCGTTCTCGGAAACGACATTACTTCGCCTGTTGCGATAAACGAGTTCCACAAGGCGGGTTTCTCAGATGTGTTCGACAAAAATAAAGTCACGATGGTAATGGACCATTTTGCACCGAACAAAGATATTAAAGCAGCTACACAGTGTAAGCAGTGCCGCGACTTCTGCGGAGAACACAGCATCACGCATTTTTATGATGTAGGAAATATGGGAATAGAGCACGCTCTGCTCCCCGAAAAAGGTCTTGTAGCCCCCGGCGACTGCATCATCGGCGCTGACAGCCACACTTGTACATACGGCGCTCTCGGCGCTTTCTCTACCGGCGTAGGCTCTACTGATATGTGCGCGGGCATGGCAAAAGGCAAGGCTTGGTTCAAAGTTCCTTCTGCCATCAAGTTCAATATCACAGGCAAGCTGCCTAAGTATTCTGCAGCAAAGGACGTTATCCTGCACATAATCGGAATGATAGGCGTTGACGGTGCGCTTTACCGCTCGATGGAATTTTCCGGCGACGGTCTGAAAAACCTCACTATGGAGGACAGACTCTGCATGGCTAATATGGCTATAGAAGCAGGCGCTAAGAACGGCATTTTCGCAGTAGACGAAGTTACTCTTGAATACGTTAAGGACAGGGTAGACCGCGAATATAAAGTATTTGAAGCAGACGCGGACGCCGAGTATGACGAGGTTTACGATATAGACCTTTCTCAGATAAAGCCTACCGTTGCTTTCCCGCATCTTCCCGAAAATGCTAAGACCTTTGACGAGATCGGTGATGTGAAGATCGACCAGTCGGTAATAGGCTCCTGCACCAACGGCAGAATAGAGGATCTCAGAGCTGCGGCAGAGATACTCAAGGGCAGAAAGGTAGCCAAAAACGTTCGCTGCATAGTTATCCCCGCAACGCAGGGTGTATATATGCAAGCTATGGAAGAGGGACTTCTCAAGATATTTATAGAGGCAGGCTGCGCTGTTTCTACTCCTACCTGCGGCCCATGTCTTGGCGGATATATGGGAATACTCGCAAAAGGCGAGCGCTCGATAGCTACTACGAACAGAAACTTTGTAGGCAGAATGGGTCACCCTGAGTCGGAAGTTTATCTCGCTTCACCCTATGTGGCGGCAGCTTCAGCAGTTACGGGCAAGATCTCGCAGCCTAGCGAGCTTACAGATTAACTTTAATTATAATAGATCACGGCGTATCTGCCTGAAAGAGGGGGAGGGCAGAGCGTCCTTAGGGAAATATTTTAATAACGAAGGAATTTTGTAAAATGATAAAACACATAATTATATGGGATCTGAAAGACGGACTTTCTGAGGGTGAAAAAGCAGAATGTTCCGCCAAAATAAAAAATGATTTAGAGGGACTTCTCGGGGTAGTTGAAGGATTACAAGATGTCAGAGTTTACACAGACCTTCTTCCGTCTTCAAATGGAGACATCACACTTGAATGCCTGCTGAATGACGAGGCTGCTCTTGCAGCATACGCCGTTCATCCTGCGCATGTTGCGGTGAAAGAGTATATCGGTACTGTGGTCAAGGGACGTAAATGCGCCGACTTTGAAGTCTGAGGTCGTACCTCAGACTGCGGATTTATTACTTTGTAATATCTGGCTTTCTTTTCTCCCGATTTGTTGTAAACGCGGAGGTCGGATACTATGAAAGACTATATTCACGACATTTTTTATGATAACATCTTGAGTTTTATTACAAAAAAATACGGCACAAAACTTAATGATAATGAGCGCGAGGATAAGGCTTACGAGATCATTACAGATCTGAAATCGGCTAATAAGTTCACCGTTGAAATGACTCAGGCACTCATTGAAAAGAAGGGCTTTAACGACTGCTACTCCAGCAATGTAAACGGCAAATCTGTTTATGCACTGGTAAAGGTCGGGATGTTCAAAAAGATTAAGGTGTGCTACTTTATTACCAGATCAAAAGACGAGCTGACCTCGGCTTATCTGGATATGATCTATGACGAGCTGCATCGTCAGGCAAACGGCGAAAATGTATTCGGCTCAAACGAATATAAGAACGGCTGATGTGCGGCACAGAAAGGAAGATATTTATATGAAAGCAAAAGGCTTTGTACATAAGTACGGAGATAACGTAGATACCGACGTTATCATTCCTGCAAGATACCTCAATACTGCTGACCATAAGGAACTTGCTTCACACTGCATGGAAGATATTGACGTAGATTTCGTAAAGAAAGTAAAGCCCGGTGACATTATCGTTGCTAAGGCTAATTTTGGCTGCGGTTCGTCGCGCGAGCACGCACCTATCGCTATAAAGGCAAGCGGCGTTTCCTGCGTTATCGCTTCTACATTTGCAAGAATTTTCTACCGCAACTCCATCAATATCGGTCTGCCGATAATCGAGTGCAATGAAGCGAGCGAGAAGATAGACGACGGCGACGAAGTTGAGATCGACTTTGAAAGCGGCGTTATTACCAATATCACTAAGGGCGAGAGCTACATGGGTCAGGCTTTTCCTGATTTCCTTATCAACATCATCAATAAGGGCGGCTTGCTCAACTCGCTGAAATAATTTCAGATAATTACGGCGGTGCATGGTTTTCAGCACCGCTTTTTTATTGCATAAAAAACTCCGCAGGTGTTCTGCGGAGCTGTGATAACATATTTTATTTACGCCGTTTGCTTGATAAATCCGAAACGCTCTTTCAGTTTTATCTTGTCAAACGCTTTACCGAGCACGATGAAAAGTACTGAGCTTCCTGCTATCTGAACGCAGTACGCAGGTGTGGAAGCGAAAGCTTTTGCAATAGCTGCAAAACTGAACCCTATCATTACAAATGCTTCGTAAAGGCTGTATCCGCAGATGCACATTGCGAGCGATGGGATAAGCGCAAGGATGTTTCTCTTGCAGAGTATCGTGTCTTTCTTTGAAGTAAAGAATAGCACAGTCACCGCTTTGATTATTATAGTTCCGGGTGCCCATATCGGCATAGAAACTACGTCGGCAAGTCCTGCACCGATAGCCGCCGCCGCTATCGCGTAAGGCGTTGGCAAAATGGAAGCCGACAAGAAAATAAGTCCGTCGCCAAAGTGTGTGTAACCGGCGTTAGTGTTGACGTGCAGATAAGCCGTTGCAATGAATATCATCGCTGCCATAACGCCCGTCATAGCCATAAGGCGTATTTTTTTTTGATCCATGTTTATTCCTCCTTGCTTTTCAGCATATTTACTATATTATTATTATACAGCCAATAGACCCGAAATTCAAATTCGTGCGTTCATTTATAGAATAAACACAATTTATCTGATATAATAAAGTTTGGGTCTGCCGCGAACGAATATTTGTTATAATTAGATATAATGATATTATTCTATGAAAATAAATTACATCACAAAAATCAAAGTGCATAGTTTGCTAGAGGAATTCAGTGGCGTATTTGTGCATATTGCAGAAACGTTTTTCATAACATGATCGACTCACCGTTTTCTTCACAAGAAAACATAAAAAGGAAAACTTTTGTCGCTTTTTACAATTATTTTTTTAATAAATCAAAATGAACCTATTAAATTTGTACATTATCACTATAAAAAGATTAAGCAAAGTACTTGAAATTTGTATGAAAATATGATAAAATAGAAATACAGTTAAAGCAAAACGGAGGTATAAACAAATGAATTTAGTTGATATGTCTGTGCTGGTTTGCGATGATTCCATGTTCGCAAGAAAAAGCCTTTGTATGTTTATAGCCACTTTAGGCGTAAAGAACATTTATGAAGCGTCTGACGGTGCAGAAGCAGTTGAAAAATATAAAGCAAACAAACCCGATATCGTTTTCATGGATATAGTTATGCCTGTTATCACCGGTATCGAGGCTCTCGAGCAGATAATAGAGTTTGATCCCGAAGCAAAAGTCATAATGGCTTCCTCGGTCGGCACTCAGGCTCATCTCAAGTCCGCTATCAAGGCGGGCGCAAGCGACTTCCTTCAGAAGCCGATCTCTAACGATCAAGTTAAACAGATTCTTGAAAATGCTGCGAAAGGGGAGCTGTAATAATGTTTTCACAGTTTTTTGGAGCATATCTGCTCAATGAAGGAAAGGTAACTAAAGAGCAGCTCGCAAAGGCTCTCGATGAAAAGAAAAATACTCGTATGCGTCTTGGTGTTCTCGCTATAAACGATGGTCTTATGACCGCCGAGCAGGTTGAGCACGTTAATCTTACTCAGCAGACGGTAGATAAGCTTTTCGGCGACCTCGCAGTAGACCTTGGCTATCTGAAACCCGAGGACGTTACTGCGCTTCTCGCGAAACAGCCTTCCGATTACCTGCTTCTCGGTCAGACTCTTGTAAACACAGGCGTTCTTTCTAACTCTGAATTTGAGTCGGCGATAAAGGGCTATAAGTCTAAGTATTCTATTTCCGATGACGATATTTCCGGCGACCAGAGTGATAAGCTCGCTTCGCTTGTAAACGAGTTCTATCATTTCAGCACTGCGGAAAATGCTAAGATCTACACAAATTACATAACTCTATTGTTTAAGGGTCTTATCCGTTTTATCGGCGATGATTTTACTCCGCTGGAAGCATACGTTATCAAAAAAGCCGCCGCTCCCAGAATAGTTTCGCAGCGTATTTGCGGCGAGTACAGCGCTTATACCGCTATCGCAACGGGTGCTGATGAGTACTCTGCATTAGCAAAGCGCTTTGCTAAAGAAGCGTATGTGAACGATGCAGAGTTTGATGACGCCAGCGTAGGTGAATTTCTTAACGTCTGCAATGGTCTGTACGCAGTAAATGAGTCGAATGAATCGGGCGTTGAGCTTAGCCTTATCCCACAGCAGTTTACAAAGAACAGCTCGGAGGATCTTACAAAAGACGCTTTCTGCATTCCTGTACAGTTCACGTTCGGTGAGATAGAGATCATCGTTTCCATCTGACCCGATAGAGAATAATCAAATAATTATCATCGGCGCAGAGCTTCTCAAAGAGTTCTGCGCTGTTTTGAACGGAGAAATACTATGAGCATATTACAGTTTAAAACGGCTAACTGCAAAAATTGCTATAAATGCGTGCGCTATTGCCCCGTGAAATCAATCAAAGTTGAAAACCATCAAGCGAAGATCATAGAGCAGGACTGCATACTCTGCGGCAACTGCACCACGATCTGTCCCCAGAATGCTAAAGAGGATATTTCCGACATTCCTAAGATAAAAGCTGTCATGACCGAGAAAAAACTTGTTGCGGCGGTCGCGCCCTCTTTCTCAGCGTATTTCGGCGGGTGTGGTCTTGCGGATATGTCGAAAGCCTTGAAATCACTGGGCTTTTTCGCCGTTCGTGAAACGGCGGAGGGCGCATATATCGTAAAGACCCGATATGAAAAGGATGAGCTTTCGGCGGGCGATGAGCCTGTTATATCTTCGTGCTGTGCGACCATTGACCTGCTCATAGAGAAATATTACCCGCTTGCGCTCAAATATCTCTCGCCGATACAAACGCCTATGCAGGTGCATTCTCAGCTTTTGCGGCGCGAATACCTCGAAGCGGCGATAGTTTTTATCTCTCCGTGCATTTCCAAAAAGTCGGAGTGTTCAGACGGCGTAGGCGCGGACTACTGCATTACTTTTGATGAACTGGAAGATTGGTTCGCCGAGGCAGGCGTTAATATCGAGCAGTCTCAGAATACTGAAAAGGCGATGTTCACCCGCCAAATTCCGATGAGCGGCGGCGTTCTCGGAAGTATGAAGAAAACTGCTGGTCGTTCGTATCTTTTTGTTGATGGTATCGAGAAATGCCGCAGTGCGCTCGATGAGATCATATCTGGCGGTCTGCGCGGCTGTTTTGTTGAGATGAACGCCTGTGAGGGCGGCTGTATCGGCGGTCCGTCTTTTCGCCGTAAAAAGATGTCCGGACTGACATCGCGGCTTTTCACCGAAAAGACGGCTGGCGATGATTATTCCAGTGATTTCAATATCGACTATCCTTACCCGATAGACCGCGAAATTGTTGACATGAGCGCTCACCGCCGCACTCCAGGCGAAAAGCAGATACAGGGCATACTTAAAAAGATGGGCAAGCTTACCCCTGCTGATGAACTTAACTGCGGTATGTGCGGCTATTCCTCGTGCCGCGAAAAAGCGCTTGCTGTCTACGAGGGCAAGGCTGAGATAAGTATGTGTATGCCGCTGATGAAAGAGCGTGCGGAAACGCTTTCAGACAGCATTTTGAGCATCACGCCAAACGCAATAATCGCCGTTGATATGGATCTAAATATATCCCAGCTCAATGCGGCGGCTTGCCGAATGTTTTCCGTAACACCTCAGCAGGCAGCGGGAATGCCCGTGTCTGAAATTCTAGACGAATTCGACTTTGTGGAGATGATAGCAGGCGAAAAAACGGCAATGACCAAGCATAGCTATCTCGCGCAGTACAACATCTACATCGCGCAGGAATTTCGTTTCGATAAGGCAACGGGCATAGTTATCTGCATAATGAAGAATATCACTCAGAGCCGTCAGCGTCACAACAACGTCATGAAAGCGAAAGTTCAGGCGGCAAATATGGCGGACGAGATCGTGGAAAAGCAGCTTCATGTAGTTCACGAAATAGCCGCTCTGCTCGGTGAAACTGCGGCGGAAACCAAAGCCGCGGTCCATAATCTGAAAGAAACGATAATGATGGACAGCGAGGACGGCGGAGGAGATGAAAGATGAGCGAGATACTTTTTCCCGACATTGGTCAATGCAGTCTTATCAAACATAGTGAGAGTATTTGCGGAGATTTTTGCTACGTCCTGCGCGATGGCGATAGAATGACAGCCGTGCTTTCCGATGGACTGGGTAGCGGTGTAAAGGCGAATATCCTCGCAACTTTGACATCGAAAATCCTCAGCACGCTTATCGCCCGCGACCTGCCGCTTGACGAGTGTATCTACACCGTGGCATCAACACTGCCGATGTGCAGTGAGAGAAAGATCGCCTATGCAACTTTTACGGTCTTGCAGATAGAGGACAACACGGCGTATCTTGTGCAGTATGATAACCCTTCGGCGATTCTTCTGCGCGGCGGCGAGAGCGTTCAGTACAAAAAAGACGTTCATTTCTACGCAGAAAAGCAGATCTACGAAAGCCGTTTTGAATTGCAGGACGGAGATATGATCGTACTGATGAGCGATGGCATAGTCAACGCGGGCATGGGCAAAAACGCTTCATCGGGCTGGAAAAGGGAAGAGGTAGAAACTTTTCTCGAGGGTTGGTGGTCACTGAAGCTTTCACCAAAACGCGCGGCTTCTATACTTTGCGAAGCAGCGGAAGATCTTAGCCTGCGCTCACTTGATGACGACACTACCGTTCTGGTCTGCAAAATGCGCGTCCACCGCATGGCAAATCTGCTCATAGGCCCGCCGCATGACCCAAAGCAGGACGGGAAAATACTCGGTGAATTTTTCTCTAAACAGGGCATTCATATCATATGCGGTGGAACTACCTCTAAGCTTGCCGCCGCGTATCTGGATAAACCGCTTCGTCCGTTGCCTGATACCGCCACAGAAAAAGTGCCCGCAATATCGGAATTGGAGGGTGCTGACCTTGTTACCGAGGGCTTCATAACCTTGCGCGAGACAGCTACTATGGGCAGAAATTATCTCTCAAACGATGTTTTCACTTTTGACACTGCAAAGGCTTCCGACGGCGCGTCATTGCTTTGCCGCGAGCTTTTCGAGAATGCCGACAGCATAAATATCTTTTTCGGAACGGCTGAAAACACATCAAATGCTGATCTCAGCATGAACCTAAATGCCAAGCTTGCTCTCGTCGAAGAGATAGAAACTATGCTAAAAAAGCAAGGCAAAAGCGTAAATATAAAAATATGTTGAAAAAGACCGACTGCGCAGTCGGTCTTTGCTTTATCCAAGTATCTTTTTCAGATCTTCTTCGGGCGTGCTTATCGGCGTGATGTTGTATTCGTCAACTAGTGTCTGCAAAACATTCGGCGACACGAACGCTGGTATCGTCGGCCCGAGATAGATGTTTTTTATCCCCAGTGAAAGCAGCGTCAGCAGTATGCATACGGCTTTCTGCTCGTACCACGAAAGCACCAGAGTAAGCGGCAGGTCGTTCACACCACAGTCAAACGCGTCAGCAAGTGCAAGCGCAATCTGTATAGCGCTGTAAGCGTCGTTGCACTGTCCACAGTCGAGTATGCGCGGTATGCCCTCAATGTCGCCAAGATCAAGATCATTGATGCGGTATTTGCCGCAGGCAAGCGTGAGTATGACTGTGTCGGGAGGCGTAAGCTTAGCAAAATCAGTATAGTAGCTTCTGCTAGGCGAAGCTCCGTCACAGCCGCCAATTAGGAAAAAGTGCTTTATTTTTCCTGCCTTGACAAGCTCTATTATCTTTTCAGCGTGCGATAGCACCGCGTTGTGCGCAAAGCCGGTCGTAACCGTGTGTCCGCCGTTCATGCCCGTCATAAATTTATCTTCAGAATATCCGCCGCACTCAAGCGCTTTCTCGATAACCGGCGTAAAATCCTTGTCGTCGCCGATGTGCACAAGCTCGGGATATGAAACAACGGAAGTCGTGAAAACGCGGTCGCTGTAACTCTGACGAACAGGCATGATGCAGTTTGTAGTGAAAAGTATCGGCGCGGGGATATTGTGAAATTCGCTCTGCTGATTTTGCCAGCCTGTACCGAAGTTCCCTTTTAAATGCGGATACTTTTTCAGTTCGGGATAACCGTGCGCGGGCAGCATTTCGCTGTGGGTGTAAATGTTTATGCCCTTCCCCTCAGTTTGCTCAAGAAGCAGCTTCATGTCGTGCAGATCGTGGCCGCTGACGACTATGAACGGCCCTTTTTCAATAGTTAGCGGCACTTCCGTCGGTACAGGTTCGCCGTATGCAGAAGTGTTCGCTTTATCGAGAAGCGCCATACATTTCAGATTGACCTTCCCTGTTTCCAATACAAGTGTAAGCAACTTTTTCGGGTCGCTCTCATCGGCAATTGCCCGCAGCGCCTTGTAGAAAAAGCCGTTTACCTCGCTGTCAGTCATACCTAGCGCGAGCGCATGATACGCATACGCCGCCATACCCTTGATACCAAAAAGTATCAGTGATTTCAGCGAGCGAATATCCTCGTTAGCTTCCCATATCTTGCGCATATCCAGCGCCGCTATCTCTTTACCGCCGAGCCGCGCTTTTTCAGCTTCTACCTCGCGGGTAAGCGTCATTATAGTTTCATTATTGAAATTAACGTTTGTAATAGTTGTGAAAAGCCCTTTCAGCATAAGCAGATCAGTATTTTTGTTTCTATCGCCGTTTTCAGCGGCTTTGGCCATAGCCGTAAGCATGCCTATAAGCTCGTCTTGGCGGTTGGCTGTATCAGCCTTTTTGCCGCAAACACCCGCTCTTCCATCGCAGCTTGTGTTGTGCGCCGTCTGTTGACACTGAAAGCAAAACATATCCTTCATTCGTATAATCCTCCCGTTATTATAGTGATATACGTATTATGAGTTATTTTTAAAATTTTATACCTTTAAAAAATTAAGTATGCAGCAAATACAGCGTGTATTATGTTATTCTTTTTTAATATTAAAGGAAAGTTTTTGCGTTATCTATGATGAATTAACATTTCGTTATGGAATATTAATTTATCTGTGCTATAATAATAGTAATGAAAGACTATGTTTCTGAGCTTTTCGGATTTGGCGATTTTTACTGAGAAGCAATCTTTCAGAAGATAGGAGTGGGAAATATGACTTTTAAAGAATGCCTGACAAATAAACTTAAAATATCTCTTGAAGCGCCTGAATGGTCTTCCGCTATGAAGCAAGCTATGGTCTGCTATAACGATCTTGAAAATCTCGAGTGCCTTGATGGTTTTAAATGCGAGGTCACGCAGAGTGGTATAGCAGGTTCGAGCATGATGTCTAAAAGAGAATGCGCAGTTATCTGCACCACAAAGGGCATATTCTTTTTGTGTCCCGCTATAGGGAACCTGCCATATGCCTGCCTTATCAAGCCTAGAGATATTCGCGTGGTGAGCTCTGAGAAAAGCTTGCTGAAAGCTACTGTTAATATCAAAACTAACGATTACGTTATGAAGATAACAGTTCCTAGAAAAGAAGGCTCGCCTCTTGAAAAGACCATTGATAAGGTCTACCAGATTTCTCTGAGATAATAGATATGTTAATTTTATGCAGATAAAATGTCTAAAAAGGGCGTTTTATCTGCTTTTGCTTTTTTCAGGACATTTTTAGCACGATATTTTTGGCTTTTGCCTCAATTTTTCATATTATAAATATTGACTATTGCCCGAAAAAATGATATAATATAAGAAATATGCAGATATATAATTGATGTAATGAATAAACAAGAGGTGCTTTTAAAATGCAGGTAAAACTTTTGACTTATACGCCTGAACCAGAAAAATATGTTGCTACTGCCGCAAAGCTTTGCTACGCTAATTCCGATGTAGATACTTTGCTTGACGATCTCACTGATGAGAAAATAAAATCATTTGTAAATATGCTGGCAAGTATAGGTCACGAAAGCCCTCTGGAGCACGTTTCGTTTACATTCGCTATCGAGGGTATCTCGCGCGCCTGCTCGCACCAGCTCGTTCGTCATAGAATAGCTTCGTATTCTCAGCAGAGCCAGCGCTATGTAAGTTGCGACCAGTTCAGCTACGTTACTCCGCCTGATATAGCGGCAGACCCCGAAGCTCTTGCAGATTTTGAGGAGCAGATGAACCTTGCGGCTGAGTCGTACAGAAAAATAACCGCTATACTCAAAGAGAAGCATCTGAAAAATATGCTGGAGTCGGGTATGGACGAAAAGGCGGCGAAGAGAGCAGCTCAGAAAAAGGCAATAGAGGATGCGCGCTTTGTTCTGCCGAATGCCTGCGAAACAAAGATAATAGTTACTATGAATACAAGAACGCTCTTGCATTTCTTCCAGCTGCGCTGTTGCAACCGCGCTCAGTGGGAGATACGCGCAGTAGCAAACGAAATGCTGAGATGTGTTTCAAAGGTCGCGCCTGATCTTTTCAAGAACGCCGGTCCTTCATGCGTAAACGGCGTGTGCGGCGAGGGCAAAATGTCCTGCGGCAGAGCTGCCGAGATGAAGGCTTACTTTAAGGAGCTTAAAAATGAAAAATAAGGGCAGACTAATAGTTATAGAGGGGCTGGACGGCTCTGGCAAAAGCACTCAACTGGAGCTGCTTTATGACAGGCTTGTCAAAAGCGGCAAAGATATTATGAAGATCAGCTTTCCCGATTATAACGAGCGCTCGTCGGAACTGGTAAAAATGTACCTGAATGGTGAGTTTTCGTCAGACCCCGCCGATGTGAATGCTTACGCGGCTTCAACGTTTTACGCTGCCGATAGATGCGCCAGCTATATGCGCTTTTGGAAAGCGCCTTATCTCGCTGGAAAAGATATTCTTGCGGCAAGATATACTACTTCAAACTGCATTTATCAGATGACTAAGCTGCCGAAAGAGCAGTGGGATAATTACCTTGCGTGGCTCGAAGATTACGAGTACAGCAAGCTCGAGCTGCCGAAGCCCGATATAGTGATCTTTCTCGATATGCCGATCGAGATCTCGCAGCGGCTGATGTCTGAAAGATACGGCAGCGATGAAGCAAAGAAAGATATTCACGAAAGCAACGTGAAGTTTTTACAGCAATGCAGACAAGCTGCGCTCTTCACAGCCGAAAAACAAAGTTGGAAGATAGTGCCTTGCAGCGATGGTGAAAAGCCGCTGCCGCTGGAAGCTATCAGCGATACCCTTTTCGATACGCTTTCTGCATTATATTAACAGATCAAGAAGGTAAAACTAATATATGTTTGATTTCAGACCTATCGAGATAGCCGACAGGGATAGGATAAACGCCTGTTTGGCGGTATCTGATTACAGGGGCTGCGAATACAGCTTTGCAAATAATCTTGCATGGCGCAGACTTGCAGATACGGTGATAGATTTTTACAATGATTTTTATATAAGCTGTTCGTTTTACGATGGCGACCCGTATTTCACTTTTCCTACGGGCGTTAAAACTGACGAATCGGGCAGAGAAAAATATATAGAGCTTTTTGAAAAGCTGAAAAAATATACGGCGGATATGGGCAAGCCTTTTGCGCTGACCTCTGTTTCTGCCGAGGCAGTCGAATGGCTGAAAGAATATTACGGCGATTCGCTTAAAGTCGAAGCTGAAAGAGGCAGTTTTGATTATATCTATGAAAGCTCAGATCTTATAGCACTGAGCGGAAAAAAATACCACGGCAAGCGCAATCATATAAAGCGTTTTAAGGAAAATGACTGGAGTTTTAAGCTGCTTACACCCGATGATTTTGACGAGTGCACAGCTTTTGCTGCAGACAGCTATGACAGCTCGGATAAAAACGATTTTTCAGCCGCGGTAGAGCAGTACGCGATATATATCTTTTTCAAATATTACGACTATCTTGGATTGAAAGGCGGCGCGCTTTACTGCAACGGCAAAATGGCGGGCTTCACGATAGGCGAAAAGATAAATTCCGATACCTTTGACGTTCACATAGAAAAGGCTGATCCGAATATACAGGGCGCTTATCCGACGCTTTGCAATGAGTTTGCAAAAGCCGCGGCTTCGGGTATAAGGTTTATAAACAGAGAGGAAGATCTGGATATAGAGGGGCTGAGAAGATCAAAGCTTTCTTACCGTCCTGCTTTTCTGCTTGAAAAATATACAGTTTTATTTTGAAGTAAATTTGTTCTGAAAGGAAGAATAATTATGGTATATGTTTTTTTGGCTAATGGTTTTGAGGAGCTTGAAGCGCTTGCACCCGTTGATCTGCTGAGAAGAGCAGGCGTAGAGGTAGCTACCGTAGGCGTAGGTTCTTCCAAGATAACCGCAGCGCATGGCGTTACCGTGCTTACTGATATTACTTCTGACGAGATCAAACTTAATGAAAAGCTTGAAATGATAGTTCTGCCCGGCGGCCCCGGCGCGGATAATCTTGAAAACTGCCCCGAAGTTCAGGCGGCGGTAGATTATTGCAGCGAAAACAACAGATACCTCGCCGCTATATGCGCAGCGCCTAAGATCTTAGGTCATAAGGGTCTGCTCGAGGGAAGATACTGTACCTGTTTTCCCGGCTATGAGAACGCAATGAAAAAAGCTAAGCCAAACGGCAGATCGGTAGTTGTAGACGGCAATTACATCACCGGCAAGGGTGCAGGCGTTTCGATAGAGTTCGGCTTGAAGCTTGTAGAAGTTCTCACTACTAAAGACAAAGCGGCTGCACTCAGTGCGTCGCTCCAGTTCAGACAGGCATGAGTATTTTAGACGAAAAGAAAGCGCTGAGAAAAAGGCTTCGCACTGAGAGAGCCGATTTTTCACATAACGCTGAATATCTGAAAGGCGCTTCCGTGCAAATAGCAGAAAAGCTTTTCCAGACTGACGAGTATCAGAATTGCAGTACAATTTTGACGTTCATATCCACAGAAATAGAGGTAGACACTTCGCGAATTTTAGAGCGCGCTTTTGCCGATGGAAAAACAGTTGCCGCACCGCGGTGCATAAGCGGAAAAAATGAGATGGATTTTTATGTTATCTCGTTTCTTAAAGATCTTGAACACGGCGCATACGGCATACTTGAACCGAATCAAACCTGCGCCGCCGCAGATTTTTCTGTCGGAGCACTCTGCATAGTTCCTGGGCTTGCATTTGATCTTCGCGGACAACGCATAGGTTTCGGCAGAGGGTATTACGACAGATTTCTGAGCGTTTTCAAGGGCGTATCCTGCGGAGTTTGTTTTGACGAATTTCTGCTTGAAAATATCCCATGTGAAAATGTCGATCTTCCTGTCGATATACTTTTTACTCAAAGCAAAACACTACGCTTCAAATGATGTGTTGTAAAAGAAAGGAATACATATATGGAAAATAAAGAAAGCAAAAAGCTGCCGGATATAGATTTTGGCTCTGCTTCCAAAGCAATGCAGATGCCGAAACGCGCTCCATCGCAGCATAACGGCAGACCCGCGCAGGGCAGTGCAGGGAAGTCCTCCGCCGAAAGACCCCGCCGTCCTATGAATAATAGACCTGACGCTAACGAGCACCCCGTACATAAAAAACGTCCCGCCCCGAACGCTGACGCGCCAAAGCAGGAGAAATCCAAAACTGCTGAAACGCCCGTTAATGAGCAGGATGAAGCGGCGGTACGCGTGGCTAACGAACGTATTACAAAGCATGAAGCTATGCTCGATAGGGCTTTTTCTGAGATCGAAGAAGAAAAATCAGAAGAAGCTGCAAAGGCTGAGGAAAAATCTGCTGAACCTATTATAGATTCGGCAGAGGAAATCACGGACAAGCCGGTTGAAAATGATGAAAAAAAGGCATCTCCCCTTGAATTTCACAATGATTATTCATCGCCTGAGCGCAAACCCGGCGGCAAAAAGAAAAAAAAGAAAAAATCCAAAAAGAAAAAGCGCGTGAGATTCAACGGCTCGATAGTCGGCGGTCTTACAATTACAATAGTTGTTATCTCTCTCTCGATCGTTCTTGCTACCAGTGCCATCTCACTTGGCATGGAATATCTTGGCATAAATAAAACGGCTAACGAGATCACATTTAATATCCCCGAAGGCTCAAATAACGATGAGATCGCGGATATTCTTGTCAGCAAAAATATAATCACGAACAAAGATCTTTTTAAGGCGGCGCTCAAGATCAAGAAACCTGCTGCCCTTTACCCCGGTGACATCACTCTTCGCCCAAACATGAGCTACCCCGATATTATCGAAAATCTTGCGACCATGCGCGAGTCTTATGAAACCGTAAGCGTTACTATCCCTGAGGGCGCAACTCTTCTTCAGGTCGCAAAAAAGCTTGAGAAGAAGGGCGTTTGCTCGGCTGACGATTTCCTCTTCCAGTTCAACGCCGACCTTGATATGGACGTTGACAAGAAGATCACCCACAGCAGCGATGCATATTACGCTATGGAAGGCTATTTCTTCCCAGATACATATGAGTTTTATGTCGGCGACTCCGCTTTCAATGTAACTCAGACGGTAAGAGAACACTTTGCTTCAAAAATCACCGACGATATGTACAAGCGTATGGATGAGCTTGGAATGGACTTGAACGAAGTAATTACCCTTGCATCTATCGTTCAGTGGGAGTCCGGCTCGGTCGAAGATATGCCGCGCGTTGCTTCGGTATTTATAAATCGTCTGAACGACCCCGACACTTTCCCAACTCTTCAGTCTGATGCTACTAAAAACTACGTCAAGAAAGTTATCAAGAAAGTCGAAACCTCCACCGCGATGATAGACCATTATACCAATTGCTACGATACATATGTATGTATGGGACTTCCCGCAGGCCCTGTCTGCAACCCCGGTCTTGACGCAATAAATGCGGTTCTTTATCATGAAGATACTGATTATTACTACTTCTGTAACAATCTCGAAACCGGTGAGAGCTTCTTTGCGGAAACCTATAAACAGCATAAGAAAAATCTTAAAAAGGCAGGTCTTAGCGAATAATGGCAGTTATCGGAAATAAATTTGCATACACCCGTCCGCTTGAGGTGCTTTCTCCCGCAGGCGATATGGAAAGGCTGGAGGCTGCACTTGATTTCGGCGCTGATGCTGTGTACCTAGGCGGAAAAATGTTTGGTATGAGGGCGGCTTCGCCAAACTTCACTGCCGAAGAACTGAAAATTGCCTGTGATAAGGCTCACGCCATCGGCAAACGTGTCTACTTGACCTGCAATACTCTGCCGCGCAACAGTGAAATTGTCGGCTTTGAGGGTTTTGTGAAAGATGCTTGTTCCGCCGGAGTGGACGCGCTTATCGCCAACGACATCGGCGTTTTCGCGATGATAAAGCGCTATGCGCCTGATATGGAGATACATATGTCCACACAAACGGGCATAGTAAATTATGCCACGGCAACAGAATTTTACAATATGGGAGCAAAGCGTGTTGTTCTTGCGCGTGAACTTTCGCTTGAAGAAATAGCCGAGATTCGCGCTAAGACCCCGAAAGATCTTGAGATCGAGGTTTTCGTTCACGGCGCAATGTGTGTTAGCTTTTCGGGTCGCTGTCTGCTTTCGCAGTACATTATAGATCGCGACGCGAACAGGGGGGCCTGCGCTCAGCCTTGCCGCTGGGGCTATCATCTGATGGAGGAAAAACGCCCAAACGAGTTTTATCCCGTTTACGAGGATGAAAGCGGAACGTATATACTTAATGCCAAAGATCTCTGTATGATCGACCATATCGACAAGCTTGCTGAGGCAGGCGTTGATAGCTTTAAGATCGAGGGCAGGGCTAAATCTTCCTATTACGTTTCGGTCATTACAAACGCTTACAGGCGCGCTATGGACGAGTTTTTGCAGAACCCGAGCAATTTCAAGCTCTCGCCGTGGATACATGACGAGGTTTTCAAGGTCAGTCACCGCGCTTACTGCACAGGATTTTTCTTCGGTCACCCGAAAGATTGCCAGTATTATGAAAATAGCGGTTATATCCGTGATTGGGACGTTGCTGCGATAGTTACGGGTTACGATGAGGAAAAGGGCGCAATAGAATGTGTTCAGCGCAATAAGTTCCTCCGAGGCACACAGCTTGAAGCTCTTGAGCCCGCCAATTCGCCAGTAATGCTTTCAACTGACGAGATCTTTGATGAAAAATTCGAGCCGATAGAAAGTACTTGCCACGCGGCAATGAAATTCTATATCAAGAGTGAACGCAAGTTTGCTAAAAATACCATTCTGAGGTTTGAAAGAACGTAAATAAAAAGCGAAATGTAAAGGGAAGTGCTGAATATCCCCTCACATTTCGCTTTTTTCTATTTTTTATCAATTTTTTCGTCAGCTAGCGGTGAAGACTTCGCGGCTTTTTCAAGCTCGCTGCTGCTCAGATGCGTGTATATCTCGGTCGTAGCGATGCTTTTGTGACCGAGAATGTCTTTCAGCACCAGCGTATCGACACCGCCGTGCTGATAAAGCAGCGTTGCCGCGGTGTGGCGTAGTTTGTGCGTGGTCACGCCCGTGTTTTGCAGTCCGGCAGCTTTAAGGCAGTTTTCAACGATCTCCTGAACGCGCCGCTTCGAGATCCTGTTTTTCTTTGCGGAAAGAAACAGTGCGTCAGTCGTTGTAACATTCAGCGCGTTGCGATATGGCAGATAATCTTTGATAGCGTTCACACAGGCGTCGTTCATGTACACGATGCGCTCCTTGCGGCCTTTACCGAAAAGCCGAAGCGTGTTATTTTCAAAGCTGACGTCGCCGATATTCAGCCCGACAAGCTCAGAAAGCCGCATTCCGCAGTTTACAAAAAGCGTTATAATGCAGTAATCGCGTTCGGTGTGCTTTGTCTCGATAGAACGCAAAAGTTGTTGTGTTTCTTCAAGCGTCAAAAATTTCGGCAAAGCTTTCTTCACACGAGGGACTTCAAGCTCGCTGAGTGGGTCGGAAGAAAGCAGCTTCGATTTGTTATAGAGATACGAGTAAAACTCTTTCAGTGCCGTAGTTTTGCGCGCACGCGTTACAGCTTCGTTACCGCGCTCAGTTTTAAGCCAGCTCATGTAATTGTAAGCGTCCATCAGCGTGAAGCTTTTGAGATATTCTAGAGGCACATTTTTCACGTGAATCTTTTCCCACTCAGAATCTTTAGGCTCGTCGCCGTGCTGTATTTTCAAGTACCTAAGAAAGCAACGTATATCAAGAAAATAAGCCTCTTCGGTGCGGTCGCCGCGGTCTTTGATCACCTTTATGTATGTCAAAAACTCGCGCAGATAATTTGGACATTCGTCAATGTATTCTTGCTTCAATTTATAATTCCCCTTTTTATCACTTCTCTTAACCGCACTAAAGTTTCATTTAGTGCGGTTTTGCATATTACTATTATACCACTTTCCTTTAAGCCTGTCAAGCCCTTTTCACTATATTTTCATCTAACAATATGTGTTTTTATCTTGATTACCGCGCCGAAATATGCTATAATTAAAGAAAATCAAAATGAAAGGTCAGAATTATGAGATCAACTAAATCCGCAGCACTGATCTGTGCTGCTTTACTCATGCTTATGTCCATGAGTGCCTGCAGCAAATCAGAAACCGCAAAAACAAATTCGAGCAATGCTGATTCCTCATCCGCTAAATCCATTGATAAAAAGCTCGACGTTTATCTTTCGTCTGATGGTACGCCTTATTACTTGGCTGACGACGGCACGAAGATGAATCTCTACGCATATGCCGATGAGGATGACGATACAGCCGAAGACGAAGCTTCCGCCAATTACATTTATGACAAGTACGATGCCGATGGATTGAAATTCGACATTCCTGAGGGTTGGTTTGCCGATACAAGTTTCGGTTCACCTATGCTTCTCCAGCAGGCTGATTCTGACGATGAGATCAATTATGATGAGTCTATCGCGATCGTAGAAACGGAAAATGTTTTTGATTCGGACAATGGCAAGGTCACTAAGAAAACCGTTAAGAGCTATTTTGATAATTATCTTGATTATGGATATTATACCGATTATAAAATTTCTGAAACCGGCTCGATGAAGGTCAGCGGGGTTGATGCAAATTATTACGACGTTATAACGACCATTTCTTCTGCTCTTACAAACACTGACAGCGATGAAGATGCTGAGCCGGTAGTATGCAAAACGCGTTATATAATCACCGATGAAGATACCTCGCACTGCATGATCCTTTCAGCGCTCGATAACGATGGATCGTTTGGCAGAGTTGTCGAGGCGTATGAGAAGATGGCAGGTTCTCTCGAACTTTCCTCTTAAATCTCTTAATTTTTTATGAACAAATACTGTTGGCTATTGACTTCGCATATTTTTTGTGCTATAATAAATAAGTATTAAAAATATGGGGTTATAGCTCAGTTGGTAGAGCGCTTGCTTCGCATGTAAGAGGTCAGGGGTTCGACTCCCCTTAGCTCCACGTAAAATACCGCAGAAATCCAGCAAATTCAAGGATTTCGGCGGTATTTTTGTTTTTAACAAATTGTTTTAAATCGACTGAAATGCTGTGAAAAACCGTGGAATCTCGTGTAAATCACACCGTAGTAACACCGATATAATGATATTTTATCGTATTCGACTAATCTGCTATTGTATTTTACATGAGAAAGTGATATAATGAGGATATAAATTAAACAAATCGGAATTTGTGAGGTTTTACAATGAAATACATCCTTCTACACGGAATGGGACAGAACGCTTCGAGCTGGGACAAAACGATTTCCTATCTCCCTGATACAGCAGAAACTGTCTGTCCTGAGTTAAGCAATTTTTTTAGCGAGGGTAACTGTAATTACAGCGAATTGTATTCTTTATTTTGTAGATACTGTAATAGGTTTCCTGAACCACTTGATCTCTGTGGACTTTCGCTCGGTGCTGTGCTTGCTCTTAATTACGCTGTCGACTTTCCACATAGGGTAAACTCTCTTATTCTTATTGCACCGCAGTATAATATGCCGAAATTTCTTCTTAAGGTACAAAATGTGCTGTTCAAATTTATACCGGAAAGCCAGTTCAAGGATATTGATTTGAAGAAAAAAGATTTTATCACGTTGACAAATTCGATGATGGATATAGATTTCACAAACAGTCTTAACAATGTGAATTGTCCTGTGGTTATCATATGCGGCGAAAAGGATAATGTTAATAAAAAAGCGGCAATAAAGCTTGCAAGAGAGCTGCCAAATGCAAAATTCATTACTATTAGCAATTCGGGGCACGAGGTCAATCTTGATAATCCACAGGGGTTAGCTAACGCTATGATGATGTTATGATAAATCGTAATTTGTAAATAAAAAAATGGAGACCATTATGAAAAAAAGCAAAAGGATTATAGGTATTATCTTGTCTATGTTGTTTTTATTATTGCTTTACTACACATCACATTTGATAAATAACAACTTTGATGGGGCTTTAGGGTATATGATGAAAAGCGTTCAAAGAATACTTTTTTTCATTACCGAGCTTATTATATTTGTAAAATTATATAAGAAAGACAGCATTAGAAGTATCCTCAATGTAAATAGCTTTAAAGAAGCTATTCCTGCTTGCTCTGCTATGCTTCTTTATGTGATGTTCGATGTCATTACATATACAGTTATAGGAGCAAAGACCTGGTTAAATACAACCATGCCGATAGTTGCTACATGTCTTATTTTTATGCAACTTGCGACTGGCTTATGGGAAGAACTTACTTTTAGAGCGTTTGTTTGCGAAGGATATTATCAAGGATCAAGCGCCACGTTTAAGAGAAGACTTTTATATGCGGGCATAAGCATGATGATATTTGGTATGGCACACGCCGTTGAATGTGGTTCTTTGGAACAAGCTGTATACAGATTTATTACAACAGGAGTATGGGGATTTGCATTCGCATCTGTGTATTTATATACACATAACATACTTGTAGCAGCCATTATCCATTTCTTTACGAATATTTTTTTAAACATATCAATATTCATATCTGACTGGAACGATTCGCCGCTTTTTATGATTCTTGATAATTATGTGCAGTGGGTGATGCTGGCTGCTATTTTGATAGTGGCAGTTGTATTTCTTTATAAGAAACCGGTCAGAGAATGAAATACTCAATCTGCTATTGTATTTTGCATGAGAAAGTGGTATAATAAAAATGTAAAATCTGAAAAAGGATATGGTATGATTTGAAAGCTATAATTAAAAAGAGCAGACCGAAAGTTCTTGCCGCTAATCTGTCGGGTCAGAATCTCTCGGCATTGCAAAATACTTCGCAGAAGTTTTCGGCTGACGTGATAACGGTCGAAGATCAGCAGATTGCCGTCTCAGCAGCGCTTGGAGAAACCTCGGCTGAGTGTTCGGATAAAGGCAAATATGCTGACAGCAACGCAGAATTTTTGCTTTTTGCAGGCTTTGACAGAGCCGCGCTAAATAATTTTTTGGA
This sequence comes from Ruminococcus sp. 210702-SL.1.03, assembly GCF_020559915.1. Taxonomy (GTDB): domain Bacteria; phylum Bacillota; class Clostridia; order Oscillospirales; family Ruminococcaceae; genus YE71. The sequence continues at coordinate 33,875 of NZ_JAJCLZ010000013.1, forward strand.
CGAGCTTAATAAAGTGCGGGCAAATGTTGATCTGAAAGCCATGTACACGCCTAACAACCGTAACTGGTCGGTGGCGCATCTTATCGACGAACTTGAAAAAGAACACAAGCAAATGACTGGCGGCGATGTAAATGGCTGAGAGTAAAAACAAGCGCCTTTACGGTATAATTTGCATAATCTGTTCGGCGTTCTGCTTCGCGTGGATGAGCACGTTCGTGCGACTCGCGGGCGACCTGCCGTCTATGCAAAAGGCGTTTTTCCGAAATTTCGTTGCGCTGTTTTTCGCGCTGATAATGCTGAAAAAGATGCACATACCATTGAAATGTCACGATAAAAAGAACCTCCCTGCCCTGCTGATACGCTCCTCGCTCGGCGCGCTGGGAATCGTCGGCAACTTTTACGCGGTAGATCATCTGGTGCTTTCCGACGCTTCGATGCTCAACAAAATGTCGCCGTTTTTCGCGGTTCTGTTCTCATTTTTGTTCTTAAAAGAAAAGCTCACGCCGTTTCAAGGCGCAACGGTTCTTGTGGCGTTCATCGGCAGTTTGTTTGTAATAAAGCCCTCTTTTTCGGGATTTTCTTCGCTGCCCGCATTTGCTGGGCTTTTCGGCGGTATCGCAGCGGGTGCGGCTTACACGGCGGTCAGATATTGTGGAAATCACGGTGAGAAAGGCCCGTTCATAGTAGCCTTTTTCTCAGGATTTTCAAGCCTTTTCTTCCTGCCGTGGCTGATACTTGATTACCACCCGATGACGCTTAATCAGCTGCTTTGTCTGCTTGGCGCAGGTCTTGCGGCTGCCGGCGGTCAGTTTTCCATCACAGCAGCGTACACTTACGCTCCCGCCAAAGAGATCTCGGTCTACGATTATACGCAGCTTATCTTTACGACTATAATCGGCTTCGTACTCTTTTCTGACAAACCTGACATTTTCAGTATAATCGGATACATAATAATCGTTTCAACTGCGTTCGCTTCGTTCAAATACAATCAAAAGCACGCTTGACACGGCGGAAATTACATGGTATAATAAAAGCACGTTAAAAAACTACAAACAAATGAAAAAGGGGTGCTTAATTTGAAAAAGGATCTATTTGATTATATCTGGACTGATAAAAAAAGAACGCTTTTCGGTCTGCCATTGTCTTTTACCAGATATTTTCTTACGGAAACGAAATTTATCACACGCAAGGGTTTCTTGAGCGTTGAAGAGGATGAGCTTGAGCTTTACAAGGTCACCGATAAGAAGCTTGTAATGCCTTTCGGTCAGCGCATTTTCGGCTGTGCTACGATAGTTCTCCACGTCAGAAATGATGTTGACACGCCTGTTAAGGAGATCAAGTCGATAAAGAACGCGCGCAAGGTACTCGAAATGATCGATAAGCAGATCGACATGAACAGAGATAAGTATAATATCCGCGGCAGAGATATGTACGGCGGAGAACCGCATCACGGAGAAATGGAATTTAATGACTACGATCCGATGTGATCGTGACGCCTGCGCATTTAGTGCAGGCGTTTTTTCGGAGTAATATGGATATTAAAGATTTTACAGACCTGCAAGAATCGTGGGAAGCGCTAAAGACCTCTTCTCTGCCCGTCTGCATTTACGGTACGGGCAATGCCTGCGAGCGCATTTTGGAGCAGTTTGAACAGCGCGGCATATTTTGTAGCGGCATTTTTGCAAGCGATGGCTTTGCAAGAGGACAGATTTTTCATGGATACAAAGTTGAAACGCTTTCACAAATAGAACAACGCCTGGGCGATATAGTGGTCTGCTGTGCTTTCGGAAGTTCCCTGCCCGATGTTATGCGGCAGATAAGGGACATTGCAGCAAAACATAAGCTTGTTTTTCCCGATCTGCCTGTTGCGGGTGATGAGCTGTTCTCAAAGCGTGGATTGCTCGAAATGTTTACTGATGTTCAGAATATGAGCAAATTATTTGCAGATGATCTTTCTGTACAAACGTTTATAAACGTGCTGAAATTCAAGATGACGGGCGATATTTCATTTTTGGATAACTTTTTCAGCAGCGACAAGACGTCAGATATTATCGCTCTTGGCGATGACGAAATATACGCAGACCTCGGTGCTTACACCGGCGACACGGCGGAAGAGTTTATCCAAAGCGTTGGCGGAAAGTACAAGCGCATTTACACTTTCGAGCCTGACAAGCGCAATTTTAGAAAGTGTGTGCGGCGGCTGATGAAGTACGATAATATCACTATGATAAACGCCTGTGCATGGTGCACCTGTGGGCAGCAACGGTTCAGCCAAAGTTCTGGCAGACAGTCTAAGGTCGGCGACAAGGGCACGCTTATCGCCGCCAAAACGCTTGATTCTGCGGTCAGAAGCGGCGGATGTACACTGATAAAGTATGACGTCGAGGGCGCTGAGCGTGAGGCTCTGGCAGGCTCTGAAAAGACGATAACGCGCTTTCATCCGAAGCTTGCGGTATCGGTATATCACCGTCCGTATGATATGCTGGAGCTGACTGAGTACGTTCACAAACTGCTGCCGAACCACCGACTTTATCTGCGGCAGACCCCATATTACCCCGCGTGGGACACTATACTTTACGCTGTAAAATAAAAGACGGCTGTGCATTTTGCTGCACAGCCGTTTGTTTTATTGCTCATATACCGCACTCTTCGTAATCTTTCCACTTTTCATAATGCGCTTTATCCTCAAAATACTTGTAAAAAAGCAGAGCGATAGAAGCTATCACGAGCAGAAGTGCGCCGGTGAGTGTCCAGAATGATTTTTTCTTTGAATATTTTTCCACAATATGTCATCCTTTCGCCGCTTGGCAATTTATCTGTTTTTATTATAACATAATAATCACCTGATGTCAATACAAGCTTTGTGAAAAAAATGGTCTAATTATGTTTGCGTAATGTCGCTTTCATCGTCTGTCAGCTGGTCATTTGCGGTTTCTTGCTCGGTGAGTTTGTCGAACTTTACAAGCGCGGCAAATACGTCACCGTCAATGTTTATGCTGAACTCGCCGCCGCAAGCCTCTGTGAAGGATTTTGCGATGGATAGTCCCAAACCGCTTCCTCCGTCGCTGCGGGATTTATCACCGCGTGTAAAGCGCTCTGTGATCTCGCCGGCCGAAAACTTCATTTCGTATGACGAAACGTTCTTTACGCTTAGCAAATAGCGGTCGTCGTTCTCGCTAAGAGTAATGTAAATTCGCGTGTAATCCATCGAATATTTCAGCGCGTTGTCTAGCAGATTTTGTATCACACGGTAAAGTTTTGCACCGTCGCCCATGATAGGAGCGTGATTTGGGGCAATGTCGATACGCAGCTCTTTTTCCGATTGCAGAACTTTGTCCTCGTTGTCGGCGATAACTTGGCGAACTAATATCGCGAGGTCAAGGCGCTGCATCGAGATCTCCACGCCGCTCGCAGCTTTCGCCAACGAGAATACATCTGAAACTATATCGCGCAGCTTGTTGGCCTTGCGGCTGAGTACTTTTACATAGTCCTGCGCTTCGTCGGGCAAGTCGGTCTTGCTCAGTAGGTCAATGTAGCTGATTATCGAGGTCAGCGGAGTTTTTAGGTCGTGCGAAACGTTTGTGACAAGTTCTACCTTTAGTTTTTCTGACTGCACTTGCTTATCTACTGCCAGCTCTGCCCTGTTGGATACTTCGGACAGCTTTTTGTCCAGCGAATAAAGTTTTGAGCTTTCTTTCAGAATAGGTTCACATTTGCCCATTGTGTTGTCGCTGTCGTCAAGTATTTCATCAAGCTGGCGGTCAAGCTTCATAATGTCGCGGATAAGCTTTGCCGTATAGCCAACAAAACTCGCAAACGTCAGCAGAAGCACGACGTAGAATGCGTATATCGGCAAACTTATGTCAAAATAGGCTATGTGCCATATTATCGAAGCGACCGCGACTGTTATTATGCTGTGGATAATGTACTTCGTTTTTATGCTGAGCTTTCGGTAGCTTTTTACTATGCCGATGTTCGCTTTTTTTTCTTCTATGCGTTTGCGAAGAGGCAGCGTGCGGTCGTTTATCACGTTCAGCAAAAGCCGAGGTCTGCCACTCCCTTTGACGTGCGTCTTTATGATCTTGACATTTTTGTCATAAGCTATCAAGCAGATCATGAAGCTTAGGAAAGATATTAGCGCCGGCAGGCTCGTTTGTAATGGCGATACCTGAAAGCCGTAATATGAAAATCCGTATGATATAGATAAGCATAGCAATACTACGCCTGCCACTATCGCTAATGCGGAAAAGTCGGGTTTGAAAAGGCGGTCGAAAAATGTGATCTGATCGTCCTTGTACTTTTCAGCCTTGCGAGCCGCGGTGATTATCGCAAATGTCAGCGCCGAACCTATGCTGAGTATGCTCAGGCATATCCACACTACGTTGAGTATGTCGTATTGTTTCTGATATTTCGTTATCAGTGCCGCCGAGGTCGTAGCTATGTCAGTTTTCGGCGACATGAATACTGTCAGTTTCGAGGTATCTAGTGACTCAAAATAATAATTCGGAAAGCTCTCAAGGTCAGTCCATACGCCAAATTTATTCAGCGCGCCACCCTCCTGCGAGCAGGCTTTTTTGTATTCTGCTGACCCGGGATACATCGTGATCTGCGAAGTCGTTACGGTCTGGTAACTGCCATCTGCGTCCTCAAGGTCACCGTATTCGTACATCACGGAGTCCTCATCGTAATAAAGCTCGCCGGTATCATCGTCAAGACGCAAATACGAATTATAATCGCTGGAATCATTCGGATAGCTGTAAAGCACGTTATCGCCGCTTGGTGAAAAGCAAATAGTATATCTGTCGATAAAGTCTTTATTAGCCGCGCCCAGCATCAGCTTGTCCGAGTCAATGTACTCCGAAGTCAGCTTGTCTGAGCTGTCCTGATCTGCTTCTGTATAATAAACTTCCGTTTTGCCTAAGCCGCTTTCGTCATGCAGCGGCTTTGTCTTTATCTTGTTGTTCTCTCGCAGATAATAGCTTTTATCGTACATATTCATGATATTGGCAAGACGATTTTTTTCGCTCATTTCGTCTACACCCTCTATGTTTGTAAGATATTCGCCATCGTACTCAACGTAAAAGTAAAAGTAGCTGCTGTCGATATTTGTTATATTGTAGTGCGACTGGTCTACGTTTACTCCCCTGCTGCTCGCGTTTTTTATGCCGAAAACGTCCGAGGCTTTCATATCAAAGTTTGAAAGCGACTGATACATCTGTTCGTATAGCGTCGGAGTGCCTTTGTAAGCGCCTTTAGAGCAGTTGCTAAGGTAGATAGTGCCCAACGTACAAAGGTCTGAATAAACGGCGTTGCGACATATATTGGCGCGAAACTGTCCTTTCTCTTTGGGCGTCATATCGCTGTCGCCCTCGGTAGCGTAATCTGAAAAAGCTCCTTCGTCGTCCGCGCTTGCATAAAAGTATCTGGCGTTAGATGCCAAAGGCTGTATGGCGACAGCCGCCGCAGCAGAAAGCGCGGCGATGAGAGCAAAGGAAGAACGCAGCTTATTTCTCTTTATATTCTCAATGATTTTTTTCAAGCTTGTATCCTACCCCCCATACCACCTTTATGTACTTCGGATTTTTCGGGTTGATCTCGATCTTTTCGCGCAAGTGGCGAATGTGCACCATTACGGTGTTCTCGACCGCGAAAGCTTCTTCATTCCATACATTGGTGTAAATTTGCTCGGCAGAAAATACCCTGCCGGGATTCTTCATAAAAAGCTCGATTATTTTTAGCTCTTTGGCGGTAAGTCGAACAGGCTCTCCATCTACGCTCAGAGTCTTTTCATTTATATCATACTCCAGCCCGCCAACTGTGATAACATCCGTTTTTGATTCTGCAGATTCGCTGCCGAGAGATGTGTAACGTCTAATACTTGATTTAACTCTCGCAGCCAGCTCTGAAGGGCTGTAAGGCTTGGTAATGTAATCATCTGCGCCAATTGAAAGACCAAGGACCTTGTCGCTCTCTTCCGACTTTGCCGAAAGCACGAGCACAGGAATATTTCTCTTTTCCCTGATCTTCATTATTGCAGACAGACCGTCGAGATTTGGCATCATTATATCTATTATAACCAGCTTTATCTCGGGGTTCTCAGCAAGCGCTTCAAGCGCCTCTAAGCCATCGTAGGCTTTTATAACCGAGTATCCCTCGAGCTCAAGCAGCTTTGCTATCGCCTTTACAATATCTCTGTCGTCGTCTGTCACCAAGACCTGAATTTTTTCCATCTCTATTGCTCTCCTTTGTTTCGGGCGGCTTGCCTTTTCTCCGCCGATTATTATTTTAAACCCGCATTCTTAAATACAAGTGGACGTTATTCTTAAATTTATCTTAATTAAATTATCCGCATTTATAATTATATCAGCATATTTTCGGCGTGTCAAGTGGATATAAAAAGCGCCCCGAAGCAGATCGGAGCGCTTTGAAATAATTCTAATGAAATTTACTGATTAAGCTCAGAAAGACGCTTGTTCATATCCTTGATCTCAGAATCAACAGTAGCGGAGTACTGCTCGCGGATCTGTGCCCATGTAGGCTGGTTGCCATCCTCATCGGTGCTTGCAACAGCGCCGTAGATGTAGTCGGCAAGCTTCTGGTTTCCATCGAAGGATTTCTCGTCGCCGAGGGTGTTGGAGATACCGAATATGTAGTCGAAGATCATCATGTAGTCGTCGGAAATGACGTCTGAGCGTACATTGTACATTTCTTCAGTCCAGTAAGGATTGTTCTCCATGAATTTTTCCTTGTTGGTCTCAGCGTACTTAGGATCAGTCTTGGCAACGCGGTTACACTCAAACCAGCACTTTACAGCGTCAGCCTTGTCAGAACCCTTTACCCACATATAAGCCGTCATGTTTGAAGTAGTGATCTTCTGCGGGTTATCGTCGCTTGCGGGTATCGGCACGATAGCCCAGTTGTCGCCTTCCTTAGGACCGCTGTTGCCTGTGTAAGCCCAGTCGCCCATAGCGTAGAAGAGGCAATTCTGCGAGAAGCAATCGCTTGCAGAGCCTATCCAGCCGCCGAGTATAAGACCCTTCTTATTCATATCGTAAAGCATATTTTCTGCCTTTTCGATGTCGGGGTCTTTCAGGTTGTTTACAAAAGTATTTGAATCTGCATCGTACTCAACAAGACGTTTTCCGGTCTGCTGAACGAAATGGTTCTTAAAGAAGCCGTTTACGCCGTAGCGCTCAGTATCGGAAGCGTTGCCAACGTAGTCGGTCATGATGTTTTCCCATGCGCTCCATGTCCACTCACCATCGAGATAGAGCTGGTAAGGATCGTCAAGACCCTCAGACTCGATAACGGAATTATCGTAGCATAGCATAGCGGAAGCTTCGTAGCCTACGGGAGCAACATAGTGCTCACCCTTGAGTACGAACTGGTCTGCAACGTTCTTGGTTGGCGACCAAAGATCGCTTTCAAAGTCTACTATGGAGTCTATCGGCTGATACATCTCACGTACTATCTGCGAGGGGAACGCTATCCATTCATACTTGAAGATGTCGGGTACATCCTTATTTGCTGTTATAGCAGCTGCAAGCTTGTCGAAACGCTCATCGTGAGTAGTAGCGCTGTACTTTATCGAGCCGCCTCTCTTCTGGAAAAGAGTAAGCTCGGTAGATGTTTCGGGATTGCCTGCGGTGGGGTTAAGATCTCCCTCGCCGAGGTAAAGCAGCTCGGTAGCCGAGCCATCAGGAATAGCGGAGATGTTTTCATCGTCTTCTACCTTTACATTGTTGGTAGCTTCAAAGCTTGAGGAATCTTTATCTTCCTTTTTGCTTCCGCAGGAAGCAGCGGAAAGTGCCATTGCCAAAGCAAAAGCTCCTGCGATAACGCGCTTGTAATTCTTCATCTGAATATCTTCCTTTCAAAATTTATCAGTTGCCCTGCTTAGAGATATATGTCTTGATAGCTTCGTTGATAGCTTTCAGCTCGGTATCTACCGTAGCGGAGTAGGTCTCTCTCAGTTCGCTCCATGTGTACTGGTGACCGCTGTCGTCAGTCTTGTTGGTGAACTCATAAAGTTTTCTTGTGATAGAGTTTCCGTCCTCGTTAGAGTTATCGTCAGAAAGTGTGCCCGAAATGCCGTAGCCGTAGTCAAATACCTGCTTGTACTCGGTCGAAGAAGCGTCGAGGAATACCTGATACATATCCTCTGTCCATGCGGGATTTGCGTTGAGGAATTTTTCCTTGCCGTTTTCACGATATGTAGCGTCAGTATTGGCAATGCGGCAGCACTCGTACCATGTCTTTACAGCTTCGCTCTTGGTAGAACCCTTTACCCACATATAAGCGAGCATATCGGAAGTCATGTACTTTTCATCGGTGTTAGGATCAGATGGGATAGGAACTACTCTCCAGTCGTCGCCTTCTTTAGGACCGTTGTTGCCGGTCATAGCCCATGTACCCATGCAATAGAAGAGTGTATTACCATCTTTAAGAGCGTTGTTTGCGTTGCCCTTCCAGTCTGTATCTACAAATCCCTTTTTACCTATATCGTACAGCAGATTCTCTGCGCGCTCGATGTCAGGGTCGCTGAGATTGGAAACAAAAGTATTGGTTTCTTTATCGTAATTTATCATGGTCTTGCCGGTCTGCTGGATAAGCTGAGTCTGGAACCAGCCGTTAATACCATATCTTGTCTGTCCGTCAGTTGCGTTAGAGCAGAAAGTATTCATCATATCGTACCATGTATCCCAGTTCCACTCGCCGTTCTGATAAAGCTCGTACGGATCGTCAAGACCTTCGTTTTCGATAACTGAGTAATCATACATCATAAGAGTTCCGACTGAGAAGCTGATAGGCGCTACATAATGCTCACCGTTAAGTACGAACTGGTCAGCAGAATCCTTAGTATCTTTCCATAGGTCGGAATCGAAATCAACTATGCTGTCAACAGGCTGGTACATATCCTTAACTATCTGACAGGGAAAAGCGAGCCACTCATACTTAAATATGTCAGGCACGTCTTTCTTAGACATGATAGCAGCAGCAAGCTTGTCAAACTTTTCGCTGTCGATAACCTGGCTGTATTTTACCTTGCCTCCCTTGTTGTTGAAAAGGGTCATCTCTACGCTCTTGTCCTGCCCCTCTTGGGGATTGAGGTCGTATGTACCCATCCAAAGTATCTCGTGGTCGGCGTCCTCAGGAATATCTTCGATAAGATCAGTGTCATTTACCGCTACTTTTTTTACAGTAGTAACTGCCGAATCATTTTTTGAAGAACCTCCGCAGCCTGCGGCACTGCATACGCACATTAAAGCCGCTGTGAGGGCGGCTATCTTTCTAAATTTCATAAGAATGGATCCTTTCTCTAAAAAATACGTTATGGTAAAACTGAATAACACAGTTTCATGTACAATAAACCATACATAAATTATAAAACATATTGTAATCGTTGTCAATACACATAAAAAACAAAATAACTCAGCGCTTTTTGTAAGATGTGTCTAAAAAAGCGTTTTCGATTTGTGCATAGTGAAAAATATATGTTCAAATATTAAACATAGGCTGCTTGTTTACATTGTTTTCATGAGCAAAACGATCTACACACTGTAAAAAAAGAAAACCCACCATATTTTTCTGCATTGGTAGGTTTTCGTATAAAACAATTTTCTTTTCGATCAGTTTTTCTTAGAATCGTTTTTTCTGATCTCGCCGCGTTTGATCTTTCCGCTTATAGTCTTAGGCAGTTCGTCTACAAATTCCACTATTCTCGGGTACTTGTACGGCGCGGTAGATCTCTTTACATAGTTCTGAAGCTCTTTCGCAAGCTCGTCAGACGGCTTGTAATTCTTTGTAAGAACGATCGTCGCCTTTACCACTTTGCCGCGGATAGGGTCGTTCGCCGCAGTTATTGCGCACTCCAGTACGCTCGGGTGCTCCATCAATATGCTTTCGATTTCGAAAGGCCCAATGCGGTATCCCGAAGCTTTGATAAGATCGTCAGTTCTGCCGACGTACCAGTAGTAACCGTCCTCATCCATATATGCGGTGTCGCCCGTGTGGTAGAAGCCGTATCTCCACGCGCGGTCGTTTTCAGCAGGATTTCGGTAGTACTCTTTGAAAAGCGCAGGGTGCTTGCCGCGTTCGCCGTAGATCACTATCTCGCCCGTTTCGCCCTGCTTCACAGGTTTGCCGTCTTCGTTCACGATGCCGACCTTGTAAAGCGGAGTAGGCTTGCCCATAGAGCCCGGCTTAGGCTCCATGCCGTACAGATTGCCGACTATAACGGCCGATTCGGTCTGTCCAAAGCCCTCCATAAGTTTCAGTCCCGTGTACTCATACCACTTGTTGAATACCTCGGGATTGAGCGCTTCGCCCGCGATACAGCTGTATTTCAGCGACGAAAGATCATAATTCTCTATGCCCTCTTTGATAAAGAAACGGTACATGGTAGGCGGTGCGCAGAAAGATGTCAGCTTGTAATCCTGAATAACTTTCAGCAGTGCCGAGGGGTTAAAGCGGTCGAAATCGTAGATAAATGTGGTAGCTCCCGCTATGAACTGGCCGAACATCTTGCCCCATGCGCACTTAGCCCAGCCCGTTTCAGAAACGGTAAGGTGCAGCGAGTTTTCGTCAAGGTGATGCCAGTGCTTGCCGGTGATGATATGCGCTGCGGCTATCGAGTAGCGGTGCAGTACCATCTTAGGATAGCCCGTAGTGCCCGAGCTGAAATACATCAGCATAGGCTCGTCAACGTGCGTTTCCACTCTTTCAAATTCAGGAGAATATTTTGCAATCTCGGGCAGAAAGTCTGTCCAACCATCGCGGCTGCCGTGAGTGATGAACTTCTCTTTCATTCCGTCGTACTCTTCCAGCGCCTGCTCGATATGGTCAGGGACGTTGTTCTCAGCGGTAGCGACTATATACTTTATGTCAGCCGCCTTGAAACGGTAGGTGTAGTCCTTTTTCATGAGCTGGTTTGTGGCGGGAACGAGAATAGCGCCGATCTTCATAAGTCCATACGCCAAGAACCAAAATTCATAATGCCTTTTCAGTACAGCCATTACGAAATCGCCCTTCTTAACGCCGTGTGCAAGCATCATGTTCGCAACGCGGCTGCTCTGCTCTTTCAAATCACGATAGGTGAAGCGGTGCTCCTCGCCGGCTTCGTTTACCCAAAGTATAGCCGTTTTGTCGGGCTGAAGTCTTGCAAGCTCGTCAACTACGTCGTAAGAGAAGTTGAAATTATCTTTCAGATCAAGCTCGAAGCTCAAAAGTCTGCCTTCGTCATCAAGCTCTTCTTTCACGAACCTTTTGTAAAAATCTTTCATTAAAATATCCTCCTGCCGAGAATCAAATTTCTCTGCAAATTTTCTCTATGTCAGCGGGACTTTCCGCTATGTATACAGCTCCTGCGCGCTCCAGCTCTTCCCTGCCGCGAAATCCCCATACACAGCCGATCGAGCGCATACCCGCGTTCTCAGCCGTGATAATGTCAACGTCAGAATCGCCGATCATTACAGTTTCCTCGGGCACAACGTCGAGCTTCTGCATTATGTCGTTTACGATGTCCGGCGCTGGCTTGGCTTTCATTCCGTCAAGTTTTCCGCGAACAAGCTCGAAACAGCTTTCGTCAAAAAATGCCGAAACTATCTGCTTAGAAAAAGCGTCGGGCTTGTTTGAGGCTACCGCGCATTTCAGCCCCAGCGAATGCAGGTCGGTAATTACCTTGGTTATGCCGTCATAAGGCTTTGTTTTATTAAGACAGCCGCTGCGGTAGTAGTCGGAAAAAATAGCATGTATCCTTTCCAATTCCTGCGGGTCAGTGCCCTGCGGCATAGCTCTTTCTATAAGCTTTCGCGTGCCGTTTCCGACGTAATATCTGTAATTATCCAGCGGGTGGGTCGGGTATCCGTTTTCCTCAAGCGCACGGTTAGTAGCGTCGGCTAGGTCGGTTATGGAATTTACCAGTGTACCGTCAAGGTCAAATATCACCAGTTTTAGCATATTATCATCTTCTTATTATAATTTATCAATCTTCGAGTTTTGAAGCAAGGCGTGAAGAATATGTGTTTCTGAATTCCTCGTATCTGCCCTCGTCGAGCGCTTCACGTATCTTCTCCATCAGCGTATTATAGAAATACAGGTTGTGCTGTACTGCAAGTCTGCCCGCGAGCTGCTCGTTCGATTTGAAAAGATGGCGTATATACGCTCTCGAGAAATTGCGGCAAGTCGGGCAGTCGCATTCGGTATCCAGCGGACGGTCATCAAGCTCATAACGTTTATTGTGCGCGTGCATTATGCCGTTCCATGTGAATATCGTAGCGTGACGTGCGTTTCTGCTGGGCATTACGCAGTCGAAGAAATCCACTCCGCGGTAAACCCCTTCGATAATGTTCGATGGTGTGCCGACTCCCATAAGGTAGCGCGGCTTGTCCTTAGGCATAAAAGGCTCTACCTGCTCGATGACGTGGTACATCACCTCGGTAGGCTCTCCTACGGCAAGTCCGCCTATCGCAAAGCCTGAGCAGTACTCTATCTCGCGTATGCGCTTCATGTGTTCTATGCGCAGATCGTCATATGTACAGCCCTGATTTATGCCGAAAAGCATCTGATCTTTATTTATGGTATCTTCAAGTAAATTAAGGCGCTTTTGCTCTGCCACGCAGCGCTCCAGCCAGCGTACAGTGCGCTCACAGGAAGCTTTGGAATAAGCATGCTCCGCAGGGTTCTCTACGCACTCGTCGAAAGCCATCGCGATGGTGGAAGCGAGGTGCGATTGTATACGCATGCTCTCTTCCGGCCCCATGAAAATGCGTTTCCCGTCAACGTGCGAATTGAAATAAACGCCCTCTTCTTTTATTTTACGCAGTTTAGCAAGCGAAAAAACCTGAAATCCGCCGCTGTCTGTAAGAATAGGCTTGTGCCAGTTCATGAATTTGTGCAGACCGCCCATTTTGTAGATTATATCGTCGCCGGGACGAACGTGCAAGTGGTAGGTATTGCAGAGTTCTACCTGGCATTTGAGCTGGTCGGCAAGGTCTACCGAGGAAATGCCGCCTTTTATCGCGGCAGACGTGCCCACGTTCATGAAAACAGGCGTTTGTATAGTGCCGTGAACGGTGGTAAGCTCACCTCTTCTGGCGTTTCCCTCTTGTTTTATCAATTTAAACATATTAAAGCAAATTTCTCCTTGATAGTTGTTGTATCCTAAGCTTTGTTTTCGAGGTCTTTTTTCTTTGCGGCGGCTTTCAGCCATTGACCAAAAGTCTGCTCTTCCTGCTCGGGATATATCTCGCTCAGCGGCGTATCCAGCTGCCAGTCGAAAACAGTGTTGCAGACCCATATGCCGAAAGTCTTTTCGCGCAGCGGGTAGCCCTCTGGCGGTTTTCTGCGCTTTTGCCCCTCTATTATGGTATCCTCGATCTCAAGCATCTTACCGAAGTGTTCTATCTTGCCGAATACGGGATAGTACATACTGCACCTTATCTTATTTCGCCCATCGGTAAACCTAGCAGCCGAGCATGACGAAGGATTTTCGGGCGTTATGCCGAACTGCCGCAGAAATTCGCACAGCTTCGGGTAACTTTCCGCCAGCGCAGGTCGTATAATTTTTATACAGGGCGAAAGTATCTTGTGCTCAGCAGCGTAATATTCAGCTGTTTTATCAATGTCAACAGAAAATCTGTAAGCCAGTTTCTTGCTTTCGCTGCCGCAGGTGCAGCATTCAATGATCTCCACGAAACTACCTCGTTTCAAAAAAAGAAAAACTCTGTATTTACGATCAGAATTAAATTCTAAATAATTTTATCATAAATACAGGGTTTTGTCAAAGCTTTTTTAGACACAGTTTAATAACTGGTGCATAAGTTTTAGCAAAAATATTGTAAATCATTTCATCAATTCGCGGCTTATGATATAAACATACAGTCACCAAACGAAAAGAAGCGGTATTTCTCTTCCACCGCGATCTTGTAAGCGTTCATAGTATTCTCATACCCAAGAAATGCTGATACCAGCATTATGAGCGTGCTTTCAGGCAGATGGAAATTGGTTATAAGTCCGTCGAGCACTTTAAATTCAAATCCGGGGTAAATGAATATCTCTGTCCTGCCCTCGCATGAGATTATCTTGCCGTACTTTTGCGCCGCGGCTTCAAGGGTTCGGCAGCTTGTAGTGCCGACCGCGATAACTCGTCCGCCGCATGCTTTGGTTTCGTTTATCATTTTAGCCGTTTCTTCTGGTATCTCGTAATGCTCGCTGTGCATCTTGTGGTCGAGCACTCTGTCCTCTTTTACAGGTCGGAACGTGCCAAGACCAACATGAAGTGTAACGTAGGCGATGTTTATACCACGCTTTTGAATATCCGCTAGCATTTCCTTTGTAAAATGCAGACCCGCCGTAGGCGCTGCGGAAGAGCCTATCTCGTGCGAATATACAGTCTGATAACGTTCTTTATCTTCAAGCTTTTCAGTGATGTACGGCGGCAGCGGCATCTGACCTATCTCGTCGAGAACGCTGTAAATGTTGCCCTCCAAAACAGTGAATTTTGCAACGCGGTTGCCGTCTTCCAGAACGTCTGTTATTTCAGCTGTGAGCTTGCCCTCGCCGAATACGAACTTCGCGCCGACTTTCGCCTTCTTTCCGGGGCGGCAGAGTATTTCCCACTCTTCATTTCCGCGCTGTTCCAGCAGCAGAAACTCTATAAAGCTTCCCGTATCAGCACGCTTGCCGTAAATACGGGCAGGCAGTACGCGCGAATCGTTCAGCACCAGCAGATCGCCCTCCTGCAAAAAATCGCAGAGGTCGTAGAAATGCGAGTGAACGCACTCCCCTGTTTTGCGGTCGATCTTCATCATGCGTGAAGCATTTCTCGGCTCTATCGGGTGCTGAGCTATAAGCTCTTTCGGCAGGTCGTACCAGAAATCAGATTTTGTCATGTTTTTTACATCAAGCATCTTTATTCTCCTTATTATATGTATATACAGCGCTCAATTTACAAAAAATTAAAACTTTTTCGCTTTTGGCTATTGACAACGCGTCAAATATCTGTTATTATTAAACAGAACAGATAGAGGTGCGGTAATGAATAGTACCTGACAGCAAAGTGTTTTTATCTTAAACGGTGTTTCCCCAAGCGCCGCGGCTGCTGTCAGCGAAAGGCTAAACCGCCGAAGCGTGCGTAAGGGGCGCATGGCTGACTGCAGGTCTAAGAGATATGCAGTTGTCATCATTACTTTATGGTGGAGTGCTATCGGCATTATTTATGTCAACATTCTTATTATATTGTATGATGGCCGGGTTTTCAACCGGTTTTTTTATTGTTTCAATATTTTTTATGCTTTGTACATAATTTTGACACACACGATATGCGTGCCGTGCAAAAGCAAATGAAAAGGAGTTTTTTTGATGAAGAAATTTAATGTAGGTATCATCGGCGCTACGGGCATGGTCGGTCAGAGATTTTCTCTGCTGCTCAGCGAACACCCTTGGTTCAACGTTGTTTGCGTTGCGGCTTCCTCCCGCTCGGCAGGCAAAAAGCTTAAAGACGCTATCGGCAGCAAGTGGGCTATGACTCAGCCTATCCCTGAAGCCATCGGCGAGCTGACTGTTCTCGACGCTGAAAAAGATATAGAGAAGATAGCTTCTATGGTAGATTTCGTATTCTGCGCTGTAAATATGAAGAAAGACGAGATCAAGGCTCTGGAAGAAAAGTACGCTAAGGCTGAGTGCCCAGTGGTTTCCAATAACTCCGCTCACAGACATACTCCCGATGTTCCTATGGTGATCCCCGAGATCAACCCTGAGCATATCGAGATAATCCCTGCGCAGAGAAAGCGTCTTGGCACAAAACGCGGATTTATCGCTGTTAAGTCTAATTGCTCGCTCCAGAGCTACGTTCCTGCTCTCACAGCGCTCATGGACGAATTCAAGGTCACTAAGGCCCTTACCTGCACCTATCAGGCTATTTCCGGTGCCGGTAAGACTTTTGAGACTATGCCCGAGATACTCGACAACGTTATCCCCTTCATCGGCGGCGAAGAAGAAAAGTCCGAGCAGGAGCCTCTTAAGATCTGGGGCAAGATCGAGGGCGACAAGATAGTTCCCGCTACCACTCCTAACATCACCGCTCAGTGCCTGAGAGTACCTGTTTCCGACGGTCACACTGCTGCTGTATTTGCTTCTTTCGAGAAGAAGCCTACTAAGGAGCAGATGCTTGAAGCATGGGCTAATTTCAAAGGCGTTCCTCAGGAGCTTGAGCTTCCATCCGCTCCTAAGCAGTTCCTGCACTATTTTGAGGAGGACAATCGTCCGCAGCCTAAGCTCGACAGAAACCTTGAAGGCGGCATGGCAGTATCTATCGGTCGTCTGCGCGAGGATACTCAGTATGATTACAAGTTCGTTTGCCTCTCTCACAATACTCTGAGAGGAGCTGCCGGCGGAGCTGTTCTGCTTGCAGAGCTGCTTGCTGCAAAGGGTTATTTTGATTAAAAATGAGCATTGAAATAAAAAAATGCGGCGCGGCGGAGTGCCCCGAGCTTTTTCAGATGACGAAAGAGCTTATAGATTACCACGATATGAGCGATATTTTTACTCTTACCGAGCAGCGGCTGACTGAGCTTGTACTGAGCGGCGCTGTTCACAGCTATATCGCCTACGTTGATGGCAAGCCTGCTGCGCACATAAATTTCTTTTATAAGTACACGACCTTTACAGGCAGAAAGATTCTTTATCTTGAAGATCTGTACACCCGCAGCGAATTTCGCGGACACGGACTTGGCACCAAGATGTTTGATCTGCTGAAAAACATAGCTAAAGAAAATTACTGCGAGTCGATAGAGTGGAAATGTGCTAAGTTCAACGAGAGCGGGAAACGCTTTTACGAACGCATCGGCGCACGGACAGAACAGGTCTGGGATACATATACTATTGAAAGAAAAGATTTTTGACCTTTGACTTGAAAGGAGTCGGAGTCTGATGAAAAAGACTATTTTTACAGGCGCTGGCGTAGCTATCGCCACACCTATGACCGAGAGCGGAGAGATCAATTTCGACGAGCTCGGCAGACTTATAGAGTTTAATATTGAAAACGGCACAGACGCTATCATCATCTGCGGTACTACCGGCGAAAGCGCTACCATGACCGACGAAGAGCACGTTGCCTGCATAAAGTACGCGGTAGAAAAGACTGCGGGCAGGATCCCTGTTATCGCGGGCACCGGTTCTAATCACACAAGCTACGCTGTAAATCTTTCTAAGGAAGCTGAAAAGCTTGGAGCTGACGCTCTGCTTTGCGTTACCCCTTACTACAACAAGGCTTCGCAGAAGGGTCTTATCAAGCACTTTACCGCTGTTGCTGAGGCTGTTGACCTGCCGATAATCCTTTACAACGTTCCTTCGAGAACAGGCGTGAACATTGCCGTTGAAACTATGAAGGAGCTTTCTAAGCTGGACAACATCGTGGCAGTAAAGGAAGCTTCCGGCAATATCAGCCAGGTAGCTAAGATCAAGCAAGCTTGCGGCGACGCGCTGGATATTTACTCGGGCAACGATGATCAGATTATTCCGATAATGTCGCTTGGCGGCAAAGGCGTTATCTCCGTCCTCTCTAACTGCTGTCCTAAGGAAACACATGAGATCTGCGCGCTTTGTATGGAAGAAAAGTACTCCGAAGCACGCGAGATAGCTATGAAGACCCTGCCTTTTGCAAACGCGCTTTTCAGCGACGTAAACCCCATTCCTGTAAAGCAGGCGCTTAATTACATGGGCTTCAAGGCCGGCTCCTGCCGTCTGCCCCTTTGCGATATGAGCGATGAAGCCGCCGCAAAACTGAAAGCAGAAATGGAAAAGCTCGGACTGGTAAACAGCATCAAGTAAAAAAGATAAAGGCGGATAAAAACATCCGCCTTTTTTGAAAGGAAGTTAATATCATGACAAACATCGCAATATGCGGAGCTTCTGGAAAAATGGGCAAGGTCATCGCTGATATAATCACCGGCAGAGATGACTGCAAGGTAGTCGGCGGTATAGATAAAGTCGCTGACAGTGGCGCTGACTTCCCTATCGTAGCCACAGCGGCCGAGCTTCCCGTAAAGCCCGAAGTTATAATCGACTTTTCGCACCCATCTACTCTTGATGGTCTGCTTGATTACTGCCAGACCAACGGCGTGCCCATAGTTATCGCGACCACGGGTTACAGCGAAGAGCAGATAGCTAAAATAAAGAAAGCGGCTGAGTTGATACCCGTATTCTTTACGTTCAATATGTCGCTCGGCATCAATCTTCTTGCTGAACTTGCTAAAAAGGCGGCGGCTGTTCTCGAAGGTCAGTTCGATATTGAGATAATCGAGAAACATCATAATCAGAAGATCGACGCCCCCAGCGGCACAGCTATCATGCTCGGCAACGCTATCAACGAAGTGCTCGAGCAGAAATGCGAGTACGTTTACGATCGTCACTCGGTACGCGCAAAGAGAAGCAAGACCGAGATAGGTATGCACTCGGTACGCGGCGGCACGATCGTCGGCGAGCACGAGATAATCTTTGCCGGCAGAGATGAAGTCATCTCCCTCAAGCATGAGGCTCACTCAAAGAGTGTTTTCGCAGTAGGTTCTGTAAACGCCGCAGTTTTCCTCAAAAATAAGGAGCACGGTCTTTTCGAGATGGGCGATATGCTCGCGGAAGTTTGATACAAAACCGTATATAAAGCAAAAGCTTGCAGTCCGTTTTATTGGACTACAAGCTTTTTTTATTTCTTGCTCTTAGGTTGTTTTCTTAGGAATTTGTAGCTCTTTTTGTATTCGTCATACGCCTCATCAAACTCAGCTTTGTTAGGCAAATATCCGCCGTAACAGGTCTTTTCAAACAGCGCAAACAGCTTATCCAGCGAAACTCCGCGGTTTTGCGAGATGTATTCGCTCAGCATTTCCGGCGTGTACGAAGAGTAATTTTGCTGAGATGAGAAGTTTACTAGCTTCATCACATTCGCGTAAAGCGCCAGCGTTTGCTTGTCGGGCGATTTGAAATGCAGACGAATGCGGAAGAAGCGCTCAACTATCCTGTCAAGCAGAACTATGAAGATCACTACGAATACGACCGCGATAAGTATCAGCGACCTGCCAAGTATGCTCACGAATGCCGCGGTGTCGAAGCCATTGTCCTGCTGAATATTGCGGTAGTCGGAAACGGTGGGGTCGAACGTCAGCCAGCCCACGCCCGAGATGTATACCTCTACAAAAGCGTGCGCATACGAATCGCGGATAACATATCTGTCGCCCGTCTTTTCAAACGCAGCGTAGCCCTCTACATACCGCGCAGGCAGACCCACGGCGCGCGCCATGAGCGTCATAGCTGTAGCGTAGCTGGAGCATACGCCAGTTTTGCTATCAAACAGAAAATATTCTATCGACTCATCATCGGGAACGTAATCTATGTCGTAAACAAAGCCGTTGTTCTCAAAATAGCTTTCAAGCGCCTCTGCTTTTGCCATATCTCCGTGAAGCCCCTCAGTTATCTCGTTAGCAAGGTCAGCTACTTTACTATCCACAATATCATTATCCATTGAAATATACCTTGACGAATTGTAATAATCATTGAGGAAATTTGCATCGTAAACGTCGCTGTCCCATATAAGCTGCTCCAAGTCAGACCTATCCATATCTAGCTGCTGGGCATAAAGATAAAGAGAATCAGACTGCTCAAGGAAAACAAAATTTTCATCTATACCCTGCGAGTTTTCTCGGCGGTTCATATTTCGATAGATCTCACCGTGGCTGTATTTAACATATCCGCGCTCAGTACCTGAGGATTCGTCGGCGATAGTGTTGAGCGGCGATGGCAGATATATCGGGTTGAACCCATCGTCCGTAATGCTGCCGTTCACCCTCGGCGCAAGCGCAGTTTCGGGGTCTGCACCGTTCAGATCAACGCCGCTGTCCTTATACTTCTTCATTTGCGCCAATATGTCGTCCGTCATATACTCGGGCGTGCTCTGATAATACGGCATACCGTAAAGATCATCGGTGTCCATCTGCCAAACGTCGCCGTCAAAATAATCATATGCCTGCCGCCGCAGATAATATATGTCCTTATCGCCGTCAGTTTGGAAATAGAAAAGCGGGTCGCCCGTATATCCGTTGCCGCCGTAGCGCTTTGAAGATGAGTTTGAAACGCTCTCGCCGTTGCCCGCGCCCGTCGCGTTTGCGGGAACGTAATCAAAATAATTTGAGTTGCGCTCCAATTTCGACTGATAGTCTGGCTTGTTTATCAGCATGGTAACAGCGCCCGTCAGCGATATAAAAAGCGCCATCGAGATGATGTACGAGCGGTTTACGACTACCTTGCCCGCCTTTTCGCGCGGCTGAGCGGGGTCTATCCTGCGGTTGTGCACCATAACGGCAAGGTAGAGCGTTATGATGATGGTAACGAGCGCTTCGGGTATTTCCTCAGCGCGCTTTGCATATATCACAAATGGAAATAGTATGCATAGCATTACGCCAAGACTTCGGTAGCGCACGCGAGTGAAGTAGTAAAGTATGGATATTACAAAAAAACCGCCGAGCAGAAATACGCTGTTCAGGTAAAACGGGCTGTAAGAATAGTTGCCGTCCTCGCCGTAAAACCATGTTATTATCGAGCCGTAGCCGTTCTGATAGCCCGCACCCATCAGTGCCATAGAGATAACGCCAAAGACTACCAGCATGAAAAAGTAGATCAGCCCGCCCGCTGTCTTTATCTTTTTGATTCGGTCAAACAGGCTGAAAAGCGCGTATTCGGCGACTAAGAATATCACAGAATAAAGCAGCGCCAGCGGTCTGTACAGCGCGTAAACTACGGCGAAACATACGGTGGCACCCAACAGCGCAGGACAGATGTATTCTGTTAATTTTGTGAGTAAATCATTACGTTTTATAGTCATTATTTTCACCGATCAATGTTTCTTTTGCTTTAATTCAAATTCAGAATTTATTATCCATATATTTGATGATATATCTATAAGCTCGGCGCATTCCGCCGAGATAAGCATAGCGTTCGGAAAATGCGCAGTTATGTCGGAAGCCGAGGCGTAGTTGTCTGCGCAAGCCGCCGTGAAGCAGATAGGCGTTTTGCCCGAACTTGCTATCTCGGGCGGCACAGTCTGCGGCGGTGTGTGCGGAGTGTAGTCGGAAAAGCTCTCCTGCAAAGTGTAAACGTCCGCCATGGTGTGAATGTCCGTTCTCAGCCACATTCCGCCGCTGTAACGAAAAAAGCTAGCTTCCCTGCCGTCGCGCACAAGCATCGACATCATCGCGAGCGCGCCCTCTATGACGTTATCGCGCACCGTTAGCACATACTCGCTCTCCTCGATCTGCGGACAGTCGAGAAAGAAAAGCTGACCCGCCGCGCTGACCTTTTCGTCAAGGCGCACCATGTAAATATCTCGCTTGGAAGAAAGCTTCCAGTTTATCTTTTTGATAGGGTCGCCGGGGTAATACTGGCGGTGCTCATAGCCCGGAACGCCCGTAGCGCCTACCGCTATTTCGTCCGATTCTTCCTCTTCATCGTCGTCATCGGCGGCGAACTGTGAAACTGTTTTCAAAAGCTCGGGCTGCATACCCGTGTCGGGAATGTTCGGATATACCGAAACTTTCGCCTTTAGCAGGTCGGCGTTTGCCGTTGCAAACGGCAAAGAAAATGAGAGTATCCCCAAAAAATCAGACAGCCGCACGTTTGTAAGGCTGACCTCCGCCGCGCCCGAGTGCACGGCTTTCATAGAGATAGGGATAGTCGTTACCTCTTTGCCCGCCACCGAGCCGCTGTATACGCTTTCGCCCTCGAATTTGAGGTGCGGCGTGCAGTCAGCTTTTATCTTAACGACCGGCGCAGGAATAATAATGTTTTTGCTGATGTTTACATTAAGCAAAAAAATGTCGCCCTTGCCGAGCAGGTCGCGGCTCAGCGAGATCTCAACTTTGAGAAACCTGCGCACTACCAGCGTAACGGCGAGCGAGATAACAAAAGCGCATATCATCGTGGCGGTGAGTATTATGCCCGCCGTGCCGTCTATAAAGTACGCGACCATCACCGTTATGCAGATACAGCCGATGTACCCCAGCAGATTTTTTACTGTTTTCATACGGCGCTCCTTATTCTATCGGAACTGCCACGGTAGAAGCCGCCTGCTCCATAGCCGCGGCGGGGTCGCCGCCGTATACCGATTTTCCCTTTGGCGAGAGCATAAGTCTGTGTGAAAGCACACATGATGTCATAGCGCGCACGTCGTCAGGCACAACATAATCCCTGCCGTTGATATAGGCGTACGCCTTTGAAGCCTTTAAAAGGGCTATACCCGCGCGCGGAGAAGCGCCGAGTTTTATAAATTCAGAGCTGCGGCTTGCGTTTAGCAGGTCAACTATATATTTCTTGATATTTTCGGTGCATCTCACCTGCTTTACAGCCGCGATGTGCGCGTTCACGTCCTCGACAGACATTACTGCGCTGAGCTTTTCAGTAAACGCAGGCTGCTCTGAGCGGGTGATTATGTCCAGCTCTTCTTCGGCAGAGGGGTAGCCCATGGAAATTTTCATAAGAAATCTGTCCATCTGCGCCTCGGGAAGATGATACGTTCCGTAAGTTTCAACGGGGTTCTGCGTGGCAAGTACCATAAATGGCGACGGTAACTGCATGGTCTTTCCGTCGAGCGAGACCTGGTGCTCTTCCATGACCTCCAGCAGCGAGGACTGCGCCTTAGGGGAAGCACGGTTTATCTCGTCGGCGAGCAGAAAGTTGCACATAGCCGCGCCCTGCTTGTACTCCATCTGGCGCGTCTGCGGGTCTATCATCGAAAAGCCCACGATGTCAGAGGGCATGATGTCGGGCGTGAGCTGTATGCGGTTGAATTTTCCGTCAACAGAGTTCGCCAACGCGGATACCAAGCGCGTTTTTCCGACGCCGGGCACGTCCTCGATAAGTATATGACCCTCGGCAAGAACAGCGCAAACGACCTTGATTATCGAATCGCGCTTGCCGACGATTATTTTTTCGATGTTCTCGATCAGTGAATTTATCTGAGTATTCATGGAAACTGATTCTCCTTTTTTATTCGTTATAACTAATTATAACACATGAAGCAGACTTCAAGTCAATAGTAAGTTGCATAATTTACATTTTCTTAATAATATATCGCATTTATATGTACAAAATATGTAATTTCAGTTTTTTTCGGCGTTATACTTGCAATTCCGCGCAAAATATTGTATAATATAAACAGCTATTATTCAATATAGGAAGTGAGAAAATGGATAAGGCGCAGATAAACAGTATCGTAAAAATGATAAAAAAGTCGCGTGCCGAAAGCGGCGATGAAAGCAATAATTCTACGGCGCAGACCGAGAAAAAAGCTTCGTTTCAGCTTAGCAGTAAGCCCGAAAAGGTTATGATAGGCTTGGGTCTGGCGGCAGGCCTTGCGATATTTTTTGACGACAGCCGAAAGAAAAAAAAGCACCCCGAACTGGCGCGCGGATATTTCAGAAGATGCTACGACAATTACCAAAAGCTCGGCGGACTGCTTGATTCCACTATTGCTAAAAACATCAAAGATCAGAAAGAACGAGAGTTCAATGACGATATGCTTGAAAATCTGACCATAGAAAAAGCGATAGATTTCGACCTTGACTAAGCTTAGGAGATTACCCGAAATGAAAAAATATTTTCTTGAATACCTTGCGTTTCTCGATAAGTCTATGGCAGACCCGAACACTGATTTTGCCAGACTTATGAAGATACATAAAGAAAAAACGCGGTATTTTCAGCATGAGAGATTTGTTCACCTCTTCGTAATGATACTCTTTGCGCTCTGCACAGTTGCGACTTTTCTTATAATAGTTGTGACCGAAACGGTGCTGCTGATACCGCTCGCGCTTCTTTTGCTCTGTCTGCTGATACCGTACATCAGCCACTACTATTTTTTAGAGAATAACACGCAGAAGCTCTACAAATATTACGACGCGATATGTGAAAAACTTGAAAGCGAGGACTTGTAATGCCCTTTGATAAATACACAAAAGAGGTCTGGAAAGGCAGCGTTATAACCTCTCCCCTGCCGCCGACGCTCGTCACCTGCGGCACAGAGGAAAAGCCGAACGTCTTTACCGTCGCGTGGACAGGCATACTCTGCACACAGCCGCCCGTAACGTACATTTCGGTGCGCCCCGAGCGGTATTCTTACGGGCTTATAAGCGAAACGGGAGAATTTGTCATAAACCTCGCTACTGAACAGCTTGTAAAAGCGGTAGACCTCTGCGGCGTGAAGTCGGGCCGAAATGTGGATAAATTTGAGCTGACGGGGCTTACGCGCGAAAAAGCCGCGGCTGTTTCCGCACCGATAATCGCCGAGTGCCCCGTGAATATCGAGTGCAAAGTGCGCGATAAGATCTCGCTCGGCACGCACGATGTTTTCGTTGCCGATATTCTAAAGATCGACGCTGCGAAAGAACTGCTCGATGAAAAAGGCAGGCTCGCGCTGGAGAAATCGGGACTTCTCGCCTACGCACACGGCGATTACTTCGCTCTCGGCAAACGCTTGGGAAATTTCGGCTTTTCGGTACGAAAGAAAAATAAGAAACGTAAAAAGCATTGACATTTCGCGCAGAATGTGATATAATAACTAATGGCAGGATCATCCCCTGCCTTTGTTTTTTATTATGGAATTTAGGGAGATCTGTCATGAAAGGATATTTATCTATCGCCGCCGCTATCGGAATTTGTCTTATGCTGAAAAAAGCCAAACCAATTCGCGCACACGCATGGTTCACTCGCACGCACGAGGCTATCACCGAGGGCGCGTTTGAGCTGCTCGAAAAAGAAAACAAGCCTAAGGTAGCGGCATTTTATAAAAATTATCACACTGAGCTTTTAAATGGCTGTTCTGCGCCCGATAAAGAGGGCGACCCCGACAAGGGTGCAGGCGCGCATTATTATTCCTGCGCAAACGCAAAGGGCAAGGCGCTTCCGCAGCAGGCGGGCTATTATCAGAACCGCTTGGGTGATTATTCAAAGAGCGCACGCTCTATGCTTGAGGAGAATTACACCTGCGCGCTCAATCTTTACAAAAACGGCAAAGTCAGCGAAGCTATGTATTGCCTTGGACGTGCGGCGCACTTCATCGAGGACATTTGCTGTCCAGTTCACACGGCGAATATGCGCTATTTCGATAAGCCCGGCAATGCTCACAACGCTTTTGAAAAGCACGCCAACAACATTTCCCGCAACTTCCCTGCTGAGAAATTTGACAAGCGCCTTCTGAAAACTTATTCGGGCGATAGCTTTGAGAACGCAGCTAACAAGCTTTGCGCAGTTTCCAACAAGCACGCCGAACCTATCTCAAATCTCGACCCGATCGCTTTTGACAACGCAGTTAAGAGCATGGTGCCGATCGCAACTCAGAACGTTATGGCTCTGCTGATGAAATTTTTTGATGACTGCAAGGCGGAAAACGGCAACTATCTGCTCGATGGAAAGATGTACACCTTCAAGAACGAAGCCAGCGGCGAACTGCTAACGGTCACTGCGAAAGGCGTTGCGCTTGAAAAAGCCGATAAGGATAAAGAGCAGAAACTCAACCTCATTATGTCTGACAACGGCACATTTGCGCTCAAAGCGGCGGACGGCGGATACGTTTCGGCTAAGCTTAAAGGCTTCGATTATCCCAAGGGCG
This sequence comes from Ruminococcus sp. 210702-SL.1.03, assembly GCF_020559915.1. Lineage (GTDB taxonomy): Bacteria > Bacillota > Clostridia > Oscillospirales > Ruminococcaceae > YE71. The sequence goes on from NZ_JAJCLZ010000013.1 coordinate 59,520, forward strand.
ACACCGCGGGAGCGCAGTTCAGAGCCGCGGCGCTGGGCAAGAACAGATACCGCATCACTACCGAAGCGAGCAGCTTTGCAAAAGTTCTCGCCTGCGGAAAAACGGGCGGGCTGACTGTTGCGGACTTCGATCCGGGCAATTCTACTCAGGTCTGGATACTCAATAAATAAAAAATACGTCGGCTCAATTTGTTTGATCCGTCCCCGCCCAACAACCCACCACCCTACCCAGCCAACTCCTCAATTTTAAGGAGGAATCTTCATGAAAAATATAAAAAGAATGGTATCTCTTTTCCTTTCAGGAATTATATTATTTTCTCTTGTTTCCTGTAGCTTGAAAGATAAAGTGAAGGAAATATCAGGTTTCTCGGATGCAAGTAAGATATTTCAAATAGCATTGGAAAACAAAAATGTAGAATTACTTAATGAAGTAATAAAGGAGTATCCGGATTACGATATCAATAAATGTGAACAGGGCTCATCATTGGCCAAGGCTTTATTTAACAATGGTGGTCGTGCTACAGATTATGAAAATATTACTTTTTCGAGAGCTATGCTAGATGCAGGAGCTGATCCAAATGTAAAATCAACCAATGGAGATTATCTGTTAATAACCACTTGTGATAATGATTTTTATTGGGCAACCGAGCTACTTGTGGAATATGGAGCAGACCTTGAAGTAAAGAATGATTTAGGATATTCTCCATTATATTTAGTTATGGCTAATTTCTATGGAGACAGCGAAGAAAATCGTATCAAAACCGCTAAATTTTTCGTTGATAAAGGTGCTGCAGTAACCACAGACCTATTTAATATAGACGAAAACAAAGATGAGGATCTCAGATATCATCATATAGGAGCATCACCTGTAGTATCAAATTATCTCATGAATATACTTCATGAAAAAGGTGAAGAAACAAATATGCCAAAGGCTATGGAATATGCTATATCCGGTGATCTGGATAAAACGATAGAATATATTGAGAAGGGTGAAGCTCTAACAGATAAAGAAAAGGAATTAGTATTCGATTATGCTTCATATTTTGGAATGCCGGATGAGTTTGAAACAATATGTAGATTAACAGAAATGCAAATTGATAATGTTAATATGGAACGAATAATACAGTGCGGAAATCTGGATATGATACAATATTTGATAGAGAAATGTGGCTTTAAACTTCAAAGTGAAAAAGTAAGTCCTTCACAAGAAAACTATCTTAAATTAGCTGTTTTATTTGGATATTCTGATATTTTTGATTATTTATGTAATCACAATGCTTATAACCCGGGAGCGTCTGTTTTATTGGAAAGTGCGTTATATAACGGGAACCTTGACTTGTTTAAAAAAGTATATGAATATGAAGCTCAATCAACAGATATAACCGAATTGAATGAAATTTACAATTTGGACGGTTACTATCTTAACGGAAAACTGGATTTTATAGATTACTTAATGAGTGAGAAAAATCATACTTTTGAATGCTATTCATTTAAGAATATTGATTTTGAAACAGCAAGATATCTTTATGAAAAAGGCAGACCTTTGAATATTACAGATCTTGACTATGCTATATGTCATAATGATATAGAGTATATACAGCTTGTGTTAGACAAAGGTGCCGACATCAATCAGAAATGCTATAGTTTTGATTACAGTAACTATGTTTCAAATTATAAGGAACAGGTTTCTCAATACGATAATTTCACAAGTAAGCATATATATTATGAAAATATTACTGAAAAAAACAAAGAGTTACCTACAGCCTTTAGTTACCTATTAAATAAATGTAATAGTGAATGTATAAAATTTATGATAGAAAACGGTGCAGAAATTACTGATGATATTTTAATTTATGCATCGGAAGCATCAAAAGCTGTAAATCAGATACTTTTTGATAATAATGCAAACACTAATATAGATTTTTCTAATGTAAAAGGTGTAATGCGAAAAGATTATTCTCTGGAAAAATATTATAGATCAATCGGCCGGAGTGATCTTTTAGATTTATTGTAAAACGAATAAGATTACTAGATTTTGCTTAAGAAAAAATAGGGGACTTTTTTTACAGCCCCGTTTTTATATGCTATGTCACAAAAAAGACCGCCCCGCAGGACGGTCTTTTATTTATGCGAAAATTATTTCTTCATCATGGAAGCAACTTCGTCAGCAAGGTTATCATCCTGCTTTTCGATGCCTTCGCCGCGCTCGAAACGTACAACGTCAACAACGCTGATAGTGCCGCCAAGCTTCTTAGCCTCAGCGTCAACATAGCCCTGTACGGAAACCTTGTCGTCCTTTACGAAAGCCTGCTCGAGGAGGCAGTTCTCGGAATAATATTTTCCGACCTTGCCCTCTACGATCTTGACCTTTACCTGCTCAGGCTTCTTAGCCATCTTAGGATCTTCAGCCATCTGCTTCAGCATGATCTCCTTCTCGTTCTCCAGAACTTCAGCAGGAACCTGCTCTCTGCACATATATGCAGGGTTCAGAGCAGCAGACTGCATTGCAACGTCCTTACCGATGTAAGCTACCTTGTCAGCGTCGAGCTCAGTGTCGAGCTTAACGAGAACGCCGATGCTTCCGCCATTGTGAACGTAAGAAGCAAGAACGCCTTCAAGTCTTACAAAGCGGCGGATCTGGATGTTCTCTCTGATCTTCATGCCTGCAAGCTCGGTAAGAGTAGCGTCTACGGTAGCGTCGCCGCCGCTGATGGTGCAAGCCTTAAGGGCTTCAACGTCAGCAGGGTTCGCCTCGATGATGGTCTCAGCAACAGCGTTTGCAAACTTCTTGAAATCGTCGGTGTTTGCAGCAAAGTCGGTCTCGGTGTTTACTTCTACCAGAGCGCCTACATTGCCCTTTACGAGAGCAACTACCAGACCCTCGGCAGCAGTTCTGCCGCTCTTCTTAGCCTGGGTAGCAAGTCCCTTTTCACGAAGGATCTCTATTGCCTTTTCCTGATCGTTATCTGTTTCAACAAGCGCTCTCTTGCAGTCCATCATGCCAACGCCTGTAAGCTCCATAAGAGCCTTAATGTCCTTAACTGTAACAGCCATCTGTATTTCCTCCTAATATTTTAATATAGGCAGACAGATTTTTGCTGCCTGCCTACTGATAAAATTCTTGAATTATTCAGCTGCTTCCTCTGCAACTTCTTCAGCTGCATTGTCCGCGCCCTGTCTGCCCTCGATGATAGCATCTGCCATGCAACCGGCGATAAGCTTTACCGCACGGATAGCGTCATCGTTACCGGGGATAACGTAATCAACGTCGTCAGGATCGCAGTTGGTATCTACGATAGCTACTACGGGGATACCGAGCTTCTTAGCTTCGCTTACAGCGATCTTTTCCTTGCGGGGGTCTACTACGAAGAGAGCGCCGGGGAGCTTCTTCATGTTCTTGATACCGCCCATGAACTTCTCGAGCTTTTCAATCTCGAGGGTCAGCTTAACAACTTCCTTCTTAGGTAGAAGATTGAAAGTGCCGTCTTCTTCCATAGTGTGGAGCTGCTCGAGTCTCTTGATTCTCATCTGGATGGTCTTGAAGTTGGTCATCATTCCGCCGAGCCATCTGGCGTTTACATAGTGAGCGTCAGCTCTGAGAGCCTCTTCCTTAATGGAATCTCCTGCCTGCTTCTTAGTGCCGACAAAAAGAACTTCCTTGCCGTCAGCAGAAAGATCGCGTACAAAATTGTAAGCTTCTTCAAGCTTCTTTACGGTCTTCTGAAGATCGATGATGTAGATTCCGTTTCTTTCGGTGAAAATGTAAGGTGCCATTTTCGGGTTCCATCTTCTTGTCTGGTGTCCAAAGTGAACGCCTGCTTCAAGAAGCTGCTTCATTGATACTACTGCCATGGTAGTAACCTCCTGTTTGGTTTTTAAATTTCCGCTTTTGCGAATGTGTGTATCCTCTGAATGGTTTTGAAAAAAGCGCGCCTTCACCCGCGCTGCGGGAACCACGGCGCAAACCATTCATGCGAATTGCTTTAATATTATACCACATATTCTCGCAGATTGCAAGAACTTTTTATTCGTCTATTTCAACAAACTTTCAACAGTAAATGACCTTGATTTTGTATACACCGTATCAGACGGCTTTTTTACAAGTATAGTATCCTCGCCGATGAGTGATATTTCAGAGCATTTTATGACTATATCGTCATCTCTGCCCATTATGCCGAAAGCGCGTGCGCGGCCGAATATCACCAGCGATACCACGCTCTCACTCTCGGTATCTATCTGAATATCGTCAACATACCCCAGCCTAAGCCCGCTTTTCATATCTATAACTTCTTTATTGCGCAGTTCAGTAAGCGTGCAAAGCATTATAATCACCTCGGATAATTATACTGTTTTGCAGGGTTGTACTATTCGTGTTCAAGAAGAAAATATTCTCCGCCGTTTATGTTCATTCCGCCTTTTATGCTCAGTTCTTCGCTGCCGAAAAGTGAATTTAGAAGTTTTGTATATTCCTCGATGTTATCGTTTTTTGAGTTACCATTCATTATCTTTTCAAGTTCTTCCGCGCCGTCATCTGATACATTGCTTTGTGTATCGTCAGCTTCGTCACTATCCCTAAACTTTATTTTCTCAGAAGCATTTTTTTCAAAATCAGTTTTCTGCTTGTCTGATAAAGCATAGCTGTCATTCGTCACTAGTATACAGTCTATATTCTCACCTAGTGAGTTTATTTTTTCTATATTATCAGGCAGATCTTCAGCTAGGGTCACAAACACATTATCCGCGTCATAGAGATACATAGAGAAATTCGTGAGCCGCCATGTATCGTTTAAGCTGTCCATTACCAGAACGCAATTCTTGCCGCTCGTTTCTTTTGCAGCGTCAAATTTTCCGCCGGGCATTTCAAAATAAAACTGGCAGTCTGTCACGAAATTTACGCGCACGGCTATCGCGGCTACCAGCGCAAGGCATACCGCCGAATGTGCTTTCTTTATCTTTGGTATTTTAGAGATGATGCGTTCAAGCATCGCAACTGCTATCATGCAGGCGAGCGGGAAAGTCATGAAGATGTATCGCATGGAGTATACGCCCATCGTCAGAACATTCGTGGTGTAATTTGCTGTGCACATTTCCGCAATAACAGCGCAGAGTGCGAACAACGGGATATAGTTCGCTCTTTTAAGCCAGCTTTTGGTATTCAAGAAAGAGTTCTTTAAAGCCGAAAAAGTCTTTTTTTTCGCCGATATGAACCACTTCTCTTTTCTGAAAAGGAAGCACAGCGGCAGCATTATCATCAGTATAAATACCAGCGCGGCGATAACGTAGCTGTATGTTGCAGACTTGTAGACCGAAACGCCGAAGCCGAGATTATATTTTGTGACATACTTAGTGAAAATGCGTATCTGCTCGAAAAATGTATATGCCTTTTCACCGCTGAATTTGTTGCCCATTATCTGCTTCCACCCCGCAGGATACACCGCGAAGAAAAGTCCCAGCGTAGCGAGCTGCGAGCCGCCGTATATGAAAAGTTTCTTTATCTTCTTTTTGCAGAGCAGATATATGCACATACAGGCTGTGAAAATCCCGACGTAGGCTATGCTGTTGTAGTGGGTCATAAACATCAGAAACGACGTTATCAGCACTGGAGCTAGGTGCTTTTTAAGATCAAAATTCTCGCTGAGATAAAGCTTGGCTGAGAAGTAGGTGTACATCACGCCGAGGGCTGTAAGCAGGCTGTATTGTCTGAGAAATACGAATGTAGAGAGCGCGCCTGTTCCCGCGCCGTAGAGTATGCAAGGCAGAAGCGCGGCGTGATCGGATTTTAGTATCAGCTTTGAAAGCTTGTAGAGAAACACCTGCGTTACTATGAGAAAAATGCAGTTTAGGAAAAAAGAGTAGTACAGTGAAAAGCTGTTCGGGAAAAACGAGCACACTGTATGCAGAAGCATATAATACAACGGCGGGTGGTGATCCAGTGTCTGGTTATGGTAGACCGAGCCGTAGGCAAAGCGCTCGCCGGGCTGTACGGTTATGTAGTCTTTAAATACCTTGCCAGATTCCCATTCGTTGTAGTTTATAACGTCGTCTACCGTCATATCGTCGATGAATACGCCGTCTTTCATGTAGATGAACGGCTGATAGTAGCTGTTCGCAAGTCCGTAGCTCCATATTTCATCCGAATGGCAGCCCTGCTTTTTGGTTACAAAGCAGAACGAAGTATATATAAGCTGCGCGGCTATGAGCAGTATCAGCAGCAGATAAGGCTTAGCATATTTCCTTATTTTCTCAGCAATATTTTTCATTCAAACACCCCTTATAATTCTGTCCATATAATTATAACAATAAAATAACCGTCTGTCAATATACCCGCCCTCTTTTTCATATACTCCCCTGCCCGCGCATATTATATATAGAACAAGCTTTAGACTGATACAAACGGAGGAGTACAGATGAAACACCCATCTTTTTCATATCTTGGCAAGGCAAAAGACCTTTCGTCGCTTCGCTCTATGATAACTATTTCGGGCAACAGCGAGGTGCTTATCGAAAACTGCCGTCAGGTGAACGAATGCAACGATATACGGTGCAGTGTGGTAGCTTCGGGGTATTTGATAGACGTGTGGGGCGCGGAGCTTTCGCTCAGCAGCTTTTCTAACGGCAGCGTGGCGGTGAACGGCAAGATACAATCTTTAAATATAGAAAAGCGGGGCAGAAAGGAAAGCATATGAATATCGCCAGACTTTATTATAAAATAGTCTGTCCCTCGCCATCGGCATTTTTCAAAGCGGCTAAGCGCGAATCGCTAGAACTGCGCAGTGTGACCACGCAGGGCGGAGAAATGTCGCTGTACATATTCTTCACACAAAAGCGTCTGTTTGAAGAGATATGCGCGGAAACGCATACGGAAGCCGAACCGGTATCGGCGGGGGCGGCGTATCTTCTGCCGCGTATGCTGAAAAGGCGGATAGGGATTGCCATAGGCGCGGCGATATGCGCGGGCTTTATGCTCGCGGCGCAGAACTACGTCATCTCGGTAGAGGTGCTTACGGACGACCCGCAGATGCGCAGTGAGGTAAAGCATATGCTTGCCGAAAACGGCGTAAAGGTCGGCGCTTACATTCCATCTATCAAATGCGTGAATATAGAGCGTATGCTGAAACAGCGTGCGGAAGGCGTATCTTGGGCGGGCATAACGCTTACCGACTGCACCGTGATAGTAGACATCACGGAAGAGATACCTAAAGCCGAACAGCACACCGAGCGCATGCCATCAGACTTGATAGCCACGCACGACGCAGTGATAGAGAGCGCCGAGCTTTACAACGGCGAGCTGGTAAAAACCATCGGAAGCGGTGTACTGCGCGGCGAGAAGCTTGTAAGCGGTACGCTCATACGCGAGGAAGCAAAAGAGATAGACGGCAAGACGGTTACTGAAAGCACGGAGAAATATGTGCGCTCGATAGGCAAGATATACGGCACTTACAAGGAGAGCGTGACCTTTGAACAGCCGCTTACCGAGCGCAAAATGATCGTGTCTGACGAAAAGACCGAGAAGAGATATTTGCGGGTGTTTGACGCCGAGATACCGCTTTTCATCAGCCGTCCGCGCGGGAATTACACCGAAGACGAGGAGTACAGCGCACTGCGCATAATGGACGAGCAAACGCCCGTGGGGCTGAAAACCGTGACTTACAGTAAGTACGGTTTTGAGAACGTCATTTACAGCAAAAAGCAGGCTGAAAAGCTGGCTGAGGAGAAGATGAAGATATACGAAGCCGACTTTTACAAAAACTGTGAGATAAGGAAAAGAGATAAACATTATAAATGCGAAAACGGCAGCGTATATTTGCAGGTGGATTACGAGATATACGGAGTGATAAGCAGAGAATCGAAATTTTTTTTAAAAAAGGCGAAAAGTACTGCTTTTTAGATAAAAATTTCTTGCATTTTATGATAAAAGGTGTTATAATAATACTATATATTAGTGTTTATCGGAGAAATAATATCTATGTTTGAAAAAATCATCACTATTGATAAGATCGAACACCTGCTCAACATTTTCGGCAGCTACGACGAAAACATCAACGCTCTGCAAAAAGAGTACAACGTTTCCATAGTCAACCGCGGCGACGATATAAAGATCACCGGCACTGAGGAGAACGTTGCGGCGGCGGCTAAGGCGATTGAAACGCTGGTGCTGCTCTCGGAAAAAGGCGAGCGCATAAACGACCAAAATCTGAGGTACGTTTTCTCACTGGTGAAAGAGGGCTTGCAGAACGAAGTAGAAAAGCTTTCGGACGACGGCATATGCGTAACGCTGAAAGGCAAGATAGTAAAGCCTAAAACGCTGGGTCAGAAAAAGTATGTGGACGCTATACGCAAAAATACCGTGGTGCTTGGCGTAGGGCCTGCGGGCACTGGTAAGACTTACCTCGCGGTTGCTATGGCGGTAAAAGCTTTCAGAGCGCATGATGTAAGCAAGATAATACTCACCAGACCTGCTGTGGAAGCGGGCGAGAAGCTTGGATTTCTGCCGGGTGATCTGCAAAACAAAGTAGACCCGTATTTAAGGCCGCTGTACGACGCGCTTTTTGAGATGTTGGGCGCTGAAACATTTGCAAAGCAGCTTGAGCGCGGGGCGATAGAGGTAGCGCCGCTGGCGTATATGCGCGGAAGAACGCTGGACGACAGCTTTATAATCTTAGACGAGGCGCAGAATACCACGCCCGAACAGATGAAAATGTTCCTCACCCGACTGGGCTTTGGCTCTAAAATAGTCATTACGGGCGATGTTACGCAGATAGATCTGCCCGACTCGCGCAGATCAGGTCTGATAGAGGCTATGAAGGTTCTGAAAAACGTGGAGGATATTTCGATAAACCGCTTTACCGAAAAGGACGTAGTGCGCCACAAACTGGTGCAGGATATAATCAAGGCATACGAAAAGTTTTACGAAAGGGGAAGCAATCACAAAAATGGGTAAAGTAAAAGTTTTGATAACGAACAACCAGACCGAAGTGAAAATTCCCGTGGGGATACGCCTGCTGATACGCAAGTGCTGCCACGCTGTGCTTGAAAGCGAAGGCATAGATCATGATGCCGACGTGAGCGTTTTGCTTGTAAACAATGAAGAGATACACACTCTAAACAACGAATACAGAGGAATTGACCGCCCTACTGACGTGCTTTCATTCCCGCTCGGCGAGGACGGCGAATATGACGGAGACCCGGATACCGGCGCTTACCAGCTGGGCGACATAGTTATCTCGCTTGAAACGGCGCTGAAGCAGTCGCAGATATACGGACATTCACTGGAGCGCGAGGTGGGCTTTCTCACCGTGCACTCTATGCTTCACCTGCTGGGATACGACCACGAGGAAAGCTCGCTGGCGGAGCGCATAATGCGTGAGAAGGAAGAAGCCATACTCACAAAGCTGGGCATCTCGCGCGACGAAACTTTCGTTATCTCAGAACATTCGCACAAATGAGAAGATTTGCAAAAAGCTTTTGCTACGCATTTTGCGGGGTGGTGAGCTGTCTGAAAACCGAGCGTAATATGCGCGTGCATTTCTGCGCGGCGTTTTACGTTTTTATGCTTATGCCCTTTTACGGATTTACAGCCGCGGAAAAGGCGGTAATACTGCTGACGATAGGCTCTGTAATATCGGCTGAGGCTTTCAACACAGCAGCCGAGGCTGCGGCGGACGCGGTAACGCTGGAAAAACGTCCCGAGCTGCGGCTGGCTAAGGACGCGGCGGCGGGCGGAGTGCTCATCACAGCTGTATTTGCGGCGGCGGTGGGCTTTGTGCTCTTTTGGAACGTGAGCGTGCTGAAAGAGATAGCGGGCTTTTATTCGGAGCATTTGTGGGCGGCGGCGCTTCTGGCGCTCTCGGCGATAGTGTGGGCGGTGCTTATAGCGCTTCCCTGCGGCAGAAATTACGAAGATAAAAATACTGATATAAATAATAAGGAAACATAAAATTATGAGCAATTCAAAAAACGCATTTGTTACGATAGTAGGCCGCCCGAACGCGGGAAAATCCTCACTGCTGAACGCGCTTGTCGGCGAGAAGATAGCAGCGGTATCTGCAAAGCCGCAGACCACGCGCACACGCATAACGGGCGTGCTGACGCAGGGCGAAACGCAGTATGTTTTCATCGACACGCCGGGCAAACATTCGGCTAAGAACAAGCTTGGCGAGCACATGATGAAAACGGTAAGCGACACGGTGTCTGACGCGGATATAGCGCTGCTGGTGGCGGACTGTACCAAAAAGGTCAGCGGGGCTGAGAAAGAGCTTGCGGCGGCATTCAGAAACCGCTCGCACACGGCGCTGGTGCTGAACAAGACCGACCTGCTGAAAGACAAGAGCGAGCTTATGTCTATTATAGAGGAATATTCGGCTATACACGACTTCGACGAGGTGATACCTGTAAGCGTTATAGAGCGCGACGGACTGGACATCATCATGAAATACCTTGAGAAACACGCGCAGGAAGGCCCGCACTACTTCCCTGACGACAGCTTTACCGACCAGCCCGAAAAGGTGCTTATGGCTGAGATGATACGCGAAAAGGCGCTGAACAACCTAAACGACGAAGTGCCGCACGGAATTGCGGTAACGATAGAATTTCTCAATGAGCGCGACACCGCTAAGGGCGAGCCTGTGCTTGATATATCGGCTACGATATACTGCGAGAGAGAGTCGCACAAGGGCATAGTCATTGGCAAAGGCGGAGCTATGCTGAGAAAGATAGGCTCTGACGCGCGCGCTGATCTGGAAGAATTTTTCCAAATAAAAGTAAACCTCGACCTTTGGGTAAAGGTAAAAGAGGGCTGGAGAAATAAGGAAGCGCTCATCAAGAATTTCGGACTCTCATAAATTACCGCTGATAATCCGCCGCCGCTCTGCTAATGCTATTTAATGAAAGGAAGCGAGCGGAATGGCGGAAAGATACTGGAACGCATTTATGAAAAGCGGCAAGATAGAAGATTATTTAAGATACAGGAAAGAAGCGGAAAATGGTAGATCTTGACGGGCTGGTGATCGGCGAAAGGGACTCCGGCGAAACGGGAAAAACAATAACGCTGCTTACAAAAGAGCTTGGCTGTATACACGTTTATGTGCGCGGAGGGCGTAAAAGCAAGAAGTCGCTTTCCTCCACGCAACTTTTTTGTTATGCGGCTTTTTCACTGGACGAAAAGCGCGAAGCGAACAACAGCGTAAGGTATTTTTACAACAGCAGCGAGCCTAAGAAACTTTTTTACAACATACGGCTCGACGCTAAGAAAACGGCGCTCGCCTGCTACTTTGCCGAGCTGCTTACATACTCTTCGGCGGAGGGCGACTGCATGAATGAAGTTATGCGGCTTACGCTGAACACGTTGTATTTTCTCGATAAGGGCGGGCACGACAACGAACTGCTGAGGTCTATATTTGAATTTCGGCTGCTCTGCGAAACGGGATTTCGCCCTAACCTGATAGGCTGCTGCCATTGCTACGCTGTGGAAGCGGACGAGATGCACTTTAATCTGAAAAGCGGGCTTATAGAGTGCGGGGACTGCGTTACCAACCCCGACAGCCTTTACGACGTATGCTTCGACAGAACGCTTTTTCATATAATAAGGTACATCGCGCTGGTGGAGTACGACAGGCTTTTCAGCTTCAAGATAAGCGAGGTCTACCAGCGGCGGCTGACGGCTTTTACAGAAAGCTTTTGCGAATACTGCTGCGGCAAGAGTTTTGACACGCTGAAATTTTACAAAATGCTATAAATACTGAGGAATAGAAGATGGAAAAAGAGAATAATATCAATAAGGAATACTGTGATTCTCTCGAGCTGCCTAAAGTACTGGCTATGCTTTCGGCGGAGTGCACGGGAGAGCGCGCAAGGCGAGCGGCTATGCAGATAACACCCTCTGCCGACCTATTTACGGTAAAGCGCGAGGTTGGCAAAGCTTCGGCGGCGCTGGATATGTCGATACGCTGCGGCACGCCTATATTTTACGGACTGGACGGCGTGGGGCAGGCGCTGAAGCACTGCGGCAGCGGTGCTGTGCTCTCGCTGGCTGAGCTGATAGCCATACGTAAGCTGCTCACGCAGATAAACACACTGGCTGACTGGTACGAAAAAGCCGACAACAAGCGCCCCGAACTGGAATATCTTTTCGAGAGCCTTTTCCCAAACAAATACTTAGAGCAAAAACTCGACGTTTCTATAATCGACGAGAACGAGCTGGCGGACGAGGCAAGCTCAGAGCTGGCTTCGATACGCCGCAAGATAACCGCCTGCGGACAGAAGATACGCGACACGCTCGAGAAGATGGTAAAGTCCTCGAGTGTGAACAAATATTTGCAGGAGAACATAGTTACCGTGCGCGACGGAAGATACGTTTTGCCCGTAAAGAGCGAGCACAAGAACAGCATACAGGGCTTTGTGCACGATACGTCATCGAGCGGCTCTACCCTCTTCATCGAGCCTGCCGCTGTGGTGGAAGCGAACAACGATATAAAGATACTCGAGGGCAGAGAGATAGACGAGATAAACAGGATAATCAAGGCGCTCTCTTACGAATGCGAGCAGATAAAGGAACAGCTGGTATCGGGCTTCGACGCGGTATGCGAGCTAGACCTCTACTTCGCAAAAGCGAACCTTGCGGCTAAGATGAACGCCTGTGAGCCCGAGATCTCGGACGACAGGGTGATAGTGCTGAAAAAAGCGCGCCACCCGCTCATCGACAAGAAAAAGATTGTGCCGATAGACATAAGCATCGGTACGGACTATGAAACGCTCATCATAACTGGCCCTAACACGGGCGGTAAGACGGTACTGCTGAAAACAGTGGGCTTGCTGACGCTTATGACCATGTGCGGAATGCTCGTGCCCGTTGCAGACGGCAGCAGGATCTCGATATTCGATAACATACTGGTAAATATAGGCGATTCGCAGTCGATAGAGATGAACCTTTCTACATTCTCGGCGCATATGCGGGGAATGGTAGAGATACTGGAGCGCGCGGATTCGGGAAGCTTAGTACTGCTGGACGAGTTAGGCTCGGGCACAGACCCGGTAGAGGGCGCGGCGCTGGCGGTATCTATAATAGAACAGCTCAAAGAACAAGGCGCTACGACTATCACTACTACGCATTACCAAGAGCTGAAAATGTACGCGCTTGATACGCCGAGGATAGAGAACGCCGCCTGCGAATTTGACGTAGACACACTCTCGCCGACGTACAGGCTGATAATAGGCACGCCTGGTAAATCTAACGCTTTTGCTATATCCAAAAAGCTGGGAGTACCCGACCGCGTAATAGAGTACGCCGAGAGCCTGGTTTCAGAAGAGAACAAGAAGTTTGAGAACATACTCGAAAGCCTTGAAAAGACCAGAAAAGAGCTTGAAACTCAGCGTGCTGAGGCTGAAAAACTGCGGCGCGAAGCCGACGAACTGAAAAAGCAGGCAGCCGAAGAGAAAAAGGCGCTGGAAGAGTGCAAGGAAGCCGAGCTTGAAAAGGCGCGCAGAGAGGCAAGCGCGATAGTACGCAATGTGGAAAAGCAGTCGCAGGAGCTGATAGACGAGCTGGATAAACTGCGGCGCGAGAAAGAGCGCTCTGACTTTACCGACAAGGCGATAGACGCGCGCAGAAAGCAGAAGTCGGCCGTGAACAAAATGTTCCTCGAAGCGAACCCCGTTACCGAGAAGCACGACGACTATGTGCTGCCGAGGGCGCTGAAAAAGGGTGACAGAGTTATCCTCTCGGATTCAGGCAGAAGGGGCGTAGTGTTCTCAGAGCCGGACAGCAAGGGCATATGCTTCGTGCAGATGGGCGCTATGAAAACGAAAGTTGATGTAAAACGCCTGCGCTTGGACGAAAGCAAGCCTGCCGAGCAGAACGGCGGCAAGAAGAAAAAGAAAGGCGCGGTATCCACACGCGGAGTAGAAAGCAGGGCTACGAGAAAGATAAGCCGCGAGCTAGACATACGCGGATACACCTGTGACGAGGGCATTTACGAATTGGACAGCTTTATAGACCAGGCGGTGCTCTCGGGCGTATCGGTAGTGACGGTGATACACGGCATAGGCACGGGAGTGCTGAAAAACGCGGTGCGCGCACATCTGAAACACCACCCGAGCGTTAAAAGCAGCAGACGCGGCGTTTACGGCGAGGGCGAGGACGGCGTTACGATAGTTGAACTAAAGTAAAACGATATATCATATACAGAAAGGACAGATATTTTATGACAGAAAGAATGACAGAGCTGGGATTTAAGGCGGCGGACATCAAGGCGCTGGACATAAACCCATTCAAGAACATCGGCGACAGATGGATGCTGATAACCGCAGGCGACGAGAACGACAGCAACACCATGACAGCTTCGTGGGGCGGACTGGGCGTAATGTGGGGCAAGAACGTAGCGATAGCCGTCATCCGCCCGCAGAGATACACCAAGAAATTCGTTGACGAGCAGGAGAGCTTTACCCTGAGCTTTTATCCTGACGATAAGAAGCCTGCGCTGAGCTACTGTGGCTCGCACTCGGGAAAAGACATGGCTAAGGGCGAAAAGGCTGCCGCCGCGGGGCTGACTCCCCTTTACGTTGACGGAACTGTCGCTTACGAAGAGGCTGACATGATACTGGTATGCAAAAAGCTTTACGAAGCGCCAGTAGACCCCAAGGGCTTTGCCGACGAGAGCCTTATAGCAAAATGGTACCCCGACAGCGATTTTCACGAGGCGTATGTAGCCGAGATAACCGCCGTATACACTAAGTAAAACACTCTCTCCCCGTTTTTTAAGACAGACGGGGAGATTTTTTGTAAACTTTTCATCAAAATGCCCAAAAAACATTCATAAAGCTTGCATTTCATATATAAACGTGGTATAATTTATTTGAATGGATAATTTTGCGAGGGAGTTTAAACTCTTTTATAAATGCGGAATATACATAAAAATATGCAAGACGAGCAGTGTTATGCGCATATAAATGTGTTTTATACAGATTTATCATGAGTTTTTTGCATATTTATAAAAAAGTTGTGCAAATACACTTGACTTTTGCGCAAAAAGGTGTATAATAGTGTTTATAGGAAAAGTTTATGCACATCAAGCAGAAATGCCATAAACATACGGAAAGCGCAGCGGCGCATATCCGAAAAAAATGTAATGGAGGAATCAGCAATGGCTAAGGAAATCAAAAAAGTTGTTCTCGCTTACTCCGGAGGACTCGACACTTCTATCATCATTCCGTGGCTCAAAGAAAACTACAACAACTGCGAGGTGATCGCCGTATCGGGTGACGTTGGTCAGGGTACCGAGCTTGACGGTCTTGAGGAAAAGGCTATCAAGACAGGCGCTTCCAAGCTTTATATCGAAGATCTGAAGAAAGAATTCATCGAAGATTATGTATACCCCACCGTACAGGCAGGCGCTATATACGAAAATAAGTATCTGCTGGGTACTTCTTTCGCACGTCCCATCATCGCTAAGAGAATAGCTGAGATAGCTATCGCAGAGGGCGCTGACGCTATCTGCCACGGCTGCACCGGCAAGGGCAACGACCAGGTAAGATTTGAGCTGGCTATAAAGAGATATGCTCCCGATATGGAGATAATCGCTCCCTGGAGAATTTGGGATCTCAAGAGCCGCGAGCAGGAGATAGAGTACGCTGAGGCGCACAACATCCCCCTCAAGATAAACAGAGAAACTAACTACTCTAAGGATAAGAACCTGTGGCACCTTTCTCACGAAGGTCTTGATCTTGAAGATCCTGCAAACGAGCCGCAGTACAACAAGCCCGGCTTCCTTGAGCTCGGCGTATCGCCCGAAATGGCTCCCGACAAGCCTACATACGTTACCATCCACTTTGAAAAGGGTATCCCTACCTCCGTTGACGGCGTAGAGATGGACGGTCCTACACTGGTAGGCAAGCTGAACGAGCTGGGTGGAGCAAACGGCATAGGCCTTGCAGACCTTGTTGAGAACCGTCTGGTAGGTATGAAGTCGAGAGGCGTATACGAGACCCCCGGCGGAACTATACTCTACCACGCTCACGACGTACTCGAGACCATCACCCTCGATAAGGAGACCGCGCGCATCAAGCAGTACCTTTCGATCAAGTTTGCCGACGTAGTTTACAACGGTCAGTGGTACACTCCCCTGCGCGAGGCTATGAGCGCTTTCGTTACCGAAACTCAGAAGACCGTTACCGGCGACGTTAAGCTGAAGCTTTACAAAGGCAACATCATCAACGCAGGCGTTACCTCGCCCTACACTCTCTACGATGAAGAGGTAGCTACTTTCGACGAAGACAACGTATACAATCAGGCTGATTCCGCTGGATTCATCAACCTCTTCGGTCTGCCCATCAAGGTTAGAGCAAAGCTCGAGCAGAAGAGAGGTCAGGCTGAATAATACAGCCGCTTGTGCATACATTCCGCAGCTTTTAATAAGGAGGAAACCCAAATGTCCGATAAAGACAGCATTTTTGAACCTGCGATCGAAAAAAAAGTTGAGATAACGTATGACAGCCTTCCTAATTCCTCATTTGAAGACGTAAATCTCGGAGCAGCCAAATTCGTGAACGTAAATCTGAAAGAGGCTCACTTCGACGATGTAAATATGGACAAGGTTCTTTTTAACAACATCAGCATGAAAACGGGCAAGTTTACCGACATTTACATGGTAAACTCCAGCTTTTTGGGCGTAAACCTCACCGGCTCGCGCTTCGGCTGCTCTATCATGAACAACGTTGAATTCAAGAACCCCGATCTGAAAAACTCACAGTTCGTACACTGTGATCTTTCAAATGTAGAGATCAATGACTGTAAGATCGACGGATTGAAGATCGACGGCGTAGACATCGCCAAGCTTCTTGAACAGCACAGGGAAGCTGAAGAAAACAACTGATAAACTCGCTGCGCAGGGCTGCTGCGCAGCATAAGAAGAAATGCGGCACCCGCTTTGCAATAGGCGGCGCCGCAAATCTTTTTTATATTCTAACTTACCGTTTGAAAGGAAAGATAAACTTATGTCAAACATGATGTGGGCGGGACGCTTTACAAAGCAGATCGACGAAAGAGTAAACGACTTCAACTCCTCTATAAAATTCGACTCCAGAATGTACAAGAGCGATATAGAAGGCTCTATCGCGCACGCTACCATGCTCGGAGAATGCGGGATAATCGAAAAAAGCGAGAGCGAAAAAATAGTTGAGGGTCTGAAAGGCATACTCGCAGACATTGAGAGCGGCGCGCTGGAATTCGACCCCACCGCCGAAGATATACATATGTTTAACGAGTCAGAGCTTACAAAGCGTCTGGGCGCAGCAGGAAAAAGACTTCACACCGCGCGCAGCAGAAATGACCAGGTCGCGCTTGACATAAGACTTTATCTGAGAGATGAGATCAAGACCATCAAAAACTACGCCGCCGAGCTTATTGACGTTATAGTAGAGCTGGCGGAGAAGAATACTGAGACGGTAATGCCGGGCTACACGCATATGCAGCGTGCGCAGCCTATAACATTTGCACACCACCTGCTCGCATATGCGCAAATGCTGCTGAGAGATATGGGCAGGCTGGACGATACCTACAAGAGAATGAACGTACTGCCCCTGGGCTCGTGCGCGCTTGCGGGAACTACTTACCCGATAAACAGACAGCGCGTTTGCGACCTGCTGGGCTTTGACGAAGTTATGGGAAACTCGCTGGACGGCGTTTCAGACAGAGATTTCTGCATAGAGCTGGCTTCGGCTATCTCGATACTGATGATGCACCTTTCCAGATTCTCGGAAGAGATAATCATGTGGTGCTCTTGGGAATTTAAGTTCGTAGAGCTTGACGACGCATACGCTACCGGCTCTTCGATAATGCCGCAGAAGAAAAACCCCGACGTTACCGAGCTGATACGCGGCAAGACGGGCAGAGTTTACGGCGACCTCAACACACTGCTCACTATGATGAAGGGCATACCGCTTGCCTACAACAAAGATATGCAGGAGGACAAGGAAGCTATATTCGACGCGGTAGACACTGTGAAGCTTTGCCTGAAAACATTTATACCCATGCTGGCGACTATGAAAGTACTGCCAGAGAATATGCGAGCGGCGGCGGCTAAGGGCTTTATAAACGCTACCGACTGCGCCGACTACCTCGTGAAAAAGGGCATGCCTTTCCGCGACGCTTACAAGGCTACCGGCACGCTGGTGCACATCTGCATAGAAAAGGGCGTAACGCTGGAAACTCTGCCGATAGAGGAGTACAAGGCGGTATGCGATACATTTGAGAGCGACGTTTACGAAGCTATCAGTCTGGACACCTGCGTAATGCAGAGAAAGTCTGAAGGCGGCCCTGCTCCCGAAACTGTAAAGGCGCAGCTCGAAAAGATAAAGGTGAAGCTGAGTGAGATCCGATAACGGGCGCGGACTGAAAACATGGCAGAAAGCGCTGATAGTCGGCGCGGGGTGGACGGCGGTGAACCTGCTGATAAAGCTGCTGGCGGATACCCTGCTGAACAGCATACTTCTGCACGTTGCGTACATCATGATACTCTCCCCTGCCATAACGCTTATAGTAAGCTTTATGTTCACGCGCAAGTGCGGGCTGAAAGCATGGCTGCCGTGCGTGATGGCGGTCGGCGCGGTGATACTCTACATCGCCTGCGGCTTCAAAACGCTAAGCCCTAACTTTTTGATAGAAACGGCGGTATGCGGGTTCTTCGGCTTCGGTACAGGCAATATCTTCAAGGACGAAGTATCGGTAGCCGTGCAGGAGGACAGGGACAGCGAGAGGAAAAAGCGCGAGCAGGAGCGCGAGAAGCGCTATGTATCAGTGCTGAAAGCCACCGAGCAGGATATGCGCGAGATGGAGAACGGCTGTTTGGACGATTCGGATAATTCGGCAAAGAAAAAACACAAATGAAAGGTTCTGAAAGCCTTATGAAAACAAAGGTATTTATAGACGGAAGCGCAGGCACTACGGGCTTGCAGATATACGAGCGTTTCGCAAAGCGCGACGACATAGAGATATTGCAGATAGACGAGGAAAAGCGCAAGGACAATGCGGCGAGAAAAGAGATAATAAACTCTTCCGACATAACGTTTCTCTGCCTGCCCGACGCGGCGGCGGTAGAGGCGGTATCGCTGATAGAGAACCCGAACGTGAGGGTGATAGACGCTTCCACCGCGCACCGCACCGACCCCGCATGGGACTACGGATTTCCAGAGCTTTCGGCTGAGCACAGAGCGAACATCGCGAAGTCGAAAAGAGTTGCGAACCCCGGTTGCTACGCGAGCGGATTTATAAGCCTTGTTTACCCGCTGGTGCAGGCGGGCGTACTGCCCGAAGATTACCCGCTGGTGAGCCACGCGGTATCGGGATACAGCGGCGGCGGCAAAAAGATGATAGCGGCGATAGAGGGCGCGGACAAGACCTTTGAGATGGCATCGCCCAGACAGTACGCGCTGGCGCAGAGCCACAAACACCTGCCAGAAATGCAGAAAGTCTGCGGGCTGAGATACAAGCCGATGTTCAACCCGATAGTGGACGACTACTACTGCGGCATGGTGGTATCGGTACCGCTCATCACGAGAAGCCTTGCTAAGAAATACACGCCCGCGGACATACACGAGATACTCGCGGCGCACTACGATGGACAAAATTTCGTAAAAGTAATGGAGCTTGGCGGGGCGGAAACGTTGCCTGACGGCTTCCTCGCGGCGAACACGCTTGCGGGCACTAACAATATGCAGATATTCGTTTTCGGCAACGACGAGCAGATACTGCTTGCTTCGCGGCTTGACAACCTCGGCAAGGGCGCGAGCGGCGCGGCTGTACAGAACATGAACATAATGCTCGGGCTGGACGAAACTACGGGGCTTATCTAAAAAGTGAGCTTACAAAAGAAGGTCGGCGGTATGGCGGAGCTTTACGGGCTGCTGAAAATGCTCGGCATAAGCTATGAAGAGATAGAGCACGAAGCCGTTTACACCATAGAGCAGGCGCAGAGAATAAAGCGCATGACAGACGGCGCGGGCTGCAAAAATCTGTTCCTTACCGACCGCAAAGGCGGGTATATACTGGCTGTTTTGCAAGAGGACAAGCGCGCAGACCTGAAAGCCTTAGCGTCGCTTTACGGCGTGAAAAAGCTCAGCTTCGCGAGCGATGAGCAATTGAGCGAAGTACTGGGGCTGACCCGCGGGAGCGTAACGCCTATGGGGCTGATAAACGACAAGGATCACGCGGTGAAACTTGCGATAGACGGCGAACTGCGCGGCAGGAAGCTGCTCTTTCACCCGAATGTGAACACGCGGACTATCAGCATAACGGCTGACGACCTTATAAAATACATCGAATATTTCGGCAACGAATATAAATATTTCTGAAATCATCACTAGAAAGGACTGCTGCTGATATGAAAAACATAACTTTCAAAAGCTTTGACGGATACAAGTATGTAGAAGGCGGCGTTTGCGCTGCCAAGGGCTTCAAGGCTAACGGCGTATATGCAGGGATAAAGAAGAATGACAAGAAGAAAAACGACCTTACGGTAATAGTATCGGACGCCGAGTGCTGCGCGGCTGCGGTATACACCCAGAACAAGGTAAAGGGCGCGCCTGTTACCGTTACCAAAAAGAACCTCACCGTTACGGGCGGCAAGGCTAAGGCCGTCATCGCGAACTCTAAGAACGCAAACACCTGCAACTCTGACGGCGAGGAGAAAGCATTCAGAATGTGCGAGCTGGCGGCGGAGAGCGTAGGCTGCAAGCCGCAGGAAGTCATCGTGGCTTCCACAGGCGTTATCGGTCAGAAGCTGCCGATAGAGCCGATAGAAAAGGCTATGCCAGAGCTGATAAGCGGGCTGAGCTATACGGGCAACGACGCGGCGGCAGAGGCTATAATGACTACCGATACTTTCCCGAAGCAGGTGGCGGTAGAATTCACCGCGGGCGGCAAGGTATGCAGACTGGGCGGAATGGCTAAGGGCAGCGGAATGATACACCCGAACATGGCTACCACGCTGAACTTCATCACCACCGACTGCGCGGTATCGAGCGAGATGCTGCAAAAGGCGCTGAGCGAGATAGTGAAGATAACATACAACTGCCTTTCGATAGACGGCGACCAGTCTACGAACGACATGGTAACGCTTTTATCCAACGGACTGGCGGGCAACGCCGAGATATGCGCCGAGGGCGAGGACTACGACGTATTCAAACAAGCGCTGTACATCGTGATGATGAACATGACGAGAATGCTGGCTAAGGACGGCGAGGGCGCTACAAAGCTGCTGGAATGCACCGTTTCGGGCGCGAAAGACCAGGACACTGCCATCACGGTGGCAAAGAGCGTTATCTGCTCTTCCCTCTTCAAAGCGGCGATGTTCGGCGAGGACGCAAACTGGGGACGCATACTCTGCGCGGTGGGCTACGCCGACGCGGACTTTGACATAAACGCGGTGGACGTAAAGATAAGCTCGGCTAAGGGCGAGATACACGTTTGCGAAAACGGCGCGGGCATAGATTTCTCAGAAGAAACAGCCGCGCAGGTGCTCTCTGCCGACGAGATAAGCGTAAACATCACGATAGGCGGCGGAAGCGGCAGCGCTACGGCTTGGGGCTGCGACCTGACCTACGATTACGTCAAGATAAACGGCGATTACAGAACTTGATATTACAGTAAAAGAGTAAAGGAAGTAAAATGATGGATATTTCAAATGAAATGCGTTCGCAGATACTTATCGACGCGCTGCCTTACATTCAGAAGTACCATAACAAGATAGTAGTGGTAAAATACGGCGGCAACGCCATGACGAACGCCGAGCTGAAAGAAGCCGTGATGAGCGACATAGTACTGCTTACAGAAGTTGGCATAAAGGTGGTGCTGGTGCACGGCGGCGGCCCTGAGATAAACGCTATGCTCAAAAGAGTAGGCATAGAGAGCAAATTCATCGGCGGGCTGAGATACACCGATAAGGAAACTATCGATATAGTAAAGATGGTGCTTTGCGGCAAGCTGAATAAAGAGCTTGTGAGCGCCCTGCAGCTGCACGGTGCGAAAGCGCTGGGACTTTGCGGCATAGACGGACAGATGATAATGGCAGAAAAGCTGGACAGCGACGTAGACTTAGGCTATGTTGGTCAGATACAGAAGATAACCACGAAGCCGATACTCGACGCGCTGAACAACGGCTATGTGCCGATAATATCTACCGTGGCTACCTCTGCCGACGGACAGAGCTACAACATAAACGCGGACACTGCGGCGGCAAGGATCGCGAGCTGTCTGCGCGCGGAAAATCTGATACTTATGAC
Organism: Ruminococcus sp. 210702-SL.1.03; assembly: GCF_020559915.1. Taxonomy (GTDB): domain Bacteria; phylum Bacillota; class Clostridia; order Oscillospirales; family Ruminococcaceae; genus YE71. Next base: position 81,788 of record NZ_JAJCLZ010000013.1, read on the forward strand.
CGACATCGCGGGACTGCTGAAAGACAAGGACGACCCGAGCACGCTGATACCCACCGTAAACGTGAGCGACGTGCCCTACCTGAAAAAGACGGGCATAATCAGCGGCGGAATGATACCCAAGATAGAGTGCTGCGTAGAAGCGGTGCGCCGCGGAGTTAAAAAGACCTCGATAATCGACGGCAGGATACCGCACTCGATACTGATAGAGCTGCTCTCGAACGAGGGCGCGGGCACGCAGTTTATTTGACGAAAAGAGAGATAGATATGGACACTATTAAGGAATTTAACGAGCACGTCATGGGCTCATACGGCAGGTACGATCTGGTGCTGGAGAAAGGCACGGAGCGCACGGCGGTAGACGAAAACGGCAAAGAGTACATCGACTTCGGCTCGGGCATTGGCGTAAACAGCCTCGGCTTCTGCAACGAAGCGTGGGTAAAGGCGGTTTGCGAGCAGGCGAACAGCATACAGCACACCTCTAACTACTACTACACCAAAGTGCAGGCAGACTTCGCGAAAAAGCTTTGCGAGAGCACGGGCTACGAGAAGATATTCTTCGGCAACAGCGGCGCGGAAGCGAACGAATGCGCCATCAAGATAGCGAGAAAGTACAGCTTTGACAAATACGGCAAAGAAGCTGAGAGGAACATTATTATCACGCTGGTAAACAGTTTTCACGGCAGAACTATGGCTACCCTTTCGGCCACGGGGCAGGACGTTTTCCACAACTACTTCTTCCCTTTCCTGCCGGGATTTGTGAACGTAAAAGCTAACGACATTGCAGACCTAAAGGCAAAGCTTACGGAGTACGAAGGCAAGGTTTGCGCCGTAATGTTTGAATTTATACAGGGCGAGGGCGGCGTGATCCCGCTCGAAAAGGCATTTGTAGACGCTATTTTCGAGGAGTGCGGCAAGCGCGACATACTCACCATAGCGGACGAAGTGCAGACGGGCGCAGGCAGAACTGGCAAGTTCCTGACCTCGCAGAACTACGGCGTACAGCCCGACATCACTACCCTTGCAAAAGGCGTAGCGGGCGGCGTGCCCATAGGCATATGCATGGCGGGTAAGAAGTGCTGCGATACGCTGACACCCGGCACGCACGGCTCGACATTCGGCGGAAACCCCCTCGCCTGCGCGGGCGGAAACGCGGTGCTTGACACGGTACTGGCTGAGGGCTTCCTCGACGAGGTGAACAAGAAGGGCGAATACTTCCGCAAAAAGCTCGCCGAGATACCCGAAGTAGAGGGCGTAGACGGAATGGGGCTGATGCTCGGCATACGGCTAAAGAGCAAGAACGCGAGCGAGGTATGCAAGGCTTGTTTGGAAAACGGACTGCTGATACTCACCGCGAAAACTAAGCTGAGATTTTTGCCCCCGCTGAACATCTCATACGCCGAGATAGACAAGGGCATAGAGATACTGACCAAGATACTTGGATAAGAAAGGAAAATATACATGAAACATTTACTTAAACTTTTAGACCTCAGCAAAGAGGAAATAATCGGCATACTCAACCTCGCCGACCAGCTGAAATACGAGAACAAGAACGGCATAGAGCACAAGCTGCTGAAGGGCAAGACACTCGGCATGATATTCCAGAAGTCCTCTACCCGCACCCGCGTAAGCTTTGAAACGGGTATGTACCAGCTTGGCGGACAGGCGCTCTTTCTCTCAAACCGCGATCTACAGATAGGCAGAGGCGAGCCGGTACAGGACACCGCGCGCGTGCTCTCCCGCTACATTGACGGAATTATGATACGCACATTTGAGCAGAAAGAGGTAGAAGACCTCGCGCAGTACGGCTCTATCCCCGTTATAAACGGACTTACCGACTTCTGCCACCCTTGTCAGGTGCTTGCCGACCTCATGACTATTCGCGAGCACAAGGGCAGACTTGAAGGACTGAAGCTGACCTACATCGGCGACGGCAACAACATGGCTAATTCGCTCATCGTCGGCGGACTGAAAGTAGGCATGACGGTAGCCATCGCCTGCCCCGACGATTATCAGCCCGACCCCGTTGTGCTTGAATTTGCTAAGGAATACGGCGACAAATTCATCATGACATCTGACATACAGGCGGCGGCTAAGGACGCAGACGTGCTCTACACCGACGTTTGGACATCTATGGGCGAGGAAGCCGAGAGCGAGAAGCGCAAGAAAGCATTTGCAGGCTACCAGATAAACGACGCTGTAATGGCAGCTGCGAAGAGCGACGCTATGGTACAGCACTGCCTGCCCGCGCACCGCGAGGAGGAGATAACCGCAAAGGTATTCGAGGCGCACGCCGACGAGATATTCGACGAGGCCGAGAACAGACTGCACGCGCAGAAAGCGGTAATGGTAAAGGTAATGGGCGAATGATCTCCCCAACCTGCCAACAGCATAAAAAAAGAGCCTTTCGCTTAGCGGCGGAAGGCTTTATTTGTGTTCACTCAGCTTTCTTAAATTCAAGGCAGTCTATCTTGATAAGCTCGGCGGAAGAGCCGCTGAAAGTCACCTCTACGGTGTATGCGGTGTCGTCGTGGTCGGTGTTGTAAGTGACCTCTGCGCCGCTCGTAGTGTTGAAGCGCTTTTTGGCGATGTAGTGAGCTTCGTTGGTGGAATTATCCACCAGATAGATTTTGAGCACTACTTCGTCCTCATTGCCGAACTGCTTTGTGTCGCGCAGGGAAACGGTGTACTTGCCATCGGGGGTGGTGTAGGTGGAATATTCGGTAAGCCCCGAGTAAAGGCCGTCTTGATACTTATAGTAAAATTTGTATATACCATACGGAAGCAGACCGAAAATCACTATGAAAGTTACTATGTATGTGAGCTTCTTGGACAAATTCATATTTCAAGACCTCCGAACCGCGAAACGCCGCAGGGCGGGCGATATACGCATTTTAATATAATACAGAATGTTAATTATATTATATTCTAAGTACAATAATTTGTCAATGCTTTTAACTGGATCGTAACTAAAAATAGGCGGATAGACAAAAAATGCGTATGGCTAAGTGATGAAATTTGTATTAAATGTATATTGCCAAAAATCAAACGCACCGCTTATTATCACGGTGCGCCTGACAAATTCAAAAAGAGAGAATAAATAGTTATACAGTTTCGGGGGTCTTTTCAGCCGCTTTATCCATACAGGAGAAGACCTCATCCACATGGGCGGAGTCGGGCTTGCGGGTGAAAAGGCTTACCAGCGGGACGAGGATAATATCGAGTATCATCACGACAGCGCCCGCGTTTATGGGCGAGTGGACAGCCAGCCCGCCGATGGTGAGGGTATGTTTGCCGAATGTGAAGTAGAACATATGCGCGACGGTAAGGCCTACGCCGCAGACGAAAGAAGTCCAGACGGCGGCTTTGGTGATGTTCTTCATATACAGACCCAACATGAAGGGAGCGATGAAAGCGCCCGCCAGCGCGCCCCACGAGATGGACATAAGGGTAGAGATAACGGTCTTGGGGTTATCGAGGGTAATTATCGCGAGAACGCAGGAGATGAGCAGGAAAACGGCTACGAATATGCGCATTACGAGCACTTCCCGCTTCTCGTCCATTTTATCTTTCATGAAAGGCTTTATCATATCGAGAGTGAGGGTGGAGCTGGAAGTGAGCACCAGCGAGGAGAGAGTAGACATAGAAGCCGAGAGGACGAGGACTATGACCACGCCGAAAAGCAGGTCGGGCAGGCTCTCCATCATAGAGGGGATAATAGCGTCGAAGCCGTTTACAGGCTCGCCCGCTTCGTTAGCGCTTACGAACAATCTGCCGAAACCGCCCTGAAAATAGCAGCCGCCCGCGACTATGAGGGCGAACACGGTAGAGATAACGGTGCCGCTGCGGATAGCTTTTTCGTCCTTGATAGTGTAGAATTTAGTTACCATCTGCGGCAAGCCCCATGTGCCGAGAGAGGTGAGGATAACAACGCCGAAGAGGTTAATCGGGTCGGGGCCGAAAAGGCTGTTGTAAGAGTCGGTATTGCCATTCGCGTCTGGAATTTGACCGAGCATATCGAGGGACTCGGAAAGACCGCCGTGTTTATTGAGTATAGTTATTACAACAGCGGCTATGCCGACGAGCATGAATATACCCTGAATAAAGTCATTGAGCGCGGTAGCCTTATAGCCGCCGACGATAACGTATACCGCTGTGATAACGCCCATTACGACGATACAGACAGCGTAATCGACGTGGAAAGCCTTTTCAAACAGGCGGGATAGCCCATTGAAAGCGGAGGCGGTATAGGGGATAAGGAAGATGAAGATTATCACGGCGGAAGCTAGCTTCAAGCCCTTGCTGGCGTAGCGGTGTTCAAAAAATTCGGGCATAGTGCGTGCGTCGAGGTGTTTAGACATTATCTGAGTACGCCGACCGAGGACGAGCCACGCGAGGAGAGAGCCTATAACGGCATTGCCCACGCCGACCCAAGCGGCGCTTGCGCCGTAACTCCAGCCGAACTTACCCGCATAGCCGACGAAAATTACCGCCGAGAAGTAAGAAGTACCGTAAGCGAAAGCGGTGAACCACGAGCCGAGAGTTCTGCCGCCGAGCACATAATCAGAAGTGCCGTTGTTCTTTTTTCTGTAATACGCGCCGATGCCGATCATCAGGCAGAGGTACAGAGCAAGAACGATCCACATTGTCATAAGAGAACCAATCCTTTACATCATATTTACCGGCATACTTGAATGCCGCAATGCTTTAAACCTTTTATGCTTTTTGGCGTTAAAGCAGTACGATAAATATTATACAACAAAGCGGCAGGAATGTCAATACTTTTTCCTCAAAAACAACAAAAAAATATTTTTTCAAAAAAATTTGAAAAAAGGCTTGACAAGAGTGCGTTTATGTGCTATAATAGTAAAGCAGTCAGGACAGAGAGTACTGATGAAGACAATCAAACATCGCGGAGTGGAGCAGTTCGGTAGCTCGTCGGGCTCATAACCCGAAGGTCGTAGGTTCAAATCCTGCCTCCGCAACCATATTGGTGATACCAAATGGATACTCACCTTAAAAAGCCCGTGTTTACGGGCTTTTTTGATATTTAGAAAACAAAAAATTTTAATGTAAAACCGTGGATGCTTTTCACCAGTTTTCACGAAAAAAAGGGAGTCGAACCCTACACAACAAAAAATATCGAACATAACGGCAGACTTTGAGTATATTTTGCTCTAAGCCTGCCGATTTTTTATGAAAAAACATTCACAAAGTTTAGAAGGCTGTTTTGTCAAATATCACGAAATGTGATAAACGACAAAGCGATCTTTTTTGTTTCAAAGGAGGCTTGATAACAAATATACTATAAAAAGGGAATCTAAAACGACTGGAGGTGATCAAGTAAGAAATAAACAGCAGTCAGACCGATGATATGACCAAAGACCCGATATGGGAATGACGATGTGAGGCAGAATATGATTTACAACGAAAAGAAGGTAGAAATGCTCAGGCAGAGATATCCCGAAGGAACTCGGATATGCCTTGACAGTATGGATAACGATCCCCGTCCGATTCCACCAGGTACTAAAGGCATAGTTCAATTTGTGGACGATGCAGTAACTCTGCATTGTAAATTTGACAACGGAAGAACGCTTGGGGTTATCCCCGATGTGGATAAGTTCCATAAAATCGCTCAGGAACAGAGTCAGATTGATAAGCAAACAGAGGAAAATATTGAGTGCGAGGAAATTACAGAAACGGAAGATCTTGAAGAAAACGAAGAAATGAATATGTCAATGTAACGGTTAAGTTTTGAAAAAGACTTAGCCGTTTTTTTATTACAAAAAGGAAAGGAACGGTGATAAATGATAAAATATTTCGAAGCGTTTGCAGGAATAGGAGCGTTCCGTTCGGCTTTTGAAAAAGTAGGCGGGTTTGAGTGCGTCGGATGGTGTGAAATTGACAGATTCGCACAGAAAGCCTACAGAACGCTGTATGACACAAAGGGGGAAATTTTTTATGAGGACATCACAAAAATCGATTACGGAAATATGCCGGATTTTGATCTGCTCGTTGGAGGCCCGTGCTGCCAATCGTTCAGTGTCGCGGGGCGCAGACTCGCTTTTGAGGACGATAGAGGAAACCTGTTTTTTAACTATATCCAAATCCTTGAAGCCAAGCGCCCCCGTTACTTTATCGCTGAAAACGTACCCAACCTGCTTGGTATATCGCAGGGGGAATGTTTCAGAATCATCCTTGAAAAGATTTCTGAACTGGGGTATAGTATGTGCTGGCGCGTGCTTAACTCTGCCGGATTCGGAATACCGCAGTCAAGAAGAAGGCTGTTCCTTATCGGATATCTTGGAGACAAATGTCCCTCAGAAATACTGGCTTTCGGAGGAAATGATGAGGAAAATTGCGAAAAAAGAAAACCTGAACAGCTGATAGGCGGCAGTCAGGGTTCGAGAGTTTATTCCACAGACGGCACGGCTGTTACGCAATGCAGCGGTTCGGGCGGCATGGGCGGTAAAACGGGACTTTATTTCATAGACTGCAATCCCGATCCTCAGATAACAGACATTGCAAGATGTGTTACCGCACGTCAGAACAGCGGAGTATCTCATCATAGAGGAGAACATTCCGCTGTTTTTTGTGATTTGAACGAAAATCCGCAGATTACAGAAAATGCCCGATGTCTGCATACAAGAATGGATTTGGGAGTAACAAACGAAACTCACAAAGGCGAACGTTCGGGAGTGCTTGAAGAAGCTCCTAGGGCGATAATCAACCCATTTAAGGAAACTACCCGACAGAACGGTCGCAGAATAAAAGAACCTAATGAACCGATGCTTACGCTCACGGTTACGGACAGACACGGAATAGTACACAAAGGCAGAATCCGCAGGCTTATGCCTGTGGAGTGCTGGAAATTGCAGGGATTTACAAAAGAGCAGTTTGAAAAAGTCGCTGAAGCAGGTATGTCCGACGCACAGCTTTACAAGCAGGCAGGAAATTCAATTACGGTAAATGTGGTTGAAGCTATTGCAAGAAATTTACTGAAATTTGACGAGGAGGAAAACGCAAATGAAGAATATGATAAAAATATTTGAAAATGACGAATTCGGAAAAGTGAGAACAGTCATTAAGGACGGCGAACCGTGGCTTGTAGGAAAAGATGTTGCGGAAATTTTAGGGTATTCCAACACAAGGGACGCTCTTTCACGTCATGTGGATACCGAGGATAAAACCACCGTCGTGATTTCCGACAGTGGTTCAAATTACAAGAGCAAGACCACTATTATCAATGAAAGCGGCTTTTACAGCTTAGTTCTCTCAAGCAAAATGCCGAGAGCCAAAGAGTTCAGGCGTTGGGTGACCGCCGAAGTCCTCCCCACCATCAGACGCACCGGCGGCTACGTTTCCAACGAGGATATGTTCATCAAAAACTATCTCCCCTTTCTCGACGAGCCATACCGTGACCTGTTCCGACTTCAAATGACCATTATCAACAAGCTGAATGAACGTATCCGCCACGATCAGCCGCTGGTGGAGTTTGCGAATCAGGTGTCAAATACCGATAATCTTATCGACATGAACGCAATGGCAAAGCTTGCGAGAGCGGAAAATATCCCCGTCGGCAGAAACAAGCTTTACGGCTGGCTGAAAGGAAAAGGTGTGCTTATGGCAAACAATCTGCCGTATCAGGCTTTTATCGACCGCGGATATTTTTCCGTAAAGGAGTCGGTGTTTGAAACTGCGACTATGACAAAGACTTATCAGCAGACGTTTGTTACGGGCAGGGGGCAGCAGTTCGTCATAAATTTTCTGAAGAAATATTATGGGAAGGAGGTTTTGCAATAATGGAGATAATAAGCGTTACTTTACACGATCTGAGAAAAATGAATAACAGCGAGGCTCTTATCCTGCAAGGCTGCGGCGGCGACCTTAAAGAATGGGTTGACGGCATAAACGATATGCTGACGAAAAGCGGAATATTGCAGAACGAAAGTCGATTTGAAAAAGCATATACTTTTAAAAATGAAAATCTGACTTGTCTGCTGTTTCCGTTTGATGACGTTCAGCTTGATGTCGGTAAACTTGCGATGTGGAGATTGCAGACTCACGAGCAGTTCGGCGGTACATGGCTTTCCGATTATGTTCCAAACAGACTTGGCGGTTTTGTTTCAGAAAATGAACAAAAACAGAATGAAGATTGCAGTCCTAAGGAAGAAACCGAAGATTTAGGAATGGAGATGATGTAATGACGTATTTATTCATAGGAATGATAATCGGAGGGGTTATCGGATTGACGGTCGGCAGTCTTGCTGCGGCTTTTAAGGCAGCGGAAAAAGAGATCGCACGTCTGGACAAGGAGGTAAGTGATGCACACAAACAGAATTAAAGCTAAAGTTGACTTCAAGTTCTGCCTCGGCAGTATTCCAGCAATGCTGAGAGCCACAAAGCCCGTACTTTCGGAACGGCAGTACAAGGAGCTGTGTAACGAGGTCAATAAAGCCAACGGCTACCTTGAACAGAAACGAATCATATTCAGCTACGTCGATCCAATAATCAAGGGCTGAAAATACAACAAATGAAAATCAGCGGGCAGGCAGTATAGTTCATATCAAATTTGAGCGTAAATTGCGCCGTCCGCGCTAGGACAAGGTCGTTTTGCCAACAGCAGATAAAAATCTGGTGCTTGCAAAGCGACTTTTCTGCTGTTGGTTTTAACGGCAGAAAGGAAGAAAATGAACAGTTTTATGTCATGGGTAGGGGGGAAAAAGGCTCTCAGGGACGCCGTGCTTGCAAGATTTCCGCCTTACTATGAACGATATATCGAGGTTTTCGGAGGTGCAGGCTGGGTTTTATTCCATAAACCGCCCGGTATGGATTTTGAGGTATACAACGATTTTAACGGAAATCTTGCAAATCTTTATCGCTGTGTCAGGGATAACCCGAATAAGCTGAAGTACAAGCTTCGTTATGTCCTCGATTCTCGTGAAGATTTCGACTGGATTGCTAGTCTTCATAAGCGAGGTCTGTTCAGCAGATTTCGTGATGTTGACAGGGCGGCGAAGTTTTATCAGCTTATCCGTTACAGCTACGCAAGTGGACTTGACAGCTTCGGCAGTCAGCCGCATTCAATATGGTCGGATTTCCCGATGATAGACTTGGCAGCAAGGAGATTGCAGAAGGTAGTAGTTGAGAATAAAGACTTTGAAAAACTGATACGGCAGTACGACCGCCCTGTCAGCTTTTTTTATTGCGATCCACCGTACTTTGCAACCGAAAACTACTACAAAGACGTTGGTTTTAAAACCAAGGATCATATTAGGCTCAGGGATTCGCTAATGGATATCAAGGGCAAGTTTCTTGTTTCCTACAATGACTGTCCAGAAATCCGTGAGATATGGGATAAGCCTAATATTCACATTGAGGAGATCAGCAGACTGAATAATCTGGCGCAGAGATACGACGGCGGCTGTCAGTATGCGGAGCTGCTCATATCCAATTACGATACAAGCGAGAGATTACAGGCGGTTCGCCAGCTTTCGCTGTTTGACGATGAAACAGACAATTTGGAGGTATAATTTTATGAGAAAGATTATTTTTGCACAGGTACTCACAACCAACGGAACTACCGTATTTTCGGGGCTTTTTGATGAAAACGAAAATCCCGTAAGCGTGGAAACGGAGTGCGATGATAGCGGAGTGACGCTTACGATATGGCGCAATGCTCCTGAAACAGAACGCCGTGACTGCGGTATCTCGGAGGAAGAAATAGAGCGAACATGTTCAATGTATGATGACTGTAACGAGTGTCCACTGTGGGATTATTGCAATGAAGATGAGGAGGTTTTGTAAATGAAAATACTTGTTATTGAGCCTGAAAAAGCGCCGTATGAAAAGGAAATCGGCGATGATATTCACGATATGCAGGCAATAGTCGGAGGGTGTATCGAACCTATATATTTTGAGCCGAAAGAAACTGCGATTGCTTGGTGCAACGATGAATTCCTGCTTAATGGTTCACAGCCTAATCGTATTGTGGGAAATGTTCTTGTACATGGAACTTTCTTTGTTTCAGGAAATTATATGAACGAATACGGCGAATGGGACAGCTGTTCACTTACCGATGATCAGATCAAGAAATATTCCGAAATGTTTGAAACTCCCATTATCGTATTGGAGCAAATGCAGGCTACGGAAATTGAGGTAGAAAATACTCCCGATGAGGAAATGGCGGATAAACCTGAGCCTGAGATAGCAATGTAGTACAAAGATTGGCTTTTTAATTTATTGAATAGGTAGAAAAACCAAAAATCACTGGATTTTGCGGCGGTTATATGCTATCGTTAAAGAAACAAATTTATCGGGGTGATACCATGAAAAAAGCAATAACGATCTTAGCTATATGCAGTCTTCTGCTCACGGCTTGCGGACAGATAGACGATACAGAATCCAAATCGGAAACTACTACTGCAATTGCTTCCGAAAGCACGGCTGGCGAAGATACTGCGGAAACTTCATCGGCAAAAGAAGAAAAGGATACAAGCGAAGCCACAACTACTACGAAAAAGAGTTCGCAGACGGTATCCTCATCTTCAAAGCCGACGGGTATTACTGTAACTACTACAAAGAAATCAGGTTCGTCAGGTGCTTCGGGAAACTCAATTCAGGGACAAAACAATTCCGTGCAGAATAATAACGGTCAGGAAAATAACGTACAGCCTGCGCAGAATAGTCAGCAGACCTATAATTCGCCGTCCGATAACAATCAGAGCAATAACGGTGCGCAGCAGAATAACCAATCGTCTGACAATAAGCCTCAGAATAACAACCCTTCTCCTCCGGTTACAACGGCAAAACCTGCGGTGACAAATCCGCCGACTACTACACCAAAACCGCAGACTGAACCGCCGGAAGATATAATTGAAGATACAACAAGCCTGCAAAGCGTTTTGAATTATGTAAATTCGCTCGGAAGAACAACCGATGAATATTACAATATAGGTGCAGGATTGGGGCACAACGGCTCTGATTATGGAAAAGCCGAAGCTGTTTACAATTGGATCAGAGGGAACGTCAGCGGAAATTGTCAAGTATTCTCAGCAGCAACAATGTACGCTTGTAAAGGTGTGGGACTTGAATGTCGGTATGCGTTTTTCTCACCGGATGCCTGGTACGGTCATATGGCAAACTTGGTATGTGTGGAGGGAACATGGTATGTGTTAGATACACAGGGCGGCAGATTTTTAAAATCAGATAAATACGGTGAAATAACCCGAATATTTGATGAAAATGACAATACAATTGAAATTTCGATAAGCGAATCGGCTTATTGATAATATGTAACAAATATGCAAGCGAGAGAGCCGAAAAAATCCGGCTCTTTTTCTTTGCAAAAATGAAAAGGAGAAATGCAATATATGTTTAAAACAAAATCAAAAATATTGAGAAAACTCAGCGCAGGGTTAATGGCAGGACTCTGCGCTTTTTCAATGCTTGGTTCATCTGTGAGCGGAGCGATAACAGCAAATGCCGCAAGTACTTCGACCGAAAACTCTGCGTTTCCGTCGGCAGATACGGTGATCGCAAAGGCGGCAACGCTTCTCGGTTCTCCGTATACTTTCGGAAATAAGGGATATTGGTACGCATACAATCAGGGTCAGTATACTCCGCTGTCGGTACAGACGATAAACAATCTCGGTATCGACTGTTCGGGACTTGTGTACTATACGCTGACGCAGCTTGGATACAAGACTTCGGGATTTTCTTGGAACAACCCCGTTCCCGTTGATACCGATCACTGGCTGTCGGTAAACGACAACTGCACAATCACTTATGACGGTGTGACTTCAAAAGTCGATGTTGAAAAGAAGAATATTAAGACAACAGACCGTCCTTATTGGGAGTGTTCCGACGGTTCGACGATTACTCCCGGTTCTGTAGTGGTGGCTCAGAATCCATATGGCGAAGATCATGCGTGGATTTACATGGGTGAATTTGATTCAAAAAACGATGTTGTTTCATATCTGAAATCTATCGGTGTATCCGAAAGCCTCATAAATTCCAAAACAGTCGGCGACGGAAAAGGCGCAGGCGGCAGGCATTGGAGAATAGAGTCCAACGGTTCGGAGGGTGTTGTGATCAACAACAAGACCGACGGTAAAACTGCAACTGCTATGAATATGTCGGCGTTCAGGATCACAAAGACCGACGTGACTTTTGAGATAGATAAGTATAATACAAATGGTGATCTTGTGGGAAAATCAAGCGTTGACAATTCTACAGCGGTATATGGAATCTACAGCGATAAATCCTGCAAAAACAAGGTTGCTGAAATCAAAATCGGCAGCAATGGAAAAGGCTCTGTAAAGCTGCCAAACAAGACTTATTACGCAAAGGAAATCAAGGCTCCTACGGGTTACGCACTGGACAAAACCGTGTACAAAATCAAGGCGGGCGTGAACAAGGTTAAGGAGGATTTCCAGACGGGAAAAATCAAAATCAATAAGTCAGCAGAGGATGGCATAATCAGCGGCAGAAAGTTTAAAATCACCTATTCATACAATGGAAAATCTCTTTCTGAAACTGCAAAAACAAATGCAAAAGGCATTGCGACCTTTGACGACCTGAAAGTTTATGATATGTCCACAGGCAAGGCTATCACTTACACTGTTTCCGAAATCAACGTAGATACGAGATATGAAGCTCCCAAGGCGAAGAATGTCAAGCTTACCGACGGCGACGTTGACCTGACCATAAATGTGAAATTCAACAACGAACTTAAAACAGGTTCTATTAAGATCAACAAGCAGTCTGAGGATAATCATAACGGCGGCAGAGAATTTACTGTCACAGGTAACGGCAAGACTTACAGCATAAAAACCGGTTCTGACGGTGTTGCAATTCTTTCCGATATCCCCGTATACGACAGTAACAATCAGAAAATTGTTTACACGATTTCTGAAAAAAACGTACCAGTGAAATATGTTATGATTTTGTCAATAAAACTTGACACATTGACCGCAAGGATTTGAAGTTAAGC
>NZ_JAJCLZ010000130.1 GCF_020559915.1 Ruminococcus sp. 210702-SL.1.03
AGAAAATATTACGGAAAGGAGATGTCGTGATGTCCAAAAAGCCAAAATGTCCGCTCATAGGTCAGAACGGGAATATCTTTAATCTTATGGGCATTGCTTCAAAAACGCTGAAGAGAAATGGCATGTCGAATGATGCCAAGGAAATGTGCGACCGTATCACCTCTTCCGGCAGCTATGATGAGGCACTGAGCATTATTGACGAATATGTGGAGATCACTTCGGCTGACGATGAAGAAACCGAAGATTTTGGAATGGAGATGATGTGAATGACGTATTTATTCATAGGAATGCTGATAGGCGGGATTATCGGGTTTACGGTCGGAGGTCTTGCCATAGCTTTTAAATCAGCCGAAAAGGAGCTTGCCCGTCTTGATAAGGAGGTCAAAGATGCACACAAACAGAGTTAAAGCCAAAGTAGAC
>NZ_JAJCLZ010000131.1 GCF_020559915.1 Ruminococcus sp. 210702-SL.1.03
TATCTGTATTCTGCGGAATGTGTTCACCTATCAAAAGTGCTTTGCCATACTCAAATAAGCCGTTTTTGTTATTCATTTCAGCTGAACATCTGAAGTATTCGATCGCTTTTGTAACGTCTGAGTCTGTTCCAAGTCCAAGCTTAAACATTTGCCCTAATTTGTAAAACAGATCGTCGTTCGCCATATCATCGCTTTCGATTTTCAAAAATCCCGACAAAGCTTGTTTGTAATATCGCTGTGCTGTATCGTTATCTTTGGTGACATACTCTCCATATCTGTACATTTGAGCGATAGAATAAGCCGCATAAGGCTGCCCCTGAGAGGATGATCTCTGATACCAAAGAAAAGCCTGCGACAGATCTTTCTCTATACCGCTGCCATAGTAATACAGATTTGCA
>NZ_JAJCLZ010000132.1 GCF_020559915.1 Ruminococcus sp. 210702-SL.1.03
CTGCATATCGCCTTTACGCCGTACTTACAGCGAAATTCGTTGACGAACAGGTGCCGTTCATTTGTCTTTACTTCTTCCGGTCTTTTGCGAAAAAACCGAGTGCATCCTTTAAAATATCATTAGCTTTTCTGAGTTCTGCATTTTCTCGTTCAAGCTCCAGATTCCGCTTCTTCAGCTCTTCATCAGACATTTGATACTTCCGGTTCTTGATAGCTGCATTTCGCTTTGAACGCCAGTCAGACAGTGTGTAATACTGTATCCCTAACTGCTGAGTAGCCTTTTTCAGTCCAATCTCGTCTGAGAGTTTCAAGGCTTCCTCTTTGAACTCTTTACTGTACTTCATTTTTTCACTTCCCTTTCTGGTTTTTATTGCTTTTATTCTACCAGATTTTTGG
>NZ_JAJCLZ010000133.1 GCF_020559915.1 Ruminococcus sp. 210702-SL.1.03
CAAAAAACAGAGAAAATCAAGGCTGTTCTTAAAGACCACGAGCAATTAAATACATTAGATATTGGCTTATTCAAAGCGTGTATTTCACGAATCTGGATAAGCCATTTTTGTACCATAGAGGTTGAATTTATCAACGGAGTACACATCAAAAATATCACAGAAAGGAATGACAAAAATGTCCACAGCTCCGAATGTAACGGTAATCCCTGCGAAAGTGCAGACAACGGAAAACCGTGATAAATATCACCAATTAAGAGTCGCCGCATACTGCCGTGTCAGCACAGAACAAGAGGAACAGCAGAATTCATATCAGGTACAGATCGCCTATTACACCGATTTGATCAACCGAAAAAAGGAATGGACGCTTGCCGGAGTTTTTGCCGACGAAGGGA
>NZ_JAJCLZ010000134.1 GCF_020559915.1 Ruminococcus sp. 210702-SL.1.03
ACTGACACTCAGGACGAGCCGTACAAGCTGAATATCATCGTAAACAAAAATGACGGCAAGAACGACATTCCCGTTAAGGACGCGGAATTTGATATTATTACCGATCAGGCGCTTACCGAAAAGGAAACTGCTAAGCTCTGCAATGACGAGTACAAGGGCAAAGCATATGCGGCAGGCGATGTTATCGGAAAGATCATTACCGATGAAAACGGGGCTGCTGAATATTACGGTCTGCCTTTAGGCAGAATAAACGCCGAAAACCCCGACGTTTTCAATTACACATACACACTTGTAGAAACAAACGTTCCTGCACCTTATGTACTTGACAGCACGCCGTATACTGTTACAACTTACGTTTCAGATATATC
>NZ_JAJCLZ010000135.1 GCF_020559915.1 Ruminococcus sp. 210702-SL.1.03
CGTGAAAAGTGGGACAAGAAATATCCCAACATCATAAAATCATGGGACAAAAACTGGGCTGAACTGACAACATTCTTTGAATATCCGCAGGAGATCAGGAAGATAATATATACGACGAACGCTGTCGAAAGTTACCACAGAATGGTTAGGAAATTTACTAAATCCAAGGCAGTATTTCCGACCGATGATTCCATACGCAAGGTCATCTATATGAGCGTCAAAGAGATAGCCAAGAAGTGGACCATGCCTATCAGAGACTGGGGTCTGGCGTATTCTCAGTTTGCGATATACTTTGAGGACAGATTTGCAGCCTGACGGCTGTCGGGGACTCTGTCCCCAAACCCCTGAGGTTTATCCGCTTT
>NZ_JAJCLZ010000136.1 GCF_020559915.1 Ruminococcus sp. 210702-SL.1.03
GATTTCCGCCTTACTATGAACGATATATCGAGGTTTTCGGAGGTGCAGGCTGGGTGTTGTTCCATAAGCCGCCGGGTATGGATTTTGAGGTGTATAACGATTTTAACGGAAATCTCTCAAATCTTTATCGGTGTGTGCGTGATAAACCCAATAAGCTGAAATACAAGTTGCGGTATGTCCTCAATTCCCGTGAAGATTTTGACCGTATCGCTTTACTTCATAAGCGTGGGATTTTTGAAAAGCTATGTGATGCAGACAGAGCGTCAAAATTCTATCAGCTCATACGTTACAGCTATGCAAGCGGTCTTGACAGCTTTGGAAGTCAGCCGCATTCAATGTGGTCTGATTTTCCGATGATAGAT
>NZ_JAJCLZ010000137.1 GCF_020559915.1 Ruminococcus sp. 210702-SL.1.03
TCCCAATACTCGCCCTCGTCCATGTGAGGAATGATCATTACGCCGTCGATGTTTTTGTAATCTTCATCAAAACCTGTTCCGGGCAAAGCGCACATGGCAAAGTATTTTTCATCTTTGGCTTTAAATGCGACCATTTTGGTCTTGTAGCCTGTGATACTTCCTCTTCCATCGCTTACTGCGGAAAATGATTTCGTGAAGATAAGATTACTGGTCGAGTCCCAATCGTACTCGATGTCTTTTGCAGCCGCAGACGGAATGACAGTAGTAGCCATCATGACGGCAGCAGCAGCCGTTGAAACAACACGTTTCAGCAGCGTGCGAATTTTACTTTTAAACATAGAATCTCTCTCCTTTTTTG
>NZ_JAJCLZ010000138.1 GCF_020559915.1 Ruminococcus sp. 210702-SL.1.03
AATATCGAACATAACGGCAGACTTTGAGTATATTTTGCTCTAAGCCTGCCGATTTGTATATAAAAGAACTTTCACAAAGTTTTCAATACAAATTTATTGGATCTGCCGATTTTGTTGGTATCTCTTAAAACAGAGAAACCAATAGGATCGGCTTTTTTGTTTTTTAAGAGAGATGGTGATCCTAATGTGGCAGAGGCTGTATTAACAGATGAGAAAATAAATTTGACAGGAGGAATGTGTAATGTATTACAATAAAGAAAACGTTGAAAGGCTGCGACAGAGATATCCCGAAGGAACTCGCATCTGCCTTGACAGAATGAATGATGATCCATTCCCTGTTGAGTCCGGTA
>NZ_JAJCLZ010000139.1 GCF_020559915.1 Ruminococcus sp. 210702-SL.1.03
CGTCCTCGTCTTGAATTAATGTTAGGGTAGGCGAGATCAATACTGTCGCCGGGCAATGCTAACTGATAGCCCGACTTGGTTTTGACCTTGATCGGAAGTCCTATGATCTCGTAAAGTCCTGTCTTTCCTCCGAAGCCTCCTGCCGTTCCCGTAAGCGTTATGCTCAGTCCGTCGGCTGAGTACACTCTGCAGCCCTCTCGTCCGGGTATGCGTTGTACAAGAGTTTTTGGATTTGCGTCCGTGAAAGACAATACTTTTCCGGCGCATTTTTCTCTAAGAAATCCGATAATGAACACTCTTTTTCGGGATTGGGCGACTCTAAAATTTGCGCTGTTAAGCACCTGCCA
>NZ_JAJCLZ010000014.1 GCF_020559915.1 Ruminococcus sp. 210702-SL.1.03
GCTGCTTAACTTCAAATCCTTGCGGTCAATGTGTCAAGTTTTATTGACAAAATCAAAAGCCTAAAAAGCCTAAAAAGCCTAAAAAGCCTAAAAAGCGTGAACCGGGCATGTTCCCGCTACCAAAACAGTATGGAGTCTGGAACAAACGGAAAAAGCAATGATTTAACTTATACATTATTTTCAAGATACCAAGGAGGTAAGCAATTATGGATATGGTCAGAGAAAGGGAACTCAACGTCCCTATATTTCAAAAGCAAAACCTCACTATCGAGGAAGCCGCCGTTTATTCAAACATCGGTCAGCACAAGCTGAGAGAACTCACGGCAGACGAACGCTGTCCGTTCGTTTTGTGGGTGGGGAACAAAAGGCTTATCAAGCGCAGGCAGTTTGATGAACGTACAAAAAATGCCCTTTGAGAAAAGATTTCTCCTCTCTCAAAGGGCTTGAATGAATTAGTTTATAGGTTTCTTTGAAAAATCACCATATCCACCAACTTGACTCCGCATTCAAATATCGGGCGGTCGTAGTTATCCGTAAAAAAGTTCGGTATGATATGAGAACGAACAAAACCGCACTTTTCATAGAACGGAACCGTCAGAGGGCTGTCGCCTGTTCCGACCTGTAAAACGGAATATTTGTCGGCATACTCTTTAACAATAAAACCAATCAGAGCTTTGGCATAGCCTTTGCCTTGATATTCGGGAACGGTTGCAATATTCTTTATCTCAAGGATACCGTCGCCTTCATCGGTGACGACACATTCAGCTTTCACGCCGTTATCGTCAAGTACATACATAGAGCCTCTTTTAAGATAACGGTCTATCATATTCTCTTGTTCATCTGCCAAAAGCAATAATGAAAGGAATTGTTTTTTATTTTCTTTGATTTTCCGAATCTTCATAGCAACCACTCTTTCAAATTCCATTTTAGACTTTCATCATACTTTTGAAAATGGGCAATCCCGATTGGGACTGCCCATATATTTTGAAAATTATGCGATTTTTTAGGCTCTGCACCGTTTCAAGCACCGATTGGCGTAAAATTGGCGTAAGCCGTCGGTTAGACCTGCTGAAAACCCCGCAAGATCAAGGGCTTATCACTCCAACGTCTTCATCGTAGGGAACAACAGTACGTCCCTGATAGCCGGCGAATTGGTCAGCAGCATTACTAGTCTGTCTATGCCGTAGCCTATGCCGCCTGTCGGGGGCATTCCTATCTCCAGCGCTCTCAGGAAATCTTCGTCCGTGTGGTTCGCTTCCTCGTCGCCCTGCTTTAACGCTTCCTCCTGCGCCGCAAATCTCTCTCGCTGGTCTATCGGGTCGTTAAGCTCGGAATATGCGTTGCACATCTCTCTGCCCGTGATGAAAAGCTCGAAACGCTCTACATAGTCCGGATTCTCCGGCTTCTTCTTCGTCAGCGGCGAGATCTCTATCGGGTGATCCATGATGAACGTCGGCTGTACAAGGTGCTCCTCTACATATTCTTCAAAGAATAGGTTCAGTATGTCGCCGCGCTTGTGGCGCTCTTCATACTCTATGTGGTGCTCCTTGGCCAGCGCTTTCGCTTCCTCAGTGTCCTTTACCTGCGCGAAATCTACGCCCGAATACTTCTTTACCGCGTCGATCATCGTCATGCGCTCAAATGGCTTGCCGAGGTCTATCATAACGTCGCCGTAGGGTACGCAGGTAGTGCCGCATACCTCCTGCGCTACATGGCGGAACATATTCTCCGTCAGATCCATCATGCCGTAATAGTCGGTGTACGCCTGATACAGCTCCATCAGCGTGAACTCGGGATTGTGGCGCGCGTCTACGCCCTCATTTCTGAATACTCTGCCTATCTCGTAAACTCTCTCTAGTCCGCCTACGATAAGGCGCTTCAGATACAGCTCCAGCGATATTCTCAGCTTTACGTCCTCGTTCAGCGCGTTGTAGTGCGTTTCAAACGGGCGCGCCGCCGCACCGCCTGCGTTGGATACCAGCATGGGCGTTTCTACTTCCATAAAACCCTGTCCGTCAAGATACCTTCTTATAGAAGATATTATCTGCGAACGCTTGATGAATGTATCCTTTACCTCGGGATTGCAGATGAGGTCGGTGTATCTCTGGCGGTATCTTGTGTCCTGGTCTTTCAGTCCGTGCCACTTTTCGGGCAGCGGCAGCAGGCTCTTTGAAAGCAGCGTTATGCTCTTAGCGTGTATAGAGATCTCGCCCATCTTCGTTCTGAAAACAAAGCCCGTTATGCCCACGATGTCGCCTATATCGCCCTTCTTGTACTGGTCGTAAGCTTCCTTGCCTACCTCGTTCATGCGCAGATATACCTGCACCTTGTCAGATCTGTCGCGCAGATCGAAAAAGCTCGCCTTGCCCATAAGTCTGCGTGACATTACTCTGCCCGCCACGCTTACAGTCATCCTGTTTTCCTCGAGCAGCTCTTTCAGCTTCTCTTCGTCGCCGCCCGCCTGCTCGGTAAGCTTCTGCTCCAGCGCTTCGTACTGCTCTTTAGCTTCAGCCGCGTGCGCAGTAACGTCAAACTTGGTTATTTGGAAAGGATCTCTGCCCTTGGCCTTCATTTCCTCGAGCTTATCCATTCTTATCTTCTTTAATATATTTATATCCTGCTCGGTCTGCTCAGCAGCCTCGCCCTCTGCATTCTCAGCGGCGGGCTTGGTATTTACTTCGCTCATAGATGTAAAACGTCCTTTCAAATATTTACTTCGAGATCTCGAGTACCTCAAACTTCAGAAGTCCTGCGGGGGCTTCTACTTCAAATACTTCGCCTACTTTCTTTTTCAGCGCCGCCTTGCCTATGGGCGAGTCGTCAGAGATCTTGCCGTTATCGGGATCAGATTCGGTAGAGCCTACTATCTGAAGAGTTTCCACCTCGTCAAATTCCAGATCGCGTATTTTCATTATAGAGCCTACCGAGATCTCGTCTACGGAAATATCGTCGTCGTCAACTACTACCGAGTTTTCGATGATATTCTGCAACTCGTTTATGCGGGCTTCGAGAATAGCCTGCTCGTTTTTGGCTTCGTCGTACTCAGCGTTTTCGGAAAGGTCGCCGAAAGAGCGCGCCTCTTTAAGTTTCTGCGCTACTTCGCCTCTGCGGACGGTAATGAGATAATCAAGGTCAGCTTCCAGTTTTTTCTTACCTGCTTTTGATACTGTATTTGCCATATGAATACTCTCCTCTGAAAAATTATTATCTAAATTAGGCGCATAACCTGCGCGTGCATACACATATATTATAACATATCCCGCGGGATTTGTAAAGGGGTAAGCGGGCGCATTTTGTCAGTATTTTTGGGCAAAAAAACCCCCGTCGGGTAAGGACGGGGGCCAAAAAATAAAAAATTATAGGGGAGAAGCCGACAGATTGCTCTGCCGTGCTGTATATATGAAGGCTTGGGGTAAAAGCCTACATACCATAAATGAAATGCTGCGCCGAAAAGTTATCCTCAGGGGTCTTACGCCCCTTGTCCCTTTCGACAATTATATGATACCCTACCATTGTGATATGCGTGTGAAAACTTATCGTTTTTATTATGAAAATTATTGAAGATTTTTTGAAAATATGATATACTGTTTGTGGAAATTAAAATTGAGTTAATTATATTAAGCCGCGTTCACACAGCGCGCCACGAAAGGAAATATTTGTATGCCTAGATTTTTCACCTCCCGTATAGATGGTTCTCACGGTCTTGTTACCGGCGAGGACGCGCGCCATATAGCCCTCAGCCTGCGTATGAAAACGGGCGAAGAGGTCACACTATGCAATAACGGTGTAGACTACCAATGCGTTTTGGAGGAGATAACGCCCGAAAACGTGACCTGCCGAGTGCTGCGTACAGAGCCATGCCAAGCCGAAGCGGACGTGCGCCTGCACCTATTTCAAGCCATGCCGAAAGGCGAGAAGGCAGAGATAATAGTGCAGAAAGCGGTAGAGCTGGGCGTTTACGACATTACGTTCGTGCTGACCTCGCGCTGCATATCGCGGCCGGACGAAAAAAGCTTCGCCAAAAAGCTGAAACGCTACGCCAAGATCTCGCTAGAAGCGGCAAAGCAGTCGGGGCGGGGGATAGTGCCGCAGGTGTACGGGCTTATCACCCTATCGCAGGCGGTGCAGAAGCTTAGCGAGTGCGACAGCGCGGTATGGTGCTACGAAAAGGGCGGCGTGCCGATGGCGAAGCTGGGGCTGAAAAGCGGCAGCGAGATAGGTCTGCTGATAGGCAGCGAGGGCGGTTTTTCCGAAGAAGAAGCCGCGCGAATATCGGCGGCGGGCGTGCAGCCCGTGGGGCTGGGCAGGCGTATACTGCGCTGCGAAACTGCTCCGCTGGCGGCGGCGGCGATAATCATGAACCTCACGGGCAATATGTGATTTGCAGATTTGTAAGTATGTAACAAATTTGAAATTGCCGCAAATTGGAATTTGTATCGGCTAAATTGCTGTTTATCTTTGAGTGCAATTGTGCAAGTTTCACAAAAAAAGGTTTAAAGAATTTATTTTTTTGAAAAATACTTGATTTACAGCGCAAAACGTGGTATAATAAGACCAATGAAACGAAGCCGATGTTTAGAACGCGGCAGGCTTTTCACGAGCCGCTGAGAGCCGCAGGCGAGGCTTCCGTATCAATTGTGTAAAAATCAGACAAGGAGTTGTTTAATATGGGAAAAGCATTAAAGGCTGCTGCGGCAGTTGGCGTTGCCGCTCTCGGCGTTGCCGCTGCGATAGCATATAAGAAGCATAAAGAGCTTGAAGATTACGATTACGAAGAGTTAGACGACGATTTTGACGACTGCTGCTGCGATGATTGCTGCGACTGCGGCGAAGAGCAGGAAGCTGAAGAAACTGCGGCAGACGTTGCTGACGAAGCAGATACTGCCGAAAAGGCAGACGCGGCTGACACCGCCGAGGAAGAAAAGGCTGAGGAGAGCGCTGAGAGCGAGCCCGAAGCTGAATAATTTTCGCATTCCCGAAATTTTTTCTTTTTCATACTTTCCTTTTTGAGAGACCGCTTATTCGTTAGGCGGTTTTTCATTTATGCAGAAAATTTGCCGACCGAGTTTGTCCGCGCTGATAAACGGTCGGCGTTTTTGTTTGACGGTTTGACGGTTTGACGGCGATTGTCACGGGGCACAGTCAATAAAGTTATTTGTCAAAGATGGCGCAAACTCCTGCAAATGCTATGTGTTTTCAATCTTGACAGGCGTAAAAGCTGTCAATGATGGAGAAAGGCGCTTTCAAGTTTGACAAATAAGAATATTGTCCTAGGGGGAGAGTTTGCGCAGTTGGTGTTTTGAGCGGGTGAACATAACGGCATAAAGCCCCCTCGATTTCTGATTTCGGGGGAGCTTTTCTGCTACTGCACGTTGTGCATATCGCCGCTGTTGTCCATATAGAAATAATTGTCGGGCAGGATAAATACTAAGTACGCCGCGCCGCCCGAGGGGCTTTTCAGCGTTTCCTCACCGCCGCCGTCGGTGTTCATGCTGCATATATTGCCGTTCTTATCGGTGAAATACAGCCTGCCCTCTGTATAGTTGGTGTGCTTAGTGTAGCCCGAGCGCAGCTTTTTGAGGTCTGAGCCATCGTAAGCCATGCTGTAAAGCGAGCGTTTATCGCGGTCGGCGGAGAAGTACACCCTGCCGTTCGCCGCGCATATGTCGGAGCAGGGCGAAGCGTAAAGCGTCTGCATACCGCTGCCGTCCAGCGCCATTGACTTTAGGCTGTACTTATCGCCGTTGTAATCGCAGAAGAATATCAGGTCATCGCAGATGTTCATATACCAAGCGCGGTTCGCCGCCAGCACGGTGAAGTCCCCGCCGTCGGTATCCATACGGCATATCTCGTACCCCGCGCCGCCCATATCGGCTGAGAAATACAGTCTGCCGCCGTAGAGGGTAAGTTCGTAGCTGTACTTTGAGCAAAGCACCTCGTACCCGCTGCCATCGGTGCGCATACGGCAAACGGCGTTGTTTTCGTCCACCGATGTGAAATACAGCCAGCCGCCGCTGACGTTTAGGTAGTACACCTGCGTATCGAGCAGCTTTTCTTCGCCCCCGCCGTCAGCGCGCCTGCGGGTAAGCGTGCCGCACGAGCTGTAAATGTATTCGCCGTCAGACACCGCGTATCCGCCGTTGACGATATTAGACTTGCCCGACCGTGCCGCCGCCGCGCTTTCGTCGCCTGAGGGCTGAGGAGCGGTCTGAGGCTGAGTGGTTGTGGTTTTTTTGGTGGTCTTTTTGGTGGTTACAGCCGCTTTCGGCGCAGATGTCTGCTTAGCCGTCGCCGCCTTTGTCTGCTTCTCGGTCTGCGCTTCCTGCTTCTGCGCGGCAGCAGTGGTGGTCTGCGCGGGCTGTGTGGTCTGTGTGATCTGCGCTGTTTGAGCCAACTCCGCGCTTTCGACCTGCGCTTCCGTTTGCACCTTTCTCCCGCCCGACCTCGTGAAATGTATTATCATTCCGCCGATAACGCCTACGACTATCATGCCCGCCAGCGTTAGCGAGAGCACTATCGCGTAAAGGCTCTTCGGCACTTCTTGCCCGCGGGCAGCAGGTTCGCTCGGCGGGGGAGCGTACCTCGGCGTGTCGTACGGCTCAAACTGCTCGTATGGCGCGGGGTCTTCGGCATACTGCGTGGCGTAGCGGTCTGTCTGCTCGGGCTGCTCTTGCTGTTTGGGCTGTTCTGACCGCACCACCTCAGCGCCGCAGCTCGGGCAAAACTGTGCTTCGTCAGTAAGCCTGCGGCCGCAGTTCATACAGAAGATGTTTATATTTTTCGTGTTCATATTTTAATATACCGCCGCCAAATCATTTGTACGCTCTGTATCTCGTGCGGGCAAGTATGTAGCCGATGATGCCTATTATCTCCATCACGAAAAACGCCGTGTTTCCCGTGAATACCTGCACCAAACTATCCGCCTCAAGCTCCGCCGTGACGAGCACGTTTATCAGCTCAAGCACGCCAAAAAACAGCAGGTTCGCAAAAAATACCGCGAGGTTCGCCGAGTATGCGTTTTTAAAATACTCCGCCCTCTGCCCGCTGTCGGAAGCCGATATCCGCTGTAGACATTTCACGATAGAAGCCAGCGCAAGTATAGCCATTACTGCGTAAACGATGATGATGACGTACGAAACTACCACGATAGTCTGCTCGTCGCCATCTAGGTCGCCATACTCGCTCGCCTCGCCCGTGATGTCTTTTATTATGCTGAACATCTGCGAGGGCGAAAAGTCCTCATCGCCGAAAAGATAATCGACGTTGAAAAGCTTGATGAATGGCGAGATTAGCATTACCACCGCGCACACCAGCGAGAGCACCATTGGTATCATATCGCCGTTCTGCGCGGGCGCTGACTGCTGTGCACCGCCCATATAGGGCTGTGCGCTCTGCGTGTTCATATTTTCATACTCGCCCGCATTCTCTCCATTCGTCTGCGGCATTACCGCGCCGCACTTATCGCAAAACTTTGCGCTGTCTGCCAATTGATTTCCGCACTTCGGACAAAACATTTTTCATCACTCCATTCAATTCAATATCCCTGTATCGCGCTCGTTATGTCGTAATATGTGTAAGTTTCGCCGTCGAGCGCACACTTCGCGGACGACTGGTCGAAAGCCGCCGCGAGCTTCTTTTCGTACACTCCCCTCGGCACTTGCGCATCGTTTATGTAGTATTCGTAATAGTCCTGCACATCGCCCGTACCTGTATATGCACCGTCAGGCAGATAATATTTTCCGCTGAGTTTCAGTTTAGGCTTGCCGCCGCTTATCGTGTAAACATCGTCAGTAAAAGAATCCATATGTCCGCTGTTGTACTTGAATATTCCGCCCGCTTCAATATAGTAAATGCCCGAGCTGTTGCCGCCGTGTATCTCTGAGACCTCGCCGTCGGCATACGTCAGCAGACCCGAACCGCCCGCGCCGAAGCCCGAATCGTAAAATACCTCAGGCACTTCGTCGCCGTCAATATCAATTATCGCGAACTGCGAAACCTCGAAAAACATAGAAGAATCGCTGAAATTTTCGGCTATCGTATTATCTATGTAGTCGATATACGCCTGCTTCCATTCGCCGCTGTCGACGGGTTTATCTTCAATGGCAAACTCCTGCGAATCGCTGTCGTAATCAAGTTCAAGCTGTACCCAATCGTGATAGCCTTTGCTGAAATCGTTGTATGTGGTATAGGCGTGTCCGTCCTCCACTGTAAAGCCTTGAAGTTCGCCCGAAACCGCCAGCTCCTGCATCTTGCCGTTTTTTACGGAAAAAAGATATGTTACCGAGCCAGAGCCGCCGTTGTGGGTGTTTATCGCAAGATACTTCTTTCCCTTAAATTCCACCAGCGAATCATAGTTTACGTTATAATTCGTTCCCCAAAATTCATCTCGCATAAGGCTGACGTTTCCATCACGGTCTACGGCGTATACCGCGGTTATTGTTTCGCCGCCTATTATTGCGTAAGCCTCCTTAGTACCATCGCCGTCGTAATCGTCATAGTACCACTTGCTCGCCGCCGCGCCCGCTTCGGCTTCCAGCTTTTCTTTCAGTTCGTCCTCGGAAAGGGCTGGGGACTGCTCTTTCAGTCCCAGCGCTTCGTCAAGCTTATCCTTAGCCGTATCAGACGATTCGGACTGCTTAGTGGTCTGCTGACCCTGCCCGTCCACCAACTGCTGAGAGCCGTTTTGCGCGGTAGCAGCCGCAGTTTCACGCGAGGGGGTGTCGTCATTTTCAGTACTGCCGCAGGCGGAGAGGGTGAGGGTGAGAGCCAATGTGAAGAGTAATATTTTAGATCTATTTGCAGACATTTGTTGTTACCTCCTTTTATTTCATCTGATACACTTAGCTTGCTAAATTATTCAGCGCATTTATCATATTGTCAAATACATATGCGTTGTCGTCAGTATCGGTAAGACTATACTTATTAAATGATTTCACAAGAGCCGCTTTTCTCTCCGCCTTGCTCAATCCGTCATAGCAGTTAGATATAGTAGACGCAGCACCGTCATTCATCCCGCCTTCGTAATAAACCTCGTTCTTCATAGTCCATGTGCATGGTATAGTTCCTATGCTGCTTATTGAGAAAGTATAATTATCCTTTTTATCGTTCAGATACGCGATAAGTCGGCTTTTTGAGATCTTTTCGGTACTGGAATCAAGATAAAAACTATCTTCAACATCTTCAAATCTATCGTCCGATGTATATCCGCAAAGCATCTCCTCGCTGTATTTTCCGCCGCTGAAATCCATTTTTATAATATTTCGAGCTTGCAGATCCGGAAATGTTCCGCTGTATGTATATATGTGTTCTCCCGTTTTCCTATCTTTCATTATCATCGCATCTATATATCCCAGTCCCGGATTAGGGGCGTAGTTTGCGAATACGCTCGCCGAGTATTCCCTATCCGGGTCATTAGCGTTTACAATATGTTTTAGCTTTCCATTGTCCGTAACTTTAAAATAATCATAATTGATACCGCCCTGAGCCTGCTGAGCCAAAGCTCCGCCCACTATAAACTCGGGATCTCCATCAAAATCAATGTCTTCAAACCAGCAATAAACGTTGTCTGTCGAGCCTATATATGAATTATTCCATTTGTCCAGCCACATATCTTCATTATCCATTACCGCTTTAGCATACTTTTCGGCTTTGGTAAGATTTTTCTTTAGCTTGATGTAATCCGAAAGATAATTTACCTCTCCGCCGCTTACAGATACCTCTGTACCGGCTTTCTGATAACCGCTCTTTGTAACGCTAAGCTTATAATCGCCAGCAGCGAGCAGCAGCTCAAAATGTCCGTAGCGGTCGGTTTTCACGGTAGTTTTGTCAGATTTGTCGGCTTTGTTCACAGCCGTTACAACAGCGCCTTTAAGCTTTTTATTGCTGCTGTCCGTGACCCAGCCCATAACTTCGCCATACAGCGGCTCTGCAACAGGGCCGCCGTTTTCTTTCTTTTCCTTGAATGCCCATTCTACGGCCTTAAAGCAATCCACCACCGGATAATCCTTTTTTGAAGCGTCGGTAACAGACCCGCAGACTATCTCTTTTACCTTCTCACCGGTAAGGGTATTATCAATGCTCCAAACGTCAGCGCATACGCCCGCAACGGCGGAGCAGCCATGGAAGTGCCCATTTTATAACCATATGTTCCAGTATAATTCTCTGCTTTAGCTATATTCTCCATGTCTGGGACAGTAGAGAATATTCTGCATTTTTCAATTCCTCCCGGAGCATATATATCACAATTAAGATTTGAATAATATGATCTTTTTAAATTTACATCTACAGCTCCTACAACAATTATCCTTGATGAAACTTTTTCAAATTTATTATTTGCTTTTATGTAATTCAGAGTAGAAGCATATTTAGAATCTACATTTTTGGTATTTATCGTTTTTCTAAAATCTTTTTTCTTTATTTCAACAGCATTATTCGAATCATTTCCCGCACATGAACAAATAACAAAGTCATATCCTTTATCTATTAGTCTATTAAGGAAATCTCCAAGCAAATTTGCTCTGTCTTCCAAATCAGCTAATTCTGCTTCCTTTTCTTTTTCATTTCCATATTCAACTAACACGCCGGATTCGTCACCATATGAACAGTTTATCACCTTTACATTTCTTAATATCAATTCTGAAAAATAAATTTTTTCCATCATTGAAGAAACGGCATTTTCTGAGTACTTATCCTCATATATATCTTCCGTTTTTTTGGCTGAACCCCAAAACGATACCCCATATAAAAGTGAGTTTCCATATGGATATACACCGCAAATACCCTCTTTATTATTGCTTTTTGCAGCCATTATTCCGGCAACGTGTGTTCCGTGGGAAAGAATATCTTCTGTTTTAACATTTGTATCTATATCTCTATCCTCATTGCTGTTTGCTCCATTCAAATAGAACACACCATTATCTGCAAAACCAAGATCCTCGTGTTTTGTATCAAAACCTGTGTCTATCAATCCGACTTTGACTGGCTCGATATTATCTTTTTTCAACTCCATTGATTTCCAAGCCATTGGGGCATTTATTGCTTTCATATTCCACAATTTATCATCCGCAGAAAGTTTGACTTTGTTTTTTAATGGATCATATCCTTTAAGAAAATCATCGCTCCATTCTTTTCCCACATTTACATCATAGTCTACGCTTTCGCTGCCGATATTGCTTACATAATTCACATCTGCTGACACTATGGCTTCTTCCTGCTTCACCTGCTCGGCAAGCTGTTTAAGCTCATCAAGGGTCTTTATGTCTGAAAGCTGCCACTGATAATCGCCCGTTTGCTCTATTTCACCGACTATCTCTGCGCCGTATTTTTCCGCAAGCTCTTCTATGTAGCTTTTTGCAACGCCGTCCTGCGCAACTACCAGCAGCTCATCATCCATAAACTGAACCGCTTCCGAACTGCCTATATGCTCTTCATCTACGGCTTTGCAATACAGCTCGCCGATGTTGTTTTCGTCATACGTCTTTTGCTCAGTATTCATGGGTATCACAGTATTGCTAGATGTATCGGCGGCACTGTGGTCGACCACCACCGCAGGACGCGTCCACAGTGATAATGCCCGAAAACGCCGCCCGAGGGGTCGCTCGTCCACTGCACTGCAAACCCGTCGCTGCCGTTGAGCTGTACCCTCAGCACTATAAAATATCCCGCGTCGGCGTTGTCGCAAAGCGCCTGAGCTATCTTTTTCGCGCCGCCCTCGCTGATACTTTCGGGGTCGCTGGCGTCATACACCTTGTCTGGCGTTACCTGCCAGCTTTCATCGCAGCTGCCCGAAAATACGCTGTCCATCGGGTAGCCGCAAGTTTCGGCGTCCGCCAAATTCTCAGCCAAAGCAACATAAGCCGTCTTGCTGTTGCTGTTTGCGGTTTTCAGCTGCGATTTTTTATCGTACTCGGAATCACCCGAGCCGTTCTCAGCGTCAAATTCGCTGTCTGCTTCTTCCATTTCTTCGAGCGTTACGGTGTCGGTACCGTTAAGAAAAGGCAATAGCTTTCCATCAACGTTGAGTAAAATGAAGCCAAAAGACAAATATCCCATATTGTTCTCACATTCCATTACCATCATCACAAATGCTGTGGTACAGTAAGAATATCCGTCGGGAGCATCCTCTTTTTCTTCCTGCAAATACACTTTCATTATTTTGTTTTGTTCCAGCAGCTCGCTCCTTACACTTGCGCTTTCAAAAGTATCGCGGTCATCGTCAAGATTCTCCTGCATATCGCTCTCGGTATCTTCAGGCTCAAGCTCTTTCAACAGCTCAAAATTTGATGCTTTTTTGTAAGCCTCAAAATCGTCAGCCGCTATCGCCTTAGCCAAATTCATGCAGGAGTTTACATATCTGTCGAGCTGCGCCTTATCGGTGTTTACGCCATCGCCGAGTAAGGTCTTGTATTCGTAGTCGGTGTTTATCTCGATATCCGCATCGTCTGCTGCCGCGCCGCCTGCAATAACGTCCATTACCGACTTTTTGGAGTCTGAAGCGCTGTTATCGCCCGCGCCGGCGCTTGCAGAGCCTGCGTTGTTTTTGCTGTGTTTTTTGCTTGACAAGCCGCTGCTTCCGCACCCCGCCATGCTAAGCGCGATGACTGCCGCGCATACCGCCGCTGTTAATTTTTTCATAGTCTTTACCTCCGTTTATTTTATTGTGACGCTGTCCATCATTACAAAGCTTGCGCTCTCAGTTTTTTGGCACTGCTGAGTCAGCACCGTATCTGTACCGAACCATATATCCATGTAAAATTCGTCCTCGCAGCCGTCATATATCTTTATTTCCGTTACGCGCTGTTCCAGCTTTTCCTCCGTAAGCCCGCTGCTTTCGGCGTACTCGCAGAATGAATCGAACGTTTCTTTAAGCTCGCTGTCGGTCATGTCCTCCTCGCCGATAACGGAAAGATCTATCGTACTTTTAAAGGTATCAAAGTCCTTACGGCATATAGCCCTCGCCTGCTTTTTGGAAGTTTCGGCAAGTTCGCTTACTTCCTCTGTCTGAAGATATACCGTGTCGTCGGTTATATATTTGTAATCGGTGTTTATATCGTTGTTGCCGCTCGATATATATAATTTTCCCCACTCAGGTTCGCCCGAGGTGTGGTCTTTCCATTCGATGGAGTATGGGTATTGCCCAAACACAGTGCTGTTTTCGTCGGCTTTCCACTGCACCGCGTATGTATCGTTGCCGCCTATCTGACATTTTATAATGATAAAGCAGCCCTTGTTATCAAGCTTGTCTGCGATCTTCTGCGCGGCGCTGTCATCTATGCTTTCAGCGGCGTTGTACGTTTTATCCGCGCTGAGTTTGTAGTCGCCCTCGCCTTTTCCTTCAAGCAGTTTTGACAATGAGATACCGTTCACTTCGGCATCGGCAACTATTTCCGCAAGACAATTATAAACTGTTTTTGTCTTGCTGTTCGCCGTTTCAAGATCTTTGCTTGTTTCAGTGCCAATTATCTTTCCAACAGCCGATCCATCAGAATTACTGTCTTTATCTTTGCTCCTGCTTCCGCTGTCCCCGCTTCCGCACCCCGCCATACTAATTGCGATGACCACCGCGCATACCGCCGCTGTTAATTTCTTCATAGTTTTTACCTCCGTTGTATCAGTATATTTGCATTTATTTGCGTGCAAGATAATTATAGCATTTGTATGAATGCAAATCAAGCCTTTTACGCGCTATATGTGATAAAATCTACATAATAACTAAATAGCTAAGGAGCAGTTTGTATGTATTTTTATCAGCGTATACGCGATATGCGCGAGGATAACGACCTCTCGCAGGAAAAAGTCGCAAAGATCCTCGGCATCACCCGCCAGCAGTACCAGCTTTACGAAAGCGGCAAGCGCGAGATACCCCTTCACCTCTTTATCCAACTCGCAAAGTTCTATAAGGTGTCCGCCGATTACCTCGCGGGTATCGAGACCCACCACGGCTGACCCCCTGCCCTCTTTTATTCTACCATTTTTCGACACGTCTTTCAATAATTGCGGCGAAACTTGCATTTTTACGGCGAAATTGACACATATCGAATATTTTATTAATACTTTTACTCTTATATTTTCCAATTTTCTTGGTTTTCCCCTTGAAAAATCTTAATTTCTCCTTATCTTCATTGACATCCACGCTTTGAGATGTTATAATTTATTCATAAAACAAAAGGCAACTCAAACGTTACTGATATAAGGAGATATGCACTATGAAAAAAATATTGGCTGCGGCGCTTGCCGTTACCCTTACTTTCGGCTCTTCTGCCGCCGTTTTTGCTGAGCCTGCGGCTTCGCCCGACCTGATCGACGCTTACGAAAGCCTTCTTTCTGACAGCGCAGATGACAGCTCGCTCGCGGACGATACTTCCACTGCTGCGGATACCGATGATTCTGCCGACTCTGCTGAAGATACCTCGTCCGAAACAGAGGAGAACAGCGCGGCTGATACTAAGTCTGCCGACGAAAGCGCCGCTGACGTGAACACCGCCGACATCACCGCTGAGGCAAGTGTGCCTAAGGGTCTGAAATATAAAGCCGACAACGACGGCAATATCACCATCACCGGCTTTAAGAGCAAGGCTAAGTCGCTCACCATTCCCGCTGAGATAGACGGCAAGCCCGTTACCGCTATAGGCGAGGCCGCTTTTCAGGAAAACACCACCCTCGAGAAAATAGTTATCCCCGAGGGCGTTGAGAGCATCGGCGATATGGCTTTCTACGCCTGCGAAAACCTCAGCGATATTACCATACCCTCTACCGTGCAGGACTTCGGCATGTTGGCTTTTCTCGAGAGCGCATGGCTGAACAATAAGGTCGCAGAAAACCAGTACGTTGTGGTAAACGATGTACTCGTAAGCGCAAACTACGTTGTCGGCACGGCTAAAGTACCAGATGGCGTAAAGCGCATAGGCAGCGGCGCATTCGCGGGCGCGCTGGTTTTCAGCGTCAAGATACCTGACAGCGTTACGAAGATAGATGATGGCGCTTTCATGCTCTGCATGGCGCTTTACCGCATAACCATACCCGCATCTGTTGAAAGCATAGGCGACGCGGCTTTCTCGATGTGCTTATCCCTCGAAAGCGTTGACATCAAGCCCGGCGTAAAGACCATTGGCGAAGCGGCGTTCGCCGCCACCTCGCTCAAGACCGTAAAGATACCAGAAAGCGTAGAGAGCGTCGGCAGCTCCGCATTCTCGCTCTGCGATTCGCTCAAGACCGTCATAATCTCTAAGAGCGTAAAGACCATCGGCACGGAAGCTTTCGCCGACTCGCCCGTAAAGAACATCTGGTACACCGGCAGCGCCGACGAGTGGAACGCCATAGAGGGCGATTTCAGAAAAGACATAAAGTCCGCAAAAATGCACTGCAACAAGCCCGAGAGCCTGCGCCTCATCTCCGAAGCGCGCATAAAACTTTCCAGCAGCAAGTACGTTTACGACGGCAAGACCAAGACCCCCGAAGTCCGCGCATACCTCGGCGGCAAAAAGCTCACACTAAATAAAGACTTCACCGTTTCTTACTCCAATAACAAGAATATAGGCATGGCGACCGTTACCGTAAAGGGCTGCGGCGAATACAGCGGAAGCTTCAGCAAAACTTTCAAAATATCCACCGCTAAGCAGAAGATAACCAAGATAAAGGCGGCTAAGGGCGGATTTACCGCAAAGTGGAAAAAGCAGAGCATGGCTGACGGCTACCAGCTCAAATACGCCAACAATTCCGACTTTGAGAACGGCAGATCGAAGTATGTAAAGACCAACAGCACGACCTCGCTGAGCGTAAGCAAGCTGAGATCGGGCAAGACATGTTTCGTAAAAGTACGCAGCTACACCACCGTAGGCGGCAAGAAGATATACGGCGACTGGTCTGACGTAAAGGTCATCACCACCAAGTAAACCGCAGATCATACACATTCGGCATAAATGCGAAAAGTGATTTTTAGGTACTGATATTAAGAAACGGGAGAAAGCCTTTTTGAAGCTTTCTCCCGTTTTTGGTGCTGTTTTACTTTATAAATCCCGCCGCCGCGCAGGTTATGTTGTCTATGCCGCCGTGCGCCAGCGCACTTTTTACAAGCTTTTTCGCGCAGCCGAGCGTTTCGCCCGACATTATCCGCGCTATCTCCTCCTGCGGACACATATCGTAAAGGCCGTCGCTGCAAAGCAGCAGCTTCATGCCGCGCTCGAGCTGTATAGGCTCGTAGGTCTGCGCCGTAAGCCCTCTGCCCTCTGCGTCTACGCCCAGAAAAAGCGTAAGCTTGTGGCTGTCGGGGCTGTTTTCCGCCTCCTCGAGCGTGTAGATGTTCGCCATGTACTTGCGCATAGCAAGCGTGTGGTCAAAGCTTATTTGGTCGATGTTCCCGCCCGCGCAGAGGTATATCCTGCTGTCGCCCAATGAAAAGGGGTAAGCCACCCCGCCGCGGATATACACAAGCGCAAAGGTAGTGCCGCCGCGATGAGAGCCGCTGTTTCCCAGCAGGCGGCATATCTCGCCGTTCACCTCCGCGACGTACTCGTTCACCGCGCCCTCGAGCCTTTCGGCGGGCAGGGTGTTGAGCTTTTCAAAAAGCGCCGCGCTGTGCACCGCAGCCGTTTCAGCCGCAAGGTCGCCGCAAGCCTCGCCGCCCATGCCGTCGCAGACTTCCAGCATAAAAGCCCCGCCCGTCATCTGCTCGCGGTAGGTAAGCGCGCTCTTCTCCCGCCGCCTGCGGTAGCCGTTCAGCGAAAAGCTGTCCTCGTTCACCGCGCGCACAAGCCCGCTGTGGGTGCTTATGCTTATATCAAATGTCATATTCGGCATGGCGAACGCCCGCTGTGCCTTTATTTTCAGTTCGTCTTTCTTCACTTTCATCTTGCCTAATCCCCCCTGCGCAAGTTAGGAGTCGTGGTTTCTTATTTTCAGGCTGAGTATGCTCACGACGTAGCAGACTGCGCTTATCAGCGCGCACATTCCCCACGCGCTCATGAGGTTGCCCGCAGTGTGGTCGTAGCAGTCCTCAGTTTCAAGCTTCACCACCTGCGGGAACACCTCGCTGAGTTTCAGCGGAAAAGCGTCGCTGTTTAGGTCGGCGGTGCTGCCAAAAGCGCTCATGCCCCACTTGCTGAAAGTTATGTAAGAGATCTTCTCGCTCCAGCCCGTAAGGTCGAAAAGCACGCCGCTCATTATTAGCTGCAATATCAGCACGAATGGCATTATCGTCATGGCGGTGGTGGGCGTGCCCGCTATCGAGCTTATCATTATGCCCATTATATCCGCGCCGAATGTGATGAGCAGTATAGTGATGAAATATTCCGCTATCGCGGGCATGATTATGCCTTCGCTGTTAAAGTCGATAAAAGCCGCGCATACCGCCGTCATTATCACCGACTGTATCAGGCAGATGATAAACTGCCAAAGCACGTTCGCC
Organism: Ruminococcus sp. 210702-SL.1.03; assembly: GCF_020559915.1. Lineage (GTDB taxonomy): Bacteria > Bacillota > Clostridia > Oscillospirales > Ruminococcaceae > YE71. The sequence goes on from NZ_JAJCLZ010000014.1 coordinate 17,402, forward strand.
GTGACGTAAGCCGAGATCTTCATGCCAGAGCGGTACTCGGCGCGTATTATCTCGTGCTCTTTGCAGATATTTTGTATAGAGTTGAATATGCCTATCCATATCCCCGCCGAGGCTATCGAGAAAAAGCCCGATTTCGTAGCCTCGTAGGTAGTGAACATATCTTTTCCGACCACCAGCGCCACTATCAGCGAGATTATCGCCGCGAACACTACGAATTTCCAAAACTTCTCTTTCAGCGCTATTCGCCGTATCTTTTTGAAGTATATCGAGGTCTGCGCCGCGAATGATGCGTTATCCAATGTTCCTGCCCCCAGTCAGCATTTTGTATTTGCGGATGTATTCATCCGCCCTGCCCTTGCCGCCCTCGGCAGGCGGGTTTATCTCTATCATTATGTCCTGCAATCTGCTCACGCCAAAAAACGCCAGCGCGTTTTCCACGCTTCCGTAAAAGGCTAGGTGTCCCGCGCGGTCTACCGAGTTTCGCGCCAGCACTATCACCTTGGTGAAAAGGCTCTTTTTCACGCCGTCTATCACCTGCACTGCGTCGTCCGGCTCGTGGGTTATCACCATTACTATCTTGTTTTCCTGCGATATTTCTTTCAGTATCTCCATCTGCTGCGTGCGCGAAGCCGCGTCCAGTCCCGAGTCAGGCTCGTCGCAGATGAATACCTTCTGAAAGCCGACGAGCTGGTTCGCCACCGCCGCCTTTTTCTGCTGACCGCCGCTTAGCTGACCTATCAGCTTGTTTTGGTGCTCTTTTATGCCGACGTGTTCGAGTATATTATCCACCCTCTGCTCGCGCTTCTGCTTGGTGCAGCTGCCCAGCTTTATGCCCGCCGTATCCATCAGCGTGTTGCGCACGGTGTCGTTCTTGCGCAGGGTGAGGAACTGCGGCACCATGCCTATCTGCGATTTCATGTTCTTGAAATTTTTGTATAAGTCCTGCCCGTTTAGTATTATCCTGCCCTCAGCCTTGCTCTCGCCCAATATCGCGCGGATAAGCGTGGTCTTGCCCGCGCCCGAGCCGCCGAGTATAAGCACAAAGTCGCCGTTTTCAAACTCGGCGCGTATATCTTTCAGCAGGGTCTTTCTGCCGAAGTCTACTTTCTTCGCGCGTATATCCACCATCAGCGCCGAGCGCTCTTTTCCGCCGCCGTTATTGTAAAAAAGCCTGCCGTGGGTCATGACGAGCGTGGTGTTCGCTATGCGTATAACGTCGTTGTCGAAAAGCCGCGTCTGCCGCGAGATCTCTTCGCCGTTCACGCCCACGCCGTTGGTGCTGCCGTTATCCTCTATATACCAGCAGCCGCCCTCGTGCAGCATCATAGCGTGGCAGCGCGAAGCCATAAGGTCGCCCAGCCGCAGGGTGCAGTTCTCGCCCCTGCCGATGCTCAGCGCGTCCATGCGGCTAATATCCAGCGTGCTCCATTTCTCGTTCATATCAAAGCTCGTGCTGAAAACTATCAGCACCGCGTCGGGGTGCGGCGAATGAAGCTCGGCGTGGTCTATGCGGATAATATCGCCGTCTGAAAGGCGGTATGCGCGCGAGCCGCGGTCGTTGTACGGCGCTAGGCGCTCGCCGTTTATGTATGTGCCGTTGTAGCTGTTGTTGTCGATATAGTAATTCGCGCCGTCAGAGTCGTCGAATATAAATTCGCCGTGGCGGCGGCTGACTATCTGCGAGAGCAGACGTATATCGCAGTCTGCCTGCGGATAATCGCGCCCCAGCGTTTTATCTCCCGTAAGGGTCACCACCGTGGGCTTGCAGAGCTTATCTATTATCAGCAGCGAAGCCGTTTTCGCGGGCTTCGGTTTGTAGTAAATAGTACGGTTCGTATCCATCTTCAAAGCTTCCCTCATTCATATCGTATGTGTATTCGTACAGCTTAGCCTGCGCACCGCTCTCGCCGTCCTCCATATCCAGCACATAAAGCACCAGCAGCACCGTTATCGCCACCGTGAATATCGTGATGATCACCGAGAGCACTGCGAAAGGGCTGCGCTTTTGCTTTTTCGGCGCAGGCGCGGGGCGGTATGTTCCACGCGGCGGGTATGTGCCGTACTGCCCGTTCGGACGGTATGAATTGTTTGGTCTGTAAGAGCCGTACTGCCGCGGCGCGGGTCTTTGCCCCGTGGGATAACGCCCGCCGGGGTTAGGGTCATTCGCATTGCCGGCGCGATACTGCGGCGGGCGCTGCTGAGGTCTTGCAGGCGTGCGGCGGTTTATCACCGGCGAAACAGGCAAAACGTTTTGCGGACGGTTTTTCTGCTGCGCCCTCTGCGGCTCTTCGCCCTCGCCAGCGTAAACGGTAGCGTAAGCGTCCTTAGCGGCTGGCTTCGGCATTATCTTAGGCTGACAGCGGCTCTCGACCTTGCCGTTATTAAACGCTTCTATTATCTCGCCCGCGTCCTGAAAGCGGTCTTCGGGGCGGTAGGCGCAGCATTTCATAACTATCTCTTTCAGCAGCGCCGAGCCGTTTTTCGGCGGGGGGAATGCTTTTCCGTTCAGCCGCGCGAATATAGCGTCGTTCACCTGATTTTCCGTAAAGCTGCCCTCGGTCAGCGGCAGCATATTGTCATTCAGCAGGTAGTAGAGCGTTATGCCGTATGAGTAGATGTCGGCGGTATTGGCGTAGCGGCGGTTGGTGCGCTGAACGTTCCATACTTCGGGCGCTATGAAGGGCTGAGTGCCCGCGAGGGTAGAGCAGCTGCTCGATTCGCCCTGTTTCGATACGCCGAAATCCCCCAGCAGGTAATCGCCGTTTTCGTCGATGAATATGTTCTCTACCTTTACGTCGCGGTGGAGCATATTTATATCGTGCATAGCTTTCAGCGCGGCGGCTATCTGCGTGGCAAGCTTCTGCACCTGCGCGGTATCCAGCGCGCCGCTCCGCTTCATCTCGTCGGCAAGGGCGGTGTAGTAATTCATCTGTATCAGCACGTCGAAGCCGACAAGCTCGCCGTTATCGCCGCGAATATCTTTTATAGAGTCGGCTATGCAGTGAACGAGGTAGGGGTAGCCCTCGAGCTTGTGCATATTCTTTATCTCCTGCACCACGGCGCTGCGCCGCTGCTCTATATAGGTCTGCGTATCCACATTCTTCGGCTTCAGCGCGTCGTTTACTATTATAGGTATTATCTTTACCGCCGAGTAAGCTGTTTCGCCGTAAAAATCGCGCCGCAGCTTATACACTTTGCCGAAAGAGCCGCCGCCGATAAAGCTTTCTCTATACCAGTTTTCCCAAAGCGGCTCGTAAGAGCTGAGCCTTTCGCCAATATCCTGCATACTTCATTCTTCCCCTTTATTTGAGAATATTTGAGTTTCAATATATTATCTGTCTTATTATAGCATATTTTTTGACAAATTTCAACATGAGGTCATTACAAAAGGTGAGTTTTGAAAACATCATTGTAAAAAAATCATGAACGCGCTTGACTTTGCCGCTATTCCTGCTATAATAAGCAATGTACGATTTCGTACATAAAGGAGAGCATATCTATATGAAGATCAGATTATCAGATCATTTTACTTATTCGCGGCTGCTGCGCTTTACTCTGCCCTCTGTCGTGATGATGATATTCACCTCGATATACGGCGTGGTAGACGGCTTTTTCGTATCAAATTACGCAGGCTCTACCCAGTTTGCCGCCGTGAATTTTATCATGCCGTTCCTTATGGTATTCGGCGCGGTGGGCTTTATGGTCGGCGCGGGCGGCAGCGCGCTGGTATCTATGAAGCTGGGTCAGCAGCAGAAGGATAAGGCTAACGAGATATTCTCGCTGCTGATATACGCGCTGACAAGCGTGGGCGCGGTGTTCACCCTGCTGGGGATAGCGCTAATGCGCCCCGTAGCTCAGGCGCTCGGCGCGGACGCAGATATGCTCGGCTACTGCGTTACCTACGGCAGGATTATAATGCTGGCGCTCGTGCCATTCATGCTGCAAAACGTTTTCCAGAGCTTTTTCGTTACCGCCGAAAGGCCGCATTTTGGGCTGTACGTCACGATAGCGGCGGGCGTTTCAAATATGGTGCTCGACTGGTTTTTCCTCGCGGTGCTGCACAAAGGCGTTGCGGGCGCGGCGGCGGCTACCGCCATTAGCCAGTGCATCGGCGGGATCATACCTCTGATATATTTCATATCGCCAAACAGCAGCGATCTGCGCCTCGGCAAAACGCATTTCGACGGCAAAGCTTTGGCTAAGACCTGCACCAACGGCTCTTCGGAATTTATGACAAACGTTTCTATGTCGCTGGTAAATATGCTCTACAATTATCAGCTCATGCGGCTCACGGGCAAAAACGGCGTTTCGGCATACGGCGTTATAATGTACGTTAGCTTTATATTCGTAGGTATGTACGTCGGCTACTCGATAGGCACTGCGCCCGTTACCGGCTACCACTACGGCGCGAAAAATCATGACGAGCTGAAAAGCATACTGCGCAAAAGCCTGCGCATAATCGGCACGGCGGCGCTCGTCATCGCTATGATCGCGCAGCTTGCCGCGCCGCTTCTCGCGAAGATATTCGTCGGCTACGACCCCGAGCTTTACGCCATGACCGAGCAGGCTTTCCGCATATACTCGCTCTCGTTCCTGCTCTCGGGCTTCAATATCTACGCTTCGTCTTTCTTCACGGCGCTCAACAACGGTCTTATCTCGGCGCTTATATCTTTCGGCAGAACGCTTGTCTTTCAGATATTCAGCGTGCTTCTGCTGCCCGCTATATTCGGGCTTACGGGTGTTTGGTGCGCGATAGTGGTTGCGGAAGCGCTGGCGCTGGTGCTTTCGGCGACTTGTCTGATAAAGCTGAGGGGCAGGTACCACTATGCTTAAAGTCGAGATGAAGGAGATAAACAGTATAATCGGCACGGTGAACGGCATTTACCGCGAGGCTGCGCGAAAGCTCGGCGTGTCAGACAGCGAGCTGAACATACTCTACATGATATACGATCAGGGCGAGGGCTGCCGCCAAAGCACCATCTGCCGAATGACAAATCTGCCGCGCACCACGGTAAATTCATCGCTGCGGCGGCTGGAAAAGGCGGGAATGATCTACCTAAAGCAGGGCGAGGGGCGCAACACGCTGATATACCTGACCCCGCGCGGCAGCGAGCACATGAAGAGAACCGCCGAACGACTGGTAGCGGCGGAAAACGCTTTCTACACCCGCTGGACTGCTGAGGAGCGCGAGCAGTTCACGGCGCTGTACCGCCGCTTCGCGCAAGACCTCGCCGCCGAAGTGGAGAAGATATGAACAATGCAATTTATGAACAGCAGGTGAACAAGCCTGCTGTTTTCGCGTTATAAGCGCCAGTTTCGCCAAAAGCCTTGAAAAGCGGCGGGCGGTGTGGTAATATGATATTGGACAAAAGAAAGAGGTAAGATACCCCAATCTTAATAACAAAAAAGTCCCCCCTGTAAATGCAGAAAGAGCCGGCACGCTTTTATTACAGCGAATGCAGGCTCTTTTTGTATAGGCGTTATTCTGTACGGCAAATTTTAGGCGCGCTCGGCGGATACGGCTGATTCGGCCGGCTTGTCAGACTCGGCAGACTTTTTCTCAAAAAGCTTCATCAGATTTCTTACGGCGGGGCCGGCGTAGAATATCTGCCAGCAAAGCGCCATCGGGAAATTCTGCACTACTTTTTGCAGCCAAAGGGCTATCACCTGCTTGCCGGGGTGCATGAAAAGGCAGGTCGCGAGCAGGCTCATTATCGGGCACATCACGCATACTATCATAGAGGACATAGCGAGCGTTATCGCAATGGGGCTGCTCTGCGGCGTTACGAAGCGAAAAGCCAGCTTAGCGGCGGCGCGCTCCGCCACCAAAAGTTCTAATATCACGGCTGCGGGCCACATTATAGGTATCTCGTGAAAAGCCAGCAGGAATACGGCGTTGCTCATGCCGCCCTTATCCAGCGCTATATTGTAGCACACCATAGCGTACACCATCACGAAAGCCATTACGGCGGTGAATACGAAATTTCCGAGTTTACTTTTCTGCATAAAAAAATCTCCTTTACATTTCAATAGACTGCGAACAATTTTTTGTGTTGTTCGTTATCACGAATGTAAAAGAGAACCCTCGTGTGCGTTTCCAATAAGACCAGTAATCATTCAATTTTTTGCAGATATTATTTTATCACACTTTGCGGTATCTGTAAAGCCCCGCGGCGCGATTTCGTAGATTTTCATAAACCGCCGCGCCCCCGCGCGAAAAATTTTTGTCGCTTTTTCACGCTATTCTTGACAATCTGCCGAAAAACTGCTAAAATTATATCAAGCGTATAAAAAAGATACCAGCGCACTTTTAGAAACCATAAGCGTTGGCGTTAGATAGAAAGTAGGTACTTGATATGATAAACAGATCTGAACTGCCCGCCTGCCCCGTGGAAACTACCCTGCTGCTCATCGGTGATAAGTGGAAGGTGCTTATACTGCGCGACCTGCAAACGGGCACTAAGCGCTTCGGCGAGCTGAAACGCTCGGTGGGCGGAATATCGCAGAAGGTGCTGACCTCAAATCTGCGGGACATGGAGGATAACGGGCTGGTAACGCGCGAAGTATTCGCCGAAGTGCCGCCGCGCGTAGAGTACACCCTCACCCCGCTGGGCAAAAGTATGTCGCCGATACTGGAAGCTATGGCGAAATGGGGCGCGGCTTACAAAGCGGGCGTCGTAGGCGTCGCGGAAACGGCGGGCGAAGAAAATTGAGCGCTGTACTGAAAAAAGCTGCGGACTTCGCGCGGCGCGAAACGGTGCTGCTCGCGGCTATGGGGCTTGCGGCGGTATCGGCAGTATTCGTGCCGCCCAGCAGGGCTTACGCGGGGTACATCGACTTCCGCACGCTGGGGCTGCTGTTTTCGCTGATGGCGGTGACCGAGGGTTGCAGGCGAATGGGCATTTTCGAGAGGGCGGCGGGCTTGCTGACCCGCTCGGCACGCACGCATTTTCAGCTTGTGCTCGCGCTGACGGCGGCTTGCTTTTTCGCGAGCATGGCTATCACGAACGACGTTGCGCTGATAACCTTCGTTCCGCTGAGCCTTGCCGCGCTGAGCAGGCTCGAGGGCGGCGCGCGGCTGGCGATACCCGTTACCGTAATGCAGACCATCGCCGCGAACCTGGGCAGTATGCTCACCCCGATAGGAAATCCGCAAAATCTGTATCTCTACGGGCTTTCGGGTATGCGTGTCGGGGGATTTATAAAGCTTATGCTGCCGTACACCCTGCTGGCGGGGGCGATGCTCGCGGGGTGGGCGTATATGCTCTGCCGCAAAAGCGGCGCTCTCTCGGCGCTGCCCGCGCAGGATATGCCGACCGATAATAATACCGACAATACCGACCTGCCCGAGATACACCGCGGCAGGCTGGCTATGTACGCCGCGCTTTTCGCGCTATGCCTGCTGACCGTAGCGCGGGTACTGCCGTGGCAGGTCGCGGCTGCGGCGGCGCTGATATGCACCATATCCGCCGACCGCGCGGTGCTGAAAAACATCGACTGGAGCTTGCTGCTGACATTCTGCGGATTTTTCATCTTTATCGGCAACGTCAGCGCTGTACCTGCGTTCAGCGGCGCACTGCGCAGGTTCATCGGCGGGCGCGAGCTTTTTACAGCGGCGGCTGCGAGCCAGATAATAAGCAACGTGCCCTGCGCGATACTGCTCTCGGCCTTTACGGATAACGTCCGCGCGCTGATAGTCGGCACAAACATCGGCGGACTGGGCACGCTCATCGCCTCTATGGCGAGCCTTATCTCGTACAAGCAGATATGCCGCGAAAAGCCCGCTGAAAAGGGCAGATATCTAGCCTGCTTCACCGCCGCGAACGCGGTGTTCCTGCTTGCGATGGCTGTTTTGGCAATAATTCTTTGTTAGGAGAACCCAAGACCTTGAAAACGAACAAGATAGTGCTTTTAGACGACGACCCGAACTACATACGCCTTTTTGCCGAGGCTTACGCCGAAGCCGCGCCCGAGGGGGACGAGCTTGTAACTTTCGGCAGCGAGGACGTCTGCACCGAGTACATACGCCGCAATTACATGGATATTTCGGCGCTTTTTATCGACATCGAGCTTAAAAAGACCAACGGTATAGAGCTTGCCTCCTGCATAACCCACGCTTACCGCAGTATACCCGTGGTGTTTGTCAGCAGCTATGCCGAGAAATACTGTCAAGATATTTTTCTGCGCGATATTGACCTCACCCCCGCGGCTTTTATGACCAAGCCCGCCGACCCCGCCGCCGTGCGCAAAACGCTGGATAAACTGCGCGCCTTAGCCGATACCGAGCGCGAAACGCTGATGGTGAAAAGCGGAGGGCAGACCCTCTTCCTGCCCTCAGAGGAGATAATCTACATCGAAAGCAGCAACAAAACGCTCGTGATACACAGCGAGGGCGGCGACCTGCCGATAAACGGCAAGCTGGGCGAGCTGCTGCGCGACCTGCCGAAAAGCTTTTTGCAGTGCCACAAAAGCTACGCCGTAAACAGCGCCCGCATAATCTCATTCACCTCGCGCAGCGTTACGCTAACAGGCGGCGTGCGTCTGCCCGTCAGCCGCGGATTTTCTCAGGAATTTTCCCGCCGACTGGTAGCGCTGAAAGGCTTCGGCGGCTGATAGCAAATAACAGACCTATACACAATTGATTAAAAAATTCAGCATTGTTTTTTTGAAATTTTTGTGATATAATTGCTCTTACAAAAATAATAGCATGAAGAGAATAAGCGATGTAACTTTTTATAAGTTTGTAAGGGTGAGTAATGAAAATGAAAAAAGAAAAAAACGGCGCTAAGATAGATATGCTGAACGGCTCTATCTGGAACAAGCTGCCGCTTTTCGCGCTGCCCGTGGCTGCCACCGCCATACTGGAGCAGCTTTTTAATGCCTCAGACCTCGCGGTAGTGGGCAATTTCACGGGCGATAAGAGCACGATAGCGGTCGCGGCAGTGGGCGCGAACAGCCCCGTCATCGGGCTGATACTGAACCTTTTCATAGGCGTGGCGCTGGGCGCGAACGTAATAATCGCAAACGCCATCGGAAGCGGCGATGAAAAAACAGTACACAAGGCGGTGCATACCTCTATAATCGCGGCTCTGCTGGGCGGCGCGGTGATAGCACTGCTGGGCGAGCTTTCGGCAGGGTGGATAATGAACGCGCTGAATCTGCCCGCAGAGGTCTACCCATACGCCATGCAGTACCTGCGGATATACCTGCTGGGTATGCCCGTAATATTCCTCTACAACTTCGAGGCGGCGATATTCCGCAGCGTGGGCGACACACGTTCGCCGCTTATCGCGCTATTTTTCTCGGGACTGCTGAACGTAGCGCTGAACCTCTTTTTTGTAATAGTGCTGAAAATGACAGTCAGCGGAGTTGCGACCGCCACGGTAATCTCAAACCTTTTCAGCTCGGCTATACTTCTGCGAAAGCTTATCCGCAGCGACAAGATGATCAAAGTAGACCCGAAAAAGCTGCGCATACACCGCTCGGTATTTCTGCGAATAATGCGCATAGGCATGCCCGCGGGCCTGCAGGGCGCGGTATTCTCTTTCGCAAACATAGTGGTGCAGTCGGCTATAAACAGCCTGGGTACAGACGTTATAGCGGCTTCGAGCGCGGCTTTTAATCTCGAGATACTGGCTTACTACATAATAAACTCGTTCGCGCAGGCGTGCACGACCTTTGTCGGACAAAACTACGGCGCAAAGAAGATGCGCCGCTGCCGCCGCACGCTGGCGCTCAGTCTGGCGGAGGATACCGCCGCGGCAGCCCTCGCGATAGGCATAGTGCTCGCCGCCGGCAAGCCGCTGCTTTCGATATTCAACAGCGACCCCGCGGTAATCAGCATAGGCTATACGCGCCTTATCTACATATTCTCGGGCTACTTTTTCAGTATGCTGTACGAGGTGATGTCGGGCTATATGCGCGGCTTCGGAATTTCCTTCGTACCCGCCCTGCTGACCACCCTCGGCGTATGCGGAATACGCCTTACATGGATAAAGTTCGTATTCCCGACCAGCAGAACGTTTGAAACGATAATGACCGTCTACCCTATAAGCCTTGCGGCGACCGCCATGCTGATGATGCTGGCGCTGCTTTTCACCCGTCCCGCGCACAAATTCGAGCGTATGCACGGCACGAACGACGAGTGACCTACGACCCCACGCAAAAGCAAAAGACCTGCACCGTAAAAAGTGCAGGTCTTTGTTATTATGCTTTAGTTTTTGTCGGCGTGCTGCTTGTACCGCGATACGCGGGGCATTTATTTGCTGAGGTCGCACTTTCTCACCGCGTCGCGCACTTTGAGGACAAATGTCGGCGAAACGGAAAGCTCGTCTATGCCCATGCGCAGAAAAGTTTCGGTAAGGGTGGTATCTGCCGCAAGCTCGCCGCAAATGCCTATCCAAGCGCCGTTTTTGTGAGCGTTTTCGGCGGACATCTCTATCAGGCGAAGTATAGCCTCGTGGTGGGTATCGCAGAACTGCTCTATATCGGGGTTCTGGCGGTCGCAGGCGAGGGTATACTGGGTGAGGTCGTTTGTGCCGACGCTGAAAAAGTCCACCATAGGAGCGAGCTTATCGCTGATAACGGCGGCGGCGGGCGTTTCTATCATGATTCCCAGCTCTACGTTTTCGCTGTACTCTATACCCTGTTCTTTCAGCTCGGCCTTTACCTCGTCGCAGACGGCGAGCACGCGCTGAACCTCTGAAACGCTGGTTATCATGGGGAACATTATGCCCAGGTCGCCGTAAACGGAAGCGCGGTAGAGGGCGCGCAGCTGTGTCTTGAATATCTCGGGGCGGGTAAGGCAAATTCTTATAGCGCGGAAGCCGAGGGCGGGGTTTTCTTCTTTTTTCAGCCCGAAGTAATCCACCTGTTTATCCGCGCCTATATCCAGAGTACGGATTATGACTTTTTTGCCCGCCATGCTTTCGAGCACGCGTTTATATGCGTGGAACTGCTGTTCCTCGGTAGGGTAATCGGTATTTTCCAGATACAGAAATTCGCTGCGGAAAAGGCCTATGCCGCCTGCGTCGTTAAGAAGCACTGCACCGATATTATCCACGCCGCCTATATTGGCATAAATATTTATCTTTTTGCCATCAAGGGTAACGTTCTCCTTGCCCTTCAGGTCTTGGAGCAAGCGTTTTTTCTCCTCATCGGCGGCGCGTTTTTCCTCCATCTTTGCGAGGGTCTGTTCATCGGGGTCGAGGTATATCTCGCCTGTAAAGCCGTCTACGATAGCGGTATCGCCGTCGTTTATCTGCGCGAGAAACTCATCGCCCACGCCGATAACTGCGGGTATGTTCATATTACGCGCGAGTATCGCGGTATGTGAATTTGAAGAGCCGTGCGCGGTAACGAAAGCCAGCACCTTATCCTTATCGAGCGAGATAGTTTCGCTGGGGGCGAGGTCGTCGGCGCATACTATCATTTTATCGTTAGTTTCCGCGCCGTCAGCCGCCGCGCCTGTAAGGTTAGCGATCATCCTATTAGAAATATCCTTAACGTCGGCGGAGCGCGCCTGCATATACGGGTCGTCCATCGAGGCGAACATCTCGGCGAAGTTATCGGCGGTAAGGGCTACTGCGTACTCGGCGTTTACGCTCTGGCTGTCGATGATATTTTCTATCGACTCGTTATAATCGTCGTCTTCGAGCATCATCATGTGTATCTCGAAGATCTGCGCGTTAGTTTCGCCGACCTCTTTGAGCGCCTTTTCGTATATTTTCCGGAGCTGCTCAGCGGCGGCAGCCTTAGCCTGTGCTACCCTTTCCTTTTCCTTTTCGGTATCCTCAACGCGCACTCTCTTTATTGCCGCGTCGGGCTTTTTGAAAACTGATATTTTTCCGATAGCCACTGCGCCGTACACGCCTTTTCCGTTAAACTTTTTCATATCCGGTCAACTCCTTTTTATTTTTTGTGTTTTGTTGATTGCTGGGGGTGTGGGGATTTTGAGTTGGGGGCTTTTACTTTGTTCGTTCAAGGGCTTGCGCCCTTGAAGGGTTTTGTCTACGGGCGACGGACTAGGGGCAGCCCTCCCTTGCAGGGCATGCCCCTCTTGAAAATCAGTCCACCGGACTGATTTAGGAAATTCGGCGAAGCCGACTTTCCCATTCACCCTATGCGGAGCGCCCTTCGGTATGGGGAGTTTCGCCGTCTGCGGACGGCGACGATTGGGGCTTCTCGCCCCCCTCGACCCCCTCGGCAAAGCAGGAAACTCAGCTTTGCTGATTTCCACGCGCCTTGCAACCGCATTTTTGGATAGGCGACTCTCTTTCGTTTGGTAAGGGAAACAAAGTGGGAAGTTGGCGTAGCCAACTTCTCGGAAATCGGCGAAGCCGACTTTCCACGCGTCGTTGCATCCCGCGCTTTTTATATTCACGCCGTTCGTTTGTTCGTGCTCGGCGTTTCTGCCGCGTATTTTACTTTGTTTGGAAAGCCTGCTTTTCTTACAGATTTTCCTCAAAGAACTTCTTTATTTCCGCGATAGCGGCTTCCTCATCTGCGCCTTCGGCTTTCACCGTTACGGTATCGCCATGCTTCACGCCAAGCGCCATTACCGCCATCAGCTTCGTCAGCGCAGCCTCTTTCTCGCCTTTCGCGATCGTCACGCTGCTCTCAAAAGCTTTTGCCTTCTTCGCCAGCATTCCCGCAGGTCTTGCGTGTATGCCTATCTCGTCTGTGATTGTGTAGTTAAATTCTTTCATGTCGGTATCCTCCTGTTATTTCGTTATCTTTATAATATTTTCTCCCGCCGCGGTCTCGCCCTCTTTCAGCTGCTCTACCGCCGCGTAATCGTCCGTGTTGCATATCATCATCGGCGTGGTGACTTTATAGCCCGCCGCCTTTATCTGCTCAATATCGAATGTCAGCAGCAGGTCGCCTTTCTTTACTTCCTGCCCGTCGCTGACGTGCGCTTCAAAGTATTTTCCGCCAAGCTTTACGGTGTCTATTCCGACGTGCATCAGCACTTCCGCGCCGCCTGCCGACACCATGTTCACCGCGTGCTTTGTATCAAAAACGCTGTCTATCTTGCCGCCGCAGGGGGCGTAAAGTTTGCCCTCGCTAGGCTCTATCGCCGCGCCTTTGCCCAGTATTTCCTGCGAGAACACATCGTCCTCCACCTCGCTGAGCTTTATCGCCTTGCCGTTCATATGCGCGCCGATGATCTCGGTTTCCGCAGAAGCGTTTTGTGCGTTTTCCGACCTTTCAGCCTGCTTCTCTGAATTGTCCGCAGTATTATCCGCGCCGCCGAGAAGTTCTTCTGGGTGGTCGGAATACGGAGTATCTAAGAAGTCCTCAAGATTTGATTTTATTACCGAAACCTTAGGCCCGTAGATGACCTGCACGCCGCTGCCCTTGTGGATAACGCCGCTCGCGCCGCTTTCTTTCAGCGCCTTGTCGTCTACTTTATCAGAGTCCGCAACGGTGACTCTCAGGCGGGTAGCGCAGCAGTCGAGGTCGGAAATGTTAGTTTTTCCGCCAAGGCCGGTCAGTATCAGCGCGCTCACGATGTCCTCCGCTTTTGCGGCAACTGCGCCCGCGCCCTGCTTTTTATCCTGCATATCGGCACGGCGGTAAAGCTTCGGCTCTACGTCGTCAGCCTCTCTGCCGGGGGTCATGAGATTCAGTTTGGTTATCATGAAATAGAATACGAAGTAGTAAACCACCGCGTATATCAGACCTACCACAACTATCCATATCCAGTGCGTTTTAGCGTTGCCCTGAAGTATGCCGAAAAGGGTGAGGTCGATAGCGCCGCCAGAGAAGGTCATGCCTACGCCGACGTTAAGAATGTGCATCAGCATATAGGAAAGTCCTGCCAGTACGCAGTGTACGGCGTACATCGCGGGGGCTACAAAGAGGAACGTAAATTCCAGCGGCTCGGTTATGCCCGTTATCATAGAGGTCAGCGCGGCGGAAAGCAGCAGGCTGCCTACTACCTTTTTCTTTTCGGGGCGTGCGGCGCGGTACATTGCCAGCGCGGCGGCGGGCAGACCGAATATCATGAAGGGGAATTTGCCCGACATAAATCTTGTTGCCGATACCGAGAAAACATCGGTAGATTTTGAAGCCAGCTCGGCGAAGAAGATATTCTGCGCGCCCGTAACGGTATTGCCGTCTATCACCATCGAGCCGCCAAGCTCGGTCTGCCAGAAAGGCATATAGAAAACGTGGTGAAGTCCAAAAGGTATCAGCGCGCGCTCGAGTATTCCGTATATCCAAGTGCCTGCGTAACCCGAGCTGAGAACCAGTGCGCCGAGCTTTGAGATGCCTAGCTGCACTACCGGCCAGATGAAGAACATTCCGATGCCCACCAGCAGGTAAGCCACGGTGCAGACTATTGGCACAAAGCGCGTACCGCCGAAGAACGAGAGCACCTGCGGCAGCTCTACCTTATAAAAGCGGTTGTGCAGTGCCGCTACGCCGAGGCCTACGATTATACCGCCGAAAACGCCCATTTGCAGGGTGGTTATACCCAGCACCTGCGTTGTAGAGTTCGCCGCCATAGCTTCCACGCCGCCCTTTGCGTCTATCATAACGCTTATCGCGGTATTCATGACGAGGTAGGAGATCGCGCCGGAGAGCGCCGCTACCTCTTTTTCCTTTTTTGCCATGCCGATGGCAACGCCCATCGCGAAGAGCAGTGCGAGGTTATCGAATACCGCGCTGCCCGTCTTGCTCATGATGTCGAGCACGGTGTAAAGCACGCCGCCCTCGTAAATTACTTTGCCCAAATGATATGTTTCGATAGTGGTGGGGTTCGTAAAGGAGCTGCCTATTCCCAGCAGCAGACCCGCTACGGGCAGCAGCGCTATCGGCAGCATAAACGATCTGCCTACTCGCTGGAGCACCCCGAAGATCTTGTCTTTCATAAAGCTTATCCTCCATACAAATACATAAGTTTATTTAGTTGCAAGCCATAAAACACAATATTTAGGTACCGATCGTATTAGTTTACAGCATATATAGAATCTGCACTTACGCGCTTATTCTTCTTAGGTGCAGGGTGAGCGTAAGAAGCTCTTCCTCTGAAATGCTTTTTTTATAATTTTTCAAAATGTGGTCTTGTATACATTCTGCGCATTTGTATTGCCTTTTAAACTTAACTATCATCAATTCGAGCAGATCTTCGTCGCGGCTGAGCACCTGCGGAAGCTCCTGCACGGTAAAAAGCCGCTTTGCAAGAAATTTCAGATGCACCAAAAATCTTTCGTAAGCCACGCTATTTTTATCCAACTTTCCGCCGAAGCAGGTGTCCGCAAGGGCGGCGCAGCTTTCTACAAACTTAGTTATGTCAGTTATCTGCGACATTTTCGTGCCCATGCGCGCGTTTATGATGTGCATTGCGGCGAAGCCCGCTTCGTCAGGCGCGAGCTGCACGCCCATCTGCCTTTTCACCTCGTCTACGCACCGCCTGCCAAGCTCCAGCTCTTTCGGAAAATAATCGCTTATAGCCTCCATCAGCGGGTTTTCAAACTCAATGCCCTGCTGTTTGCGCTGTACCGCGAAATATATGTGGTCTGAGAGGGAGATCATGAGCGATTCGTTCAGCTCGCAGTCAAGCTCTTTCGCCGCCTGCTCCGCCAGACCCTCAGTGAGCTTTATATATTCGTAAGGTATCTCGGCAAGGCACTCGATGAGCCGCTTGCGCAGCGCCGAGTCGGTAATGAGATACATTTTTTCTATCTTATCCGCGTCGGGGCGGTCGCCAAACTTCTTGCCGAAGCCTATGCCCTTTCCCGAGATTATCTGCTCGCGGCGCTTATCGTCGAGCACGCAGACTGTATTATTGTTTATCACCTTTATAATTTTCATCGAAAACACCCCATAAAAACAAAAAAACCAACCTGTTACGAACAGCTATAATATGTCCGTAAAAAGTTGGTCATGCCCGATCAATTATAACTGAAAGGTAACACTCCAATATAAAGATACAAAAATCATATTCATGTAAATTACATCAAATTCACTATAATTAGTCTACCATAGTCGATTTAATTTGTCAATAGCGTACAGTAAATTTGCCGTGCAAATCTATTTTATTCACAAATCCCCGCGCTGACTTTTGGGCATTTCATACAACGCCCCGTTAATTTCAAACGATTTCGCTCATATCCAGCCCATCAAGCCCGCGCTTTTCGCGGTACAAAGTTGGGGTAAGTCCCGTGCGCTGCTTGAAAAGGCGCATAAAGCAAACATCGTTCTCGTAGCCGCAGAGCGCCGCTATCTCTTTCACGGTGAGGGTGGTGGCGCGCAGGTAGTACTTCGCGGTCTTGGTGCGGGCGGCGAGAATATCCTCGTAGCAGCTAACGCCGAACTGCGCGCGGTAAAGCTGCTGGAGGTAGGGCACGCTGAAATTCAGCCGTTTCGCCATCTGCCCCACCCCGCGAAACTCGCCCGCGCTGCTGTAAAGCTCGGCACGCAGGGCGCTCAGCTCGGCGTGGTGCGCGCCCATATCTGCCGAAAGCCGCGGCTCTCGCGCGCCCTCGCTGAGCTTTATCATCAGCAATTTTATCAGTAGGTCAAGGCTGGCTTCCATATGCTTTTCATCGCCCATGCGGGTGCGGCTTATCATGCGCAGCAGCTCTTCCACCTCGCCGATATTGGTCAGCGCGATGAGCTTTCCCGCAGGGGGCAGCGGCGTATCCTCAGCCTGCTCGTAACCCTCGAAGTGCATAAAGTGATTAACATATATACCGCCGAAAGCGCGGTAATACTGGGGCATATCGGCGGTATAGACAATGGCGCAGCCTGCCTGAGCGCGCAGCACCTCGCCGCCTATTATAAGCTCAGCGGGGGTCTTAAAAATTATAAGCAAGTCGTCGCCCGAGCCTGCAGGGCGGTCGATAACGAAATCTGCCGTATGGCGCACCGCCATACCTATCGCGTGGAGCTTCATCATAGAGGGGACTTCCTTTCACTCATAATCATACGATATGTAAGTACAAAAAATATTATATATCATTGCAAAAAATTTGTCAAGGTGTATCATTAAGATATACGGTACAGACAAACTCATCGACAATTACAGAAAGGGTAATTTGATATGAAGAAATTTTCCATGCTGATAAACGCCGCCGACGTGCGCTCGCACATCGCCCCCGAGATATACGGACACTTTTCCGAGCACCTCGGCAGATGCATCTACAATGGCATCTACGTCGGCGAAAACTCGCCTATACCAAACGTGCGCGGCATACGCAGCGACATTGTAGAGGCTTTCAAGAACATAAAAATGCCGCTGCTGCGCTGGCCGGGCGGCTGCTTCGCCGACGAATACCACTGGAAGGACGGCATTGGCGAAAAATCGCAGCGCAAAAAGATGGTGAACACCAACTGGGGCGGCGTTACGGAGGATAATTCTTTCGGCACGCACGAATTTATGGACCTCTGCGAGCAGGTGGGCTGCCAGCCTTACATTGCGGGAAACGTCGGCAGCGGCACGGTGCAGGAGCTTGCCGAGTGGGTGGAGTACATAACTTTTGACGGCATATCGCCGATGGCCGACCTGCGCCGCAAAAACGGCAGAGAAAAGCCCTGGAAGCTGAAATACCTCGGCATAGGCAACGAAAACTGGGGCTGCGGCGGAAGTATGCGCCCCGAATATTACGCCGACGTTTACAGACGTTTCCAAAGCTTCTGCAAAAACTACTCTGGCAACGAGCTTTTCAAGATAGCCTGCGGCCCCAGCTCAAGCGATTACAACTGGACGGAAGTAATGATGAAAAACCTCGGCGAATGGCACGCGAAAGCGATCTCACTGCACTACTACGCCCTGCGCGACTGGAACAATAAGGGCAAGGCTGCGGAATTTACCGACGAGCAGTACTACGAGCTGATGAACACCGCGAACTACATGGACGAGCTGATAACCCGCCACACGCAGATAATGGATCGCTACGACCCCGAAAACAAGATAGGGCTGGCGGTAGACGAGTGGGGTACTTGGTACGATGTGGAAGAGGGCACGAACCCCGGCTTCCTCTATCAGCAGAACACGATGCGCGACGCGATGGTGGCGGCGCTCACGCTGAACATCTTCAACCGCCACAGCGGAAGGGTAGTGATGGCGAACCTTGCGCAGGCAGTGAACGTATTGCAGGCGCTGGTGCTGACCGAGGGCGAGAAGATGGTAAAGACCCCGACCTACCACGTTTTCGACTTGTACAAAGAGCATCAGGGCGGCGAAGCGGTGTACTGCTGGAGCGAGAACGAGCAGATGGCGGGCGGCGCGCCGATGCTCTCGACCTCGGCATCCGTAAAGGACGGCGTGCTGACCATCACGGCGGCGAACTGCTCGATGAGCGAACCTGCGGAGATAAACTGCGGCATAAACGGGTTTGCGGCGGCGAGCGTGAAAGCGCGGATACTTACAGGCGCGGCGCGAGATCTCAACGATTTCGACTGCCCCGAAAAGCTGACGATAAAGCCGCTCGAAGCCAAACTGGAAAACGGCGTGCTGAAAGCCGAGCTGCCCCCATGCTCGGCGGCCGAGATACGCATTTTTGCGGAATGAGCGGAATAAGCGCGGCAGACACAAGCACGGCGCGGCCGTTTTGCAGGAAATGTCTGCTGAGCGAGAGCGGATTTGCGGAGGAATATGCGCGGGTAGCGGACATGGTGGAAGCCCTGCCGCCCGAAAAGCGCGTTGACGAGGGCGAATACCATCGTCGGCTGGAGTTATGCCGCGAATGCGGGCAGCTTGGCGCGGGGGTATGCGGTGAATGCGGGTGCTTTGTGGAACTGCGCGCCGCGAAACGGGCTATGCACTGTCCCTCGGCAGAGCGGAAGTGGTGAATTTGGGTGTGGAAAGTCGGCTTCGCCTAATTTCCAGTTTGTTTCACTCCCGAACAACTGAAAATCGCCTGTCAATAGAACCCTTGCAACGTGGCTAAAAATTAAAAAGCGCGGGATGCAACGACGCGCCAGCCGTTGCCGAGGGGGTCGAGGGGGGCGAGCAGCCCCAATCGTCGCCGCCCGCAGGCGGCGAAACCCCCACCGTAGGGCGCTCCGCATAGGGTGAATTGAAAATCAGTCCGGTGGACTGATTTTAAAGAGGGGCAGGCCCTGCAAGAGAGGGCTGCCCCTAGTAGGTCGCCCGTACATAGCCCCCTTCAAGTGCGCGGCACTTGAATAAACAGACGTAATAGCTAAAATATAAGCGCATGACTACCGAAAAGATAGCCATGCGCTTTTTAATTGACAAAATTCTACAAGTGTGATATAATACCAATAAGGCGTACTGCAAAGACGGTAGGCGGTTCAAATCTTCCTCCAGAGATGGAGGTGAGCATATATGAGCGTGGCAGATATAGTAGCAATACTTACACTGGTCATTAACATAGTCGATCTAATACTCGACATTTGCAATAATAAAAAAAGAAATAACCGCCCTACTCCTACATAAGGCGGTTATTTGCAAAAATAATCTACGATGGAGGAGAACCGCTTATCGCAGTGCGCCTCTTTTATTTTATTATATCACACGCTCGCGGGATTGTCAAGTGTTCTCAAGCGCTTTTCTCTGCGCTCTGTTTTTCAGATAATCCTTCGTTTCAGCCGCCGCTACGCCCGAAAGCGAGATCAGCGCTATTACGTTCGGCAGCGCCATCAGTCCGTTGAATATGTCCGCGATGTTCCATACCGCCTCAACGCTGATGTACGGGCCTGCAAATATCGCCGCTATGTATATCCATCTGTATACCTTTGTTATGGATACGTTCGCGCCTGTCAGATACGCCAGGCATCTCTCGGAATAATAGCTCCAGCCCAGTATAGTCGTGAATGCGAAGAATACTAAGCATATCATCAGTATGAACGACGCCAGTTTGTCAGGGCCGGGCAGACCGTACTGGAAAGCCGCCGTGGTGATCTCTACGCCCTGTAAATTCGGGTCAGCCCACGCGCCCGAAATTACGATAGCAAGACCCGTCATGGTGCATATGCAGATGGTGTCGATGAATGTTCCCGTCATGGTAACAAGACCCTGACGAACGGGGTCTTTCGTCTGCGCAGCAGCCGCCGCTATCGGTGCGGAACCTAAGCCCGCTTCGTTAGAGAATATTCCGCGCGCTACGCCTTTTTGCATAGCGAGGATTATCGTTCCGCCTACGCCGGCGCCCGCTATCTGCTTGATGCCGAACGCGCCCTGTACTATCTCAACTATCGCGCCGGGTATCTCGGTGATGTGCGTAAGCACGATGATGAGCGCGCAGAGTACATACGCTACCGCCATGAAAGGTACGATGACCTGCGATACCTTAGATATGCTCTTGAGTCCGCCGATAATTACCAGCGCCGCGAATATCGTTACCAAAAGTCCTGCGATTATGGTAACTATCGAGTAATCGTGACCGAAAAGGTGTATGTGCTTTGCAGCGTCGCCGTTGAAGAAATTGTTCGCCGCCGAGGTTATGCCGTTTATCTGGGTTATCGTGCCGATTCCCAGCAGACCCGCGCCGATGCCGAATATCGCGAACATCTTGCCCAGCCACTTCCAGCGCTTGCCCATGCCGTTTTCAATGTAGTAGAAAGGGCCGCCCAGTACATGGCCGGCAGAGTCGAAAGTTCTGAACTTTATCGCCAGCAGACCCTCAGTGAACTTGGTAGCCATACCGAAAAGCGCCGCTATCTCCATCCAAAAGAGCGCGCCGGGGCCGCCGACCGCCATAGCCGTAGCTACGCCGACGATATTGCCCGTGCCGATGGTGGCGGAAAGCGCGGTGCAGAGCGCGCCGAAGCTGGTAACTTCGCCCTCGCCGCCCGCTTCGTTTTTCACCATGTACTTCAGCGCCAGCCCCAGTTTATGGAACTGCACGCCGCGCAGGCGAATGGTCAGCCATATACCGCCGAGGATTATCAGCAGTATCAGCGGCAGACCCCAAAGCCAGCCATCGAAAGTTTCGATAGCTTTATTGATAGTATTCCACATATTTCTAACTCCAATCATGTGATAATTATATGATTTATGAACGATACAATACTATTATAACATATCAGTGCAGTGAAGTAATAAAATAAATCATGAACAATTGTGCAGGATAATTTTAAATTTGTTCGCTTATGTAAGGGCAGTCGGCAAAATGCACAAAATTGCGTGCCCGAAATTTACAAAATGGCTGAGGTGCGTAAAATTTCGGATAGTTGGCGCAAATAATGGCGCGGGGCTATTGATTTTTATTGTGATATGTGATATAATGGAGATTATAATGGCTGAAACACGCCCGTTGATAAAAATAATTGACGATAAAAACTATTTGGAATACATTCAAACTGAAAGGATCTGGAAAAATCAGTATGGAGATCATAAATAAATCTGATAAAAATCTGCTTGCGGAATATGAGGAGTTTGCCTCCACCTCGCGCTACGGCAACTTTATGCAGTCGATAAACTGGCCTAAGGTCAAGGACAACTGGGGCTGGGACGCCGTGATCTCCCGCGATAAGGACGGAAAGATACGCGGAACCTGCCTTTGCATAATCAAGAAGATACCCTTCTTCGGCTGCACATTCCTCTACGCGCCGCACGGCCCCTGCTGCGACCCCGCCGATAAGGAGACTGTAGCAGACCTCTTCGAGGGCGTGAAGGTGCTCGCGAAAAAGCACAAGGCTTACCAGTTTATGTGGGATCCCTGCTTTGAGGAAAAAGAGACCGAGCTTACCCAAATGTACCGCGATATGGGCTTTACCCACATCGACGACGCTCCCGAACTTTCCACCATTCAGGCAAGAAACAACTATATGCTGAGAAATATAGAGGGCAAGACCCCGGACGATGTAATGGCTACCTTTAAATCAGACTGGCGCAACCGTATACGCAAGGCGGGCAGAAAAGGCGTAGTATGCAAAGCCTGCGGCAAAGAGGCGCTTGACGACTTTTACCCCATGATGGAGGCTACCGGCACGCGCGACGGCTTCTCTATACGCTCAAAAGAATATTTCGCGAAAATGCTCGACGCACTGGGCGAAGACCACTGCCGCCTTTTCGTATGCTACTTAGAGCAGGAGGGCGAGAAGCCGATACCTGTTTCGGGTGCGCTGACCACGCGCTACGCGGGCAAGACCTGCTACGTTTACGGCGCTTCCTCAAACCACCACCGCAACACTTACCCCAATTATCTTATGCAGTGGACTATGATAAACTGGGCTATGGAAAAGAACAACTTTATCTACGACTTTATGGGCATACCTTTTTATAAGGACGAAACTCACCCCAACTACGGCGTTTACAAATTCAAAAAGGGCTTTAACGGCGAAGTCGTTACCTACGTCGGCGAATTTTACTATGTATTCATGCCTATCCGCAAGAAGCTGGTAGACTTGGCGCAGCGCATAGTAGAAGCGCGCCATATGCGCCGCACCAAAAAGCTTATCGAAAACCGCAACACCGATACCGACGCATAATAGCGGCGGCATAAACGGGCGAAAGTGACTGGAGCAGATGATTTTTATGAAATTACACAATAAATTTACAGCAATAACGGCAGCCTCAGCGCTGGCGCTCACGCTTGCATCGTGCAGTTTGATAGAGCTCAGTGACGAGGACAGAGAAAAGCTGGAAGAGGTATTTCCGCAGAGCGATTCTTCGCTGGCGGAGGACAGCAGCGCGCCCGCAGAGGAAAGCGCGGACGACACGAGCGACGAAAGCAGCGCGGCGGAAACTGCGCCGCAGACGGAAATTACGGACGAAAGCGTGGCCGAGAGCGAGCCTGCGCAGAGCCTAGACCCCGCCGACAGCATTTCGCAGGCAAACGGCATGGCGAACGAGAGCGCGATTGACAGCGAGATAAGCCTGACGGACGACAGCTCTATGCCCTCGGAATACATAACCATCGGCGCTTCGATAACAAAAGCTTACGGCGATATAATCGCGAGCGGAGCGGAGATCTGCGACACCGACCCAGACAGCTACAACCTTTTCAGCCATTATTACATAGCGGACATCGACCGCGACGGCACGCCCGAGCTGATAACGGACATCGGAAGCTGCGAAGCGGACAGATTGGCGACTGTGTATACATATAACGGCGAGCAGGCGGTAGAATTGGGCAATTTTGTATCATGGCGCTCGAAATTCGGGCTGGATGACGGATATATGCTGAGCGAGACTTCGGCGATCGGCAGCTACACGATGTACGCGATCTCGATAGAGAACGGCGCGCTGAAGATAGAGAAAGGCGAAACGATCAGCGAGAGCAAGCTAAAGAACCCGCTGGCGGCGTATGCGTTCAGCGATACGAGCGGGATAACCGCATTGGAGTAAGAAATTTAAAGGGAAGTCGGAAAACGCGGCTTCCCTTTTTTAATAGCATTTACGAACAAAGTAAAAGCCGCGGTGCGTGGAAAATTGGCTTCGCCAAGTTTCCTAGAAGTTGGCTGCGCCAACTTCCAACTTTGTTTCTCTTACCAAACAAAAGAGAGTCGCCTATCCAAAAATGCGGTTGCAAGGCGCGTGGAAATCAGCGAAGCTGATTTTCCTGCTTTGCCGAGGGGGTCGAGGGGGGCGAGAAGCCCCAATCGTCGCGCTCCGCAGAGCGCGAAACTCCCCAATCCGTAGGGCGCTCCGCATAGGGTGAATTGGATAACAGTCTGGTGGACTGTTATCCAAGAGGGGCATGCCCTGCAAGAGAGGGCTGCCCCTAGTGAGTCGCCCGTAGGCAAAACCCTTCAAGTGCGCAGGCACTTGAACGAACAGACGTAATAGCTAAAATATAAGCGCATGACTACGGAAAAAGATAGCCATGCGCTGTTTAATTGACAAAAACAAAAAGAAATAGCCGCCCCACTCTTCAATAAGGCAGCTATTTTTTAGCACATAAAACTTGGAGGAGAACCGCTTACAGCAGTGCGCCTCTTTTATTATCTATATTATACCACGCCGCGGACGGTTTGTCAAGCGCCGCGCGTCACTTGTGATATTTTCCGTTTGCATTTATCGAAAAGGCACGGTATACCTGCTCGCAGAGCATTACCCGCGCTAGCTGGTGCGGAAACGTCATCGGCGACATCGAAAGCTTCGCCGAACACATCTTCTTTACCCGCCCCGCTAAGCCGTATGACGAGCCGATGTAGAAATTCACCGCCGATGTGCCCTCTGCCGCCGCTTTGTTCAGGCGCGCCGCTAAGGCTTCCGAACTCTGCTCTCTGCCCTCGATGCACATAGCTATATTCAGCGCGCCCCTCGCGTTCAGATATTTCATCATCGCGTCCGCTTCTTTTTCTAAGCCGTCGGCGATCTGCTTCTCAGACGGGTGGTCGGGCAGCTTCGATTCGCTCAGCTCTACTACGCTGAATACGCAGTAAGCGCCCAGCCGCTTCGCATACTCTGCCACCGCTTCGCGCCAGTAACTCTCTTTCAGCTTGCCGACGCATACTATGTTGACTTTTATCAAAAGACCACCGCCTTGCCGCCGCATGGGGGTGCGACATACAGCATATAATCACGCTCGCGCTCTCTCGGCAGCAGCGCGCACGCCGCCGCTTTTGCAGCCCTTTCGGGCGTGTTGTTCTCTTCGCTCAAATGCCCCAGCACAAAGTGCATCGTGCCGCCCTCAGCCAGCATAGCCAGCCGCCTGCCGCATTCGCCGTTCGATAAATGCCCGTGGTCTGAAGCTATTCGGCTTTTCAGATCGGGCGGATAACTGCCGCTTTTCAGCATATCCGGATCGTAATTCGCTTCCAGCAGCACCAGATCCGCGCCCGTTATGCTCGCCCAGACCGTATCGGTGACCTCGCCCAAGTCGGTGCAAAGCACCGCCGTCTTGCCATCGGGGTATGTAACTCTGTAACCGCAGCTTGCGGGAGTATCGTGCGGGGTGGCGAAAGCGCTGACCGTAAAGCCCGCCGCGCTGACCTCCGCACCGCTTTCTATCGCCGTACATTCAGCGCCCTGCGGCAGCTTTCCGCTCTCGAAAAGTATGTCGAGATTGCGCTGCTGAGCATAAATATGAGCGGGGTATTTTTTCAGGAACACCGTCAGCCCTTTCACATGGTCGGAGTGGGTATGGGTGATGAATATGCTATTCACCGCCTGCGGCGAAATGCCGTTATCTGCCAGCGCTTCGCATACCCTTTTGCATGAAACGCCGCAGTCTATAAGTATCCCGCCCTCGGGGCTGCCAAAAAATGTGCAGTTGCCCTTACTGGACGAGAAGAGCGGATAAATTCGCGCCAAGTTTTCAAGTCCTTTCCAAAAGGCGGTACATTTCCTGCGCCGCCTTATCAATTTTACCACAATCCGCGGCGATTGTCAAGCGCGCAAAATCGCTTTTTTGACAAAATATTCATTAAAAATTCATATATATTTCGCGGTGCAACAGTAATAGCCCGCTCCACCGAACGACGTGAAAATAAAAAGCGCGGGATCAAGCGACGCGTGGAAAGTCGGCTTCGCCGAATTTCCGAAAACAGTCCGGCGTACTGCAAAAACGGTAGGCGGTTCAAATCTTCCTCCAGAGATGGAGGTGAGCTTGGTGGGCATATTATCAGTTGTAATACAATTACTTCATTTAATACTGGACGCTGTCAAAGTAACATTTGATTTAAGCAATAAAAAAAGATAACCGCCCAACTGCTACATAAGGCGATTATCAAAAATCAATCACTTATGGAGGAGAACCGCTTACAGCAGTGCGCCTCTTTTGTTATCTTAATTATACCACGCTGTGGGCGGTTTGTCAAGCGGTGTGATACTATTATAATATATAATATCAGATCATCATACTGGCCAGCGCGGTTATCAGCGGCAGAGTTGCCATAGAGAATATCGTGGTTATCGCGAATATCTCGGAGCAGCGCTGGGCGTTTTTATCGAAAAGCAGGGCGAACATCGTGCCCGTCGTGGCGGCGGGGCAGGCGCAGGCTATGCAGACTATTGTCTTCGACATCTCGGGCACGGCGTCGGGCAGGACGCTCATGATGAGGATTATCACTATCGGCAGCAGCACCAGCTTGTAGAGCGTAGTGGTGATTATCTTCCAGTCGCACACCGAGCGCAGCAGGCTGCTCTGAGCCGCCGTTGCGCCGGCTATAAGCATCGCGAGGGGGGTGTTCATATCGGCGATGAACTGGAAAGATTCTGAGATAACGTCGCCAGCCACGGGTATGCGGTAGAGTTTCAGGTTAGCCACATAGCACACCAGACCGATAAGCGTAGCGACCACCGTCGGCGACTTTACCGCCTTGATGAATGCGGAGAAGTCCGTTTCCTCTTTCATCATCATATAGCCGTGCGTGAACACGAGCAGGTTGAAAACGGTGATATATGCGGTGAGGTAGAGCACGCCGTCGCTGCCGAAGAGCGCGCTGATAAGGGGTATTCCCATAAATCCGCAGTTAGAGTATATACAGGAGAAGCGCTCGACCGAGAAATTCTCCCTGCCCTTACGTTTCAGCAGATTAGCGAAGGGTATGACTACGGCGAAGCTGATAATACTCAGCAGGAAAGTCCACATCAGTCCGTGCAGTCTTTCCGAATCAAATTCCGTTTGATAGGACATAAATATCAGCAGGGGGTTTACTATATTAAGTTCCACTGACGAAAGCTGTTTTGTGCCGTCCTTACTGATTATTTTAGTCTTATAAGCGATAGCGCCGACTACCAGTATCACCGACATTATCAGCACGCGCAAGCCTATTATTTTTGCGTTATCCATTTTACTTCATTCCATTTCCATACTTTACTAATTTTTGCCGTACAAATTCGAGCGGCTTAGCATATTATACTATACATTTATGAATTTTTTGTCGGTATTGACGGAATATTTGTAAAACCCTATAAAATTTCGTTTTGCCTATTGACAAATACGTTTTTATATGATAACATATGAACAGATGAACATATGATAAAAAGAGGTGACGGGTTATGACAGAAGAAGAGCTGACGAAGCAGGCAGAGTGCTGTGTGCACGAGGACGTGATCGACCAAGTTACGATGGATATGCCGCCCGAGGAAACGCTGTATGATCTTGCCGAGTTTTTCAAGGTCTTTGGCGACAGCACGCGCATACGCATCTTATACGCCTTATTTGAAGCGGAGCTTTGCGTAGGCGACATGGCGAAGCTTTTAGGGCTTTCGCAAACGGCTTGTTCGCACCAATTGCGGGTACTAAAGAACAACAAGCTTGTTCGTTTCCGCCGCGAGGGCAAGGTCGTTTACTATTCGCTTTCTGACGATCATGTGCGGTCTATTATCAAGAAGGGTATGGAGCACGTTGAGGAGTGACTGTTTGCTTCTCGGTTTAGTGTGTTCGGCTATGGGTCGGGGCTTTTACTTAGTTCGTTCAAGGGCGTGCGCCCTTGAAGGTATGTGCCTACGGGCGACCTACTAGGGGCAGCCCTCCCTTGCAGGGCATGCCCCTCTTGGAAAAACAGTCCACCGGACTGTTTTAGGAAATTCGGCGAAGCCGACTTTCCCATTCACCCTATGCGGAGCGCCCTTCGGATTTTGGGGAGTTTCGCGCTCTGCGGAGCGCGACGATGGGCTCTGCCCCTCGACCCCGCAAGCGGCTGGCGCGCCGCTTGAGCACGCGCTTTTTTTAGATTCACGCTTTACGATTGTTTTAGCTCGGCTTTTGCTCCGCGGCTTTTACTTCGTTTAAGCGGCAAAATAGTCGAGCAAGTTTAAACACAACTGCTCATTCATCACAAGTCTAAAATTTATTTATTATAATGAAAGGTTCTGATTTTTATGGCAATGGTTAAAAAGGTTTACAATATGGAAGATCTCGACTGCGCTAACTGCGCTCGCAAAATGCAGGACGCTATCTGTAAACTCGAAGGCGTTTCCTCTTGCGACATCAATTTCATGATGCAGAAAATGACCCTCGAATTTGACGACGCCGAGCAGGCTAAGATCGTTAAGGCTGTTAAAAAGTGCGTTAAAAAGGTAGAGCCTGACTGCACTGTTTTATTCGACTGATACTCATCCCACCTCGAAAGGAGCGCTTTTTATGAAGCTTTCCCAGCTTTCACGCAAACAGAAAAAAATGCTCGTCCGCATAATTTCGGGCATAGTCCTGCTCGCGGCGGCTTTTATCATCACTCACTTCGCCGAGCCGCCAAAGCTCGCTGAAGCGGCGCTTTTTCTCCTGCCTTTCATCGTGGCGGGCTACGACGTTGTATGGCGCGCTGTTCGCAACATCGGCCACGGTCAGGTATTTGACGAGAATTTTCTCATGACTCTTGCGACCATCGGCGCTATGGCGGTCGGCGAGTACAGCGAGGGCGCGGCGGTAATGCTGTTTTATCAGGTCGGCGAGCTTTTCCAGAATATTGCTACTGCAAATTCCCGCCGCTCGGTAGCCGAGCTTATGGACATTCGTCCCGATACGGCGGCGGTAGTTCGCAACGGCGAAACGCTCACGGTAGACCCCTCTGAGGTAGCCGTTGGCGAAACTATTGTGATAAAGCCGGGCGAAAAAGTTCCGCTCGACTGCATTGTAAAGGTCGGCTCGGGCAGTGTGAACACCGCGGCTCTCACGGGCGAGAGCCTGCCGCGCGAGGTATCTGAGGGCAGCGAGGTGCTCAGCGGCTGTATAAATCTTACAGGCACGCTCACCTGCACCACAACAAAACCTTTCGGCGAATCTACGGTGTCCAAGATACTGGAACTTGTGGAAAATGCTTCATCTAAAAAAGCGCGCGCCGAGAATTTCATCACGAAATTTGCGCGCATATACACCCCTGCGGTAGTTGCGGGCGCGGTATTGCTGGCATTCATACCCCCGCTGGCAGGCGGCGGCAGCTTTACCGAGTGGATAATGCGTGCGCTGAATTTCCTCGTAGTATCCTGCCCATGCGCGCTGGTAATTTCCGTACCGCTCAGCTTTTTCGGCGGTATAGGCGGCGCTTCGCGCGAGGGCGTGCTGATAAAGGGCGGAAACTATATGGAAACGCTCTCGAACGCGCAAACGGCTGTTTTTGACAAAACAGGCACGCTCACCAAGGGCGAATTTTCGGTAAAGAAGATAACTCCGCACGGCTGCACGGAAGAAGAGCTTTTGAAGCTTGCGGCGGCGGCTGAAAGCGGCTCAAATCACCCGATAGCGCAATCGCTGGCGAAAGCGGCGGGCGAGATAGCCCTGCCCGAGATCTCTGAGTACACCGAGCTTGCGGGCAGAGGGATCAGCTGTATCTGCGGCGGCAAAAAAGTATTTGCGGGCAACGGCAGGCTTATGGAGCAAGAGGGCATATCTTACGACAAGTCGCCGATAAGCGGCACTGCGGTGCACATCGCGGCAGACGGCGTATACATGGGCGTTATCGAGATCGGCGACACGCTGAAATCAAACAGCGTAAAGACTATATCCGAGCTGCGCGCGCTGGGCGTAAAGACCGTTATCCTCACGGGTGACAGCAAAGCGGCGGGCGAAGCGGCGGCGAAATCGCTGGGCGTTGACGAAGTTTACACCGAGCTTATGCCCGAGGACAAAGTAGTCTGCACCGAAAAGCTTATAAAAGAAACGCGCGGCAGGTCGAAAAACGGCAGCGTAGTATTCGTCGGCGACGGAATAAATGACGCGCCCGTGCTCTCCCGCGCGGACGTAGGAATAGCGATGGGCGCGGCGGGCTCTGACGCGGCTATCGAAGCGGCGGACATAGTGCTTATGGACGACGACCCCTCTAAGCTCATCACGGCATTCAAGATCTCTCGCCGCACGCTGAACATAGTTCGGCAGAACATCGTGCTGGCGTTGGCGATAAAGGCGCTGGTGCTGGTAACTAGCGCGCTGGGCATCACGAATATGTGGGCGGCGGTATTTGCCGACGTAGGCGTAGCTGTACTGGCTATCCTCAACGCTATGCGCGCGCTGAGAAAGATAAAGTGATCTCAAAAAAGGAAAGTATAAGAAGTACAGAGATTTTGAAAAATATGGTCTTTGGCTGTTGACATTTTCGCAAGGCTGTGATATAATGTAAATAGAAAGAGCGGCGCCGTTGGTACCGGTACCGCCCTTTGACCAAAGACTTGTAGGCGACAGCCTTGGTTTGTTAACGTATTGCTTTTACAAGCAACTTGTAACTCGCCTCTGGTTCAGGCGAGTTACTTTTTTATCTCATGTATTATTGCGTACACGAGGATAAGTAAAATAGAAAATACTATCAAGTATTTTGTAACTCGTCGTTAGTTCAGGCGAGTTACTTTTTTTTTGCCCGCAAAAAACAAACGCGGCAGTGGAGAAAAGCTCTCCGCCTGCCGCATATGCCTAAAAAATCATAGGAAGCTTATTTAGTGTTGCTCAGCGTCCATCTGAATGTGGATATACGCTTCGCTCTGGTGTTGTCGATATTCCAGTTGCCGAAAGCCGCGCCGGGGTCGAAAAAGCGGTAATCGGTCTTGCCCTTCGACTTATTGAAGCTTACGCCCGAGGGGGGATTGCGCTGTATTACCGCGCCTATGCGGTGGTGCTCGCGCTCAAAATCCAGTATCTCTTTAGCCGTTATCGGGCGGGTGTCGCATACGTTGTAAACGCCCTCATATCTGCCCGAGGGTATCTCTATAACTCCGCTGATGAAATCTATGTAATTATACATACAGCAGAATGAAAAGCCGTATTCGCCCTCTTTATAAATATAAGCTACGTCCTCTTTTTTATCGTAAACGTGCTCGCGCAGATTATCGGTAAACTCCGCCGTGTATATAGGCGCTACTCTGGCGATAACGGGCACGGTGTCTGACTTTTTCATAGCTTTCATAAGCAGCTTTTCGGAAGTCAGTTTCATATCTACATAGTTAGAGCTGCCCTTTTCCGCAGTAGTTTCGCGGATAGGCTCTCTGCCCTTTTGCAGGCCGTAAACGTTTGAAGTGCTGGTGAGTACTATATTTTTCACGCCGCACTTATCCGCCGTTTCGTAAAGAAATTTATCGCAGAGCTTGCTGCGCTTCATCTCAGCGTCGGTAACGAGCGGGTCTAGGTCGTTATCTACCGTGCAGGCCAAATGCGCTATCGTGTCGATCTGGTTGCTTTCGATTATGCTTTTTATAGATTCTTTATCAGTGATGTCGCACTGTACGAAGGTGTAGTTCTGGTCCGTTCCTATGAGATCATTATTACGTTCATCAACTGCGAATACTCTGTGCTTTTTGCGCAGCAGCATTTCTGTGAGAGCTAAGCCGATCATTCCGCTCGCACCTGTTATGAAAACGTTTGCCATAGTATATGAAACCCCTTTCCCTATGATTTTTTTCTGGCAGGCTGTACGCGCCCGCGGCTCATCAAAATACTTCCCTTTCATAAATAAAAAAATGCCGCATATACCGCCGCCCTAAGCTGCGCAGATCAATGCCGAATTTTTCATTAAATTTCTTTTATTTCCGCGCAAAAATAATAAGCAGTAATAATTCATATAAATATTATACCACACTTTTCT
This sequence comes from Ruminococcus sp. 210702-SL.1.03, assembly GCF_020559915.1. GTDB lineage: Bacteria > Bacillota > Clostridia > Oscillospirales > Ruminococcaceae > YE71. The sequence continues at coordinate 48,776 of NZ_JAJCLZ010000014.1, forward strand.
GATTTTGCAAATAGTTTTTTATATTTTTCAATAAAAGTTTTATTTTCTTCATAATTTCACTTGCTTAAATTTGTGAAATGTGATAAAATTATAGGTGCGGTATCTGCAATAATACTTATTAACAATATCGTAATTATTTAAAACTTATGTACAATACAGAAATTATCTATAAAAAGAAACAAAGGAGAGCATGAAAATTGACTTACTCAAATCTGCTTTTTGCTTCGGTGATACTGCCCATCTCGGTGCTTGCCGCGATGTTCGACAGATCTGCCGAGTATAAAAATCTGATACTCTGCGTTACCTCGCTGCTTTTTGTGATATGGGGCAAGGCTTTTGCCGCGGCGGCGATATTCTTATCCGTAATAGTAGATTTCGTGCTGGCGATAGCGGCTGAGGGCAGCCTAAAGCGCAGCAAGCAGTCGGCAGCGGTGTTTATGGTCATCGACTTTTTATTCAACGCGGGGCTTTTCGTTTGGCTTACACACAACGAGCTTTTCGCTTCAGATTCCTCGCTGCACCTGCGCAGCGCGCTGATACCAGTGGGCGTAGGCTTTTACACGCTTAAAAATTTCTCATACGTCTACGACGTTTACAGCGGCAGGATAAAGGCTGAGCGCAACATCTTCTGCCTGCTGACATACGGCATGAGCTATCCTTTCCTGCTGGCAGGCCCCGTGGTGCGCTACGGCGATGTAGAGCCGCAGATAAGAAAGCGCGGCACCGACCTCAGCAAGATAAGCTCGGGTCTGAGCAGCTTCGCGCTGGGCTTTGCGAAAGTAACGCTGGTAGTGCCTGTACTGACCAAGCTCGCGAACGCGGGTCTTGACCCGAAAGAGCCTACGCTCATCGGCGCATGGGCGGGCATGATCGCGTTTTTCGGCGCGGCATACTTCTCATTCGCGGGACTTTCAGACATGGGCGCGGGCTGCGCGCGCATGAACGGCTTTGACTGCGAAGTAAACTACCGCCCGATAACGGCAAAGCACATGGTGGGCGGACTGGTAAACAGCTACAACACCAGCATGGCAGGCTTTTTCCGCGACATTTGCGGCAAGGGCGGCGCGGCGTTTCTGCTGACGGCGGTCTTCGGGCTTATCGGCGCGGGATTTTACGCGCAGAGCAAGTTCGCTATGGCAATGGGCGCAGTAATCGCGCTGCTGCTTATGATAGAAAATCTGCTGAGCTACGAAGCGATAGAGAAGATACCCACGGTGCTGAAAGTGCCCGTGCTGTTTGTTATCGCTATGCTGACCTTCTCGGCTTTCGCATTCGGCAGCTTTGGCGAATGGAAGAGCTGGCTGGGCTGCCTGATGGGCAGGGGCACGCTTTACCAACTGAGCAAGGCTGTAAAGTACATCATAATAAACAACTGCTGGCTGCTGCTGATAGCGCTGATAAGCGTAACGCCCATCGGCAGGGGCATAAACGGCGCGCTGACGGCTTACGGCGAGAAGTCGCCAAAGGCTTACGGCAGGGTAAGAACGCTGAAGACCCTGCTCACCGCGCTGCTGCTGATAGTAACGTTTATCATAGCCGCGGCGGAAACTGCGGGCGCGTGAGCGTTTTAGCGTTTGGAATTACGACAAGAAGCTTAAAGATTTAAACATATAAAAGGAAGATAGAGAAATGTTTGGTTTCAGAAAAAAACGTCCCGAGCCTGACGAGGCTCAGCGGTTTTTAGAATCAGTAAAAGACGAACCGGAAATGCCCGACCCCGCGGCGGCGGACGACGAAGCGCTGGAGGCTATAAACGCCGAGGATTCCCGCGCGCATTACGACATAATAGAACTGCTGGTGCTCGCGGTAGTTGTTATATTCTTCGGCGCAGCATTTTTGGCGCTTACAAACAAGCAGGACTTCGCCTCAGAAAACAGGCTGACCGCAAAAAGCTTTTTCTCGGGCAACTATCTGGCGCGCGCAGAGAAAGAATTCAATGACTCGCTGCCGCTGAAAGACTACCTGCACAACGCCGAGAGCTACCTAAAATACTGCTTCGGCATAGGCAACAAGACCGACATCATCGACATAACGTCGAAGAAAAATATGGACGACCCTTACAGCATCGAAAACGACATTGCGGACAACAGCCCGCTGAACAGCACGAGCACGACTGCCGAGCCGACTGAGAGCGCGGCGGAAACTCAGCCCCCGCAGGAGGAGGAAGAGGACAATATCACCAACCGCAAGATCAGCCCGATAAAGCTCGACCCCTCGAACTCAAGCTCATCGTCCTCGAGCGACAGCAGCGAGGGACAGACCACCACTACGAACAACGACGCGCCGGGCGCGACCACTACTACCACCGTGCCGCCCGAAACTACTACGACTACCACCGCCCCCGATGAAAGCTCGCAGCCCGAAACATCGGCTGCGGACGGCGATGACAACAGCAGCTCGCAGGCGGAATAAATGGCGAATTATTGAATATTAAAATATGAACAATCCTTACCCATATTCTGCCGATAACAAGCGGTATCTTACCTACAATCATTATCTGAAAGAGCGTTTCGGCGCGAAAGTGTACCGAATAGCGCTTGACTGCGGCGCGGGCTGCCCGAACCGCGACGGCGTGCGCGGCAGCGGCGGGTGCGTATTCTGCGCCGAGGGCGCGGCTGCGCGGGGAAAATTTTGCGGAATGGAAAGCGCGGCGCTGCGGGCGCAGTTTGAGCGGGGCAGGGCTGAGATCAGCAAAAAGTGCCCCGACGGCCCGTACATCGCCTACTTCCAAAGCGGCAGCAACACCTACGGCGAGCTGAACGAATTTGCGAAAGTTTTCGAGCAGGCGCTGAGCTTTGAGAACGTGATAGGCTTATCCATCGCGACGCGGGCGGACTGCGTGGACGAGCGCACCGCCGACCTGCTGGCGGGGCTGAGCGGGCGCACATACCTAACGGTGGAGCTGGGCTTGCAGACAGTGCACGACGAAACGGCGGCGGCTATGAACCGCTGCCACACCTACGATGAATTTCTCGCGGCGTACAGACTGCTGCACGAGCGCGGCGTGAACGTAGGCACGCATATAATAAACGGGCTGCCGAACGAAACGCCCGAAATGATGATAGAAACGGCGCGCGAAATCGCGAAGCTGGAGCTGCATATGCTGAAAATACACCTGCTTTATGTGCAGGAGGGCACGCGGCTTGCCGAGATGTACCGCCGCGGCGAATTTGCCGTGCAGCAGCGCGGGGAGTATGTGCAGACGGTGTGCTCGCAGCTGGAGGTACTGCCGCCGAAGCTGATAATAGCACGGCTGACAGGCGACGGCGAGCGCGGCAGGCTCATCGCCCCGCAGTGGAGCTTGAAAAAGCTTTGCGTAATGAACGAGATCGACAAGGAATTGGTAAAAAGAGGCTCTTGGCAGGGCAAGTTTTACCAAAAATAAACATACGAGAAGGTATTGCGAATGAAACTTTTTAAACGCACTTGGGCTGAGATAAGCCTTGATAATTTAGCCGAAAACTACCACAATTATTACGATAAAGTGGCTAAAAACACAAATACTGACATAATGTGCGTTGTCAAAGCGAGCTGCTACGGCCATTCCGACACGGCGGCTGCGCCTTTTTTGCAAAACGAACTGGGCGCGAAGTGGTTCGCCGTTTCAAATCTTGACGAAGCTATACGCCTGCGCGACATGGGGATAACTGGCGAAATACTCATTCTCGGCTACACCGCCCCCGAAGAAGCGGCAGAGCTGGAGAAATATGATATAATCCAAGCTGTGCTGGACATTCCCTATGCCCGTGCGCTTTCGGCAAACGCCGCGAAAGCGGGGCTGAAAAAGGGCGTGCGCTGCCATATCGCTATCGACACGGGCATGACGCGCATAGGCATTCGCGGCACGGCGGAGCAGATAGCGCAGGGCATCTGCGAGATAGCGGCGATGGATAAGCTGCTGGCGGAGGGCGCTTTCACACACTATGCTGTGGCTGACACCCTAACCGAGGACTGCATATCGTATACCGACAAGCAGACCGAGCTGATTTACGCGGCGGCTGACATCGCGGCGCAGAGGGGCACGGCGCTCAAGACCATACATTCGCTCAACTCGGCGGGCGGGCTTTTTCACTACACCCCACGCTCGGCGCTGGCACGGCTGGGCATTACCCTATACGGTCTGACACCCGACCGCGGGCTTGATCTGCCGATAGACATTAAGCCCGTACTTTCCTTAAGATCCACCATTTCTCAGATAAAAGAGATAGACGCGGGCGTTGACATCAGCTACGGCAGAACTTTCACCTCGAAAAAGCCAATGAAGATCGCGACCGTGGCTTGCGGATACGCCGACGGCTACCCGCGCGCGCTTTCAAACGTCGGCGAGATACTGGTGCACGGCGTGCGCTGCCCCATTGTCGGCAGGGTATGTATGGACCAATTTATGGCAGACATCAGCGGCGTTGAGGCGCAGGCGGGCGACACCGTGACCCTCATCGGCGAAGAGGGCAGCGAGCGCATAACTGCGGACGACATAGCCGCGCTGACGGGAACTATCGGCTACGAGATAGTCTGCGGTATTTCCGAGAGAGTGCCCCGTGCGGCTTACTACAAGGGCGAGCAAGTAGGCATTTTTAAGCTTTAAAGGTGAAATATGGCAAGTTACGATTTTAAAGACAAGCTGCCACGCGGCGCGATATTTGATCTGGACGGCACGCTGATACGCTCTTCGCACGTTTGGAGCGACATTGACGTGAAATTTTTGGCAAAGCGCGGGTTTGAAGTGCCTGAGGACTATTTCAAGAAGATCTCCTGCATGAATTTTCGCGAGGGCGCGGAGTACACGATAGCGCGTTTCGGACTGAACGAGCGCGCGGAGGACATAGTGGCGGAGTGGTTCGAGATGGCAAGATATGAGTACGAGCACAATATCTGCATGAAGCCGCACGCCGCCGAGTTTCTGAGGGCGCTGCGCGAAAATGGCGTGAAGCTGGCGCTGGCGACGGCATCGGACAAGGCGCTTTACACCGCAGTGCTGAAAAACAACGGCGTTTACGAGCTTTTCGACGCATTCGCCTCCACCGACGAGGTCTGCCGCAGCAAGGAATCGCCCGACGTTTACATATACGCCGCGGGCAAGCTGGGCTGCCGAGTAAGCGACTGCGCGGTATTCGAGGACGTGTATCAGGGGGCGGAGAGCGCGAAGCGCGCGGGATTTTTCGTATGCGCCTGCTTAGACGAATACTACGCCTGCGACCACGAAAAGCTTATAGCCTGCGCGGACATAAGCTTCGCCGACTATGACGAACTGACGAACTGATGCAAAAATTATCCTGCCTTTGAAACGGGGCAGGTTTTTTTAGGCAATACCGCACAACTATTGTGTGCAGATCGCGTCGTCAGATTTTTCGTCAGATTGCCTAAAGCCGACGACGCTTAACTCGCGTTAAGCTAGGAGGTTTTGGGTGATATGACGGAAAATTGTTTTGGCTTCGCAAAAACGCAAGCAAGATGTGCACAAAGCCGCTAGGCGGTAGTTGTGCGGTGTTGCCTTTATTGTTTTTAGTGTTGACAAAAGCGGGAAAGTCATGTATAATTTAATAGAAATATATTAAAGCTAGCATATGTGAAAAGATATATAGGAGGGTCAACGGAAGCATGAATCTTACGCATTTACGATATATGGTAGAGGTGGAAAGGCACGGTTCGATAACTAAAGCCGCGGCGGCGCTATACATGGGTCAGCCGAACCTCTCAAAGGCGATAAAGGAAATGGAGCTTGAGATAGGCATACCGATATTCAAGCGCTCGGCAAAGGGCGTGGTGCCTACCGAAAAGGGGCAGGAATTTTTGCAGTACGCCAAAGCTATAATCGTGCAGATGGACAAAATGGAGTCGCTTTACAAGGAAAACAGCGAATCGCGCACTGATTTTCAGCTAATGCTGCCGCGCGCGAGCTACGTCACCTACGCATTTACAAAATTTCTCAGCCGTCTGCCGAAAACGGAAGCTATGGACGTAAAATTCAAGGAAACAAACTCGCTCGACGCTATAAACGCGGTGGTGGAGTGCGAATGCAACCTCGCTATAATACGCTGCGAGCTGGGGCAGGAGGACTTTTTCACCTCGCTGCTGAGCGAGAAAAATCTGAAAATGCAGGACATTTGGACATTCGATAACGTGATACTCATGAGCGAAAACAGCACGCTCGCGGGTATGCGCTCGATAAGCGAGAGCCAGCTTGAGGACTGCATAGAGATACTGCACGGGGACAACGCCGTGCCGAACGTATCGGCGGCGCTGCAAAAGAAAAACAGCCGCATGAAGTGCCACAAGCGGCACATATACGTCTTTGAGCGGGGCAGCCAGTTCGACATACTAAGCTCGGTACCGAACACGTTCATGTACGTTTCGCCGCTGCCGAAAGAGATACTGCGGCGGTACAGGCTGGTGCAGATACCCTGCGCCGACGTAAAGCACACAAGCAAAGATATGCTGATATACCAGAGCAGCTACCGACTCAGCCGCACCGACCAGAGCTTTTTGGAAGAGCTGAACGGCGTTATCGCCGCAATAAAGAACGAGAGGTGACACGCCATGCGCGAAAGCATACTTACTATACCTATCACTGACGTATTCGAGCCGAAATGCGGCTGCCCGATATGCCGCATACGCGACACGCTGGAGCAGCACACCATTGAATATATAATGGGCGCGGCTATGATGGAGCCGGACGTGCGCATCGAAACAAACAAGGCGGGCTTCTGCAAAGAGCATTTTGAGCAGATGCGCGCCTGCAAGAACCGCCTTTCGCTCGCGCTGATGCTGCAAACACATTTGCAGGAGCTGCAAAAGCACGTTTTCGACGAGAAAAAGCTCTTTGAAACGCGCGAGGGCAAGAACAAAAAGACAGTCGAGAAAGTATCGAAGATAACCTGCGACTGCTTTGTTTGCAACAAGATAGAGTGGGGAATGTCCCGCCTGATGAACACCGTGTTCGAGCTTTACGGCAAAGAGCGGGAGTTTCGCGCGCAGTTCGCCGAGCAGGAGTACATCTGCCTGCCGCACTACAAAATGCTGATGAAGCGCAGCGAAACAGACGTCGATAAGGCGCACAGGAACGAATTTCGCACCGCCTGCAACGAGCTTGTGAAGAAGTACCTCGACGAGCTGGAGAAGGACGTTTCGCACTACTGCAAGATGTACGACTACCGCAACACGGGCAAGGACGCAGACTGGGGCAATTCCAAAGACTCGATCGAGCGCGCCATCAAATTTCTCACTACAAGATAAAGGCAATACCGCACAAAGCCGCTAGGCGGTAGTTGTGCGGTGTTGCCTGAAATCTCAGCGGACAGCTTTTCGGGCTATCCGCTGTTTTTTATGTGTTTAATCGACCGGTGTTATAGCAGAAATCGTTCATGCCGCACATCAGCGCGAAAGCCATTTGCCGCTGGTACGGCTCTTGCTCGAGCATGGCGGCTTCCTCGGGGTTTGAGATAAAGCCGCACTCCGCCATGACGGCGGGGTTTTTGCAGTTGCAGAGGAGGTACAGTTCGTCGTCCATGGGCTTGGTTTCGCGCTGATTATCTGGCTGGAGCAGCGAGCAGATACGCGCCCGCAGGCACTCAGCAAGCTGCGCGCCCTCGGCGTTTTCGCGGTGGAAAAACATCTGCGCGCCGTGGTAGACGGGGTCGGTGTAGCGATTTTGGTGGACGGAGATACAGACTGCGTCCTTAGTATTAAAGAGCGCGAGGCGGTTTTTCATATCGGAAAGCTTTTGCGCGCGCAGACCCGCGCCCTCGGCGGACTTATCGTAAATAGAAACATCGGCGGTGCGGGTGAGGACGGTGCGGTAGCCGAAGGCGCGGAGCATATCCGAGAGGGTGGCGGCTATATTGAGATTTATGCCTTTTTCAGGCACGCCGTTTACGGAAACGCCGCCGCCGTCAGAGCCGCCGTGGCCCGCGTCGATAACTACGAGGGGCTTGACCGCGCCGACCGAAGCGGCAGCGGGCACGCCGAGGGAATCCCCATGCGCGCACCCGCCGAAAGCCGCCGCCGCGCCTGCCGCCATCACAACAGCGACCAGTCTGCGGGCGATATTTGCAAATTTAAACATATTTTTCATAGCAACTACTCCTTTTTGTACAGCATATTCAGCGCGGCGGGAAAGTAGTACAAGGAGTACGAGAAGTATGAGCAAATGCAAAACACCGTCCTGCTTTTTAGCGCAAAAAACGGTTGACTGCCAAAAACAGTCAACCGTTGCTGTAAATTTGCTAAATTTTGTTTATCAGAACTCTATCTTTCCGTAAAGTCCCGAACCGAGGTCGAGGTCGTCCTCCGGCTTCGGCTTTTTGTAATCTTTCTCAAAGCTGGTGGTGATGTCGTAGTGCGGCTTTGATCTCGGGCGCTTGCCGCCTCTTCTGCCGCCGTTGCCCTTGCCGCCCTTGTATCCGCCGCGGTAAGGCTTCTTTTCGGTAGAGCTGATTATTACCTTTCTGTAAGGCTCTTCGCCTACCGATCTTGAGGTAACGCCCTCTATCTCAGATACCGCCGCGTGGATTATGCGTCTTTCATACGGGTTCATAGGCTCTAAAGCGCTCGTTCTGCCCGTCTTTTTTACGCCAGCGGCTATCTTTGCGGCAAGCTTTTCAAGCTGCTCGCGTCTGCGGTCGCGGAAACCGTTGCAATCGGTGGTTATGCGGAAATACTCTCTGTCGATCTTGTTGCATACCAGCGAGGAAAGGTACTGCAGCGCGTCAAGCAGCTCGCCCTTTTTGCCGATAAGCTCTTCAAATCCTTCGCCGCCGATCTCGAAATTTACTCCGTTCTCGATCTCGGTAGGCACTACGCTTATGTTCTCGATGCCCATTTTGGTCAGCAGCTCGGTGATGTACGCCTGCGCCGCCTGCGTTTTTGTGGGCGGCTCGTAGCCGGCTTCTACCTTAGCCTCACCCTTGATCTTGCCAAACAAGCCCTTTTTCGGCTCTTCAATCACGGTGAACGCGATCTTCTCTTCTTCCACGCCAAAGCTTTCTGCGGCTTTTGCTCTTGCTTCTTCTACGCTTGCCGCTGTAAAAATCTCTTTCATCTTCAGCTCATTCCTTTCTGTGAGGAAATGCGTTTAATCCTCGGTATATTCATCGCCGTATTTTTCGGCGTATCTTTTTCTTGCCTCGTTCAGCTTCTGACGGTTCTGGTCTTTCTGCTTCGATTTTGAGAGCTTTTCCGGCTCTGCTTCATTATCGTCGGCATAAACTCTCTTTTTCTTTGCGTCAGAGGGCTTCGGCATCTCCGAACCCTGCTCGTTTCTTATCTCTATAGCGCGCTCCATGAAAGAAGGGCCTTTCTGCTTGCGCTTCGCCTTTGCCTTTTCGGTTTCCTTAGCGGCGATCTTCTCCAGCTTAGCAGGTGAGTATACCAGATTAAGGAATATCACCTGGAATACTGCGAAGAGCGAGGAGTATATCCAGTAAATGCCCAGCGCGCAGGGGAACTTAAAGCCTATCCACAGCGAGAACACGGGCATGAGTATCAGCATCATCAGCATAGAGCCATTGAGCTTCATAGCGGGGTTGTTCTTCTTTGCAAATATCTGCGAGATCACAGTGGTCGCGAGCTGGAGTATGAACGAAATGAAAGGTATAACTACGGTGACGTCAGCCTTGGTAGGTATCTTGCCCAGCTCCATGCCTAAGAATGTGTAGTCATAATCGCTGATGGCATTGCGGACGTTTTCGTCCAGCACGTTGAAGTATTTTCCGTCAGCCTTTGTTTCAAAGTTAAAGAGCAGAACTTCGGGACCGTAAGAGGAGTTCACAACGTTAGCGGTGAAATACTCTTTATTGGTAAGGAACTTATCCAGTCCGTCGAAGTCGATAAATTTTTCCATAAGCTCCTGCTGGTCGCCGTCGGAAAGTTTGTCCAGCAGAGCGGCGGAGTTCTTATAAGTCTTTTTGTCAGAGAGCGCCTTGACCATATTTTTCTCTAGCGCAGTCTTTTTATCATCGCTGAGGTCTGCCAAAGCGGTATCCTTATCTTCCTCATCGAGCTGCTTCTGAATAAAAGCCTCCATGCTCTTTATGTCGGAAGTATCTACCTCATTGCTGATAACGTAAAGGTTCTTTACCATAGTATTATCGTGCGATACCTTATCTTTATTAGCGTCGGAAACGTAAGTCAGCGGGCCGTAAACAACAGGTATCAGTGCCCAAAGTATAACGAGCGAGATGACCATAGGCAGGCAGCTCGCCATAGGATTTATCTGGTATTCGGAGTAAAGCTTCATCGTTTCCTCGTTGAGCTTCTCCTGATTTTTTCCGTATTTAGTTTTCAGCTTTTCGAGCTCAGGCTGCATCATATTCATACGCGCGGTGCTCTTCTGCTGTTTTATCTGCAAAGGCAGAGTAATTATTCTGGTGATGATGGTAAAGAGCAGCAGCGCCATACCGTAATTCTTTACCAAATGGTAGCAGGCTTTCATTATCCAGCCCAGAGGTGTAGCTATCAATCTCATATGCTTTTTCCTTTTTCAGTCTTTTCTTCTTTTCGCTTCTTCAAATTTTTCGGCACAAAGTAGCCGAGATATATCTTATCGGGTACTTTATCCACGCCGCCGTAGCTCCACGGGTTGCATCTGAGCAGCCGCCAAACTGTAAGCAGTGTGCCCATAAAAACGCCGTGTTTTTTGTAAGCCTCGAGCGCGTAAGCCGAGCAGCTCGGGTAATATTTACACCTGGCGGGCAGCGCGGGGCTTAAAAACTTTCTGTAAAAGCGTATCGGCAGAGAAACTATAAAGCTCGCCGCCGCGGATATTTTACCGAGTATTTTCCTCATTATATTATATTATATATTTACTGTTTATCGGCAGACTTTTCGGGCTTGGCAGTGTTGGAAGATCTACCGCCATTGTCAGCCTTTTTTCTGCGTTTATTACCGCTGCGCCTCTTGAAGGCCTCAGGTTCGGCGAGTACGGGCAGCAGCCTTTTCTCTATAAAAGCGGATATATCCTGTTCCTTTTTACCGTTTATATCCTCGCGCGCGACGAAAACAATATCGCACCCTATCGGGAAACTGCTTTCGTGCAGCCGATAAGCGGCGCGGATTATGCGCTTAGCGCGGTTTCTGGCAACAGCGTTGCCTACCTTTTTAGATACGCTTATGCCAACGCGGCTCTGCGCCGTGCCGTTTTGGGTGAAATAAGCAGTCACCATGGAGCAGGAGCAGTAATTGCCTGTTTTAAAGCATCTGTTGAAAGCCTTATTATCCTTTAAGGCGACTGTAAAGAGCATAGCTTAAAAAAACTCCTTTTCCTGCGGCGGTTTAAAGCGCAAATATCCATATAAAGAGAAAGACCTATACCGAGGCGAGATCCTCGATATAAGGTCAAAAAAGCGTAAATTAGTAGCTAAGTCTTGCTCTTCCCTTTGATCTTCTTCTTGCGAGAACCTTTCTTCCGTTCTTAGAAGACATTCTCTTCATGAAGCCGTGAACCTTTTTTCTCTTAAGCTTTTTAGGCTGATAAGTTCTTTTCATCACAATTCCCTCCCTTTGCATGATCTGCTTTAGATAATCAACATCAAAACAAGGATGTCATTTCCAGCTTTTCCTGAATTACGGGGCTATTTTGAACCATACACAATAAAAAGAGTCCGAAAATAAAGACAATAAGCCCCTACAATTTACTATTATACATTATACCGAGCGCAGTTGTCAACCACATTCACAATTTTTTTACATTTAATTTTCACGGCGAGCAATAACCTATCGAATATCCGCGTCCGCCCGCTTGACAAACGGTTCATGGCGTGATATAATATAGATAACAAAGAGGCGCACTGCTGTAAGCGGTTCTCCTCCAAAATCAGGTATTTTTTAAAAAGTGACCGTCCTTTGGCAAGTTGGGCGGTCACTTCTTTTTGTTATTGCAGATGTTGAAAACTAATTCAACTATGTTTGTTATCAAAAGTAATAACGAGATCACATCTGAAACGCTCATATTGCTCACCTCCATCTCTGGAGGATAGAATTGAACCGCCTACCGTTTTTGCAGTACGCCTTATGACTATTGTAACATATTTGTCGGGTTTTGTCAAATTTATGTTTGCACCGCTTGACAAACGGTTCATGGCGTGATATAATATAGATAACAAAGAGGCGCACTGCTGTAAGCGGTTCTCCTCCATAGTATTTCAGTATTTGATAACCGACCTATGTAGCAGTGGGGCGGTTATCTTCTTTTTTTATCGCAAATGTCAAGAACAAGCTTGATTATGTTGATAATCAGGTTAAGTAAATAGAATACTTCCATCATACTCATATTGCTCACCTCCATCTCTGGAGGAAGATTTGAACCGCCTACCGTTTTTGTGCAGTACGCCTTAATTAGTATTGTAACATATTTGTCGGGTTTTGTCAAATTTATGTTTGCACCGCTTGACAAACGGTGTTCGGCGTGGTATAATTAAGATAACAAAGAGGCGCACTGCGATAAGCGGTTCTCCTCCAAAAGGTTATTAGCTATGAAATAGCTGCCTTATGTGGTGTTGGGCGGCTATTTCTTTTTGTTTTTGCTTATATATAACGCAAGTCTGATTATGTTGATAATCAAGTTAAGTAATGTTATTACCGTTGCTACGTTCATACAGCTCACCTCCATCTCTGGAGGAAGATTTGAACCGCCTACCGTTTTTGCAGTACGCCTTATGACTATTGTAACATATTTGTCGGGTTTTGTCAAATTTATGTTTGCACGGCTTGACAAACGGTTCATGGCGTGATATAATATAGATAACAAAGAGGCGTACTGCTGTAAGCGGTTCTCCTCCAAATAGGTTCTAACTAAAAAGTAATCGCCCTTTGGGAAGCTGGGCGGTTACTTTCTTTTTTTATCGCAAATATCAAGAACAAGCTTGATTATGTTGATAATCAGGTTAAGTAAATAGAATACTTCCATCATACTCATATTGCTCACCTCCATCTCTGGAGGAAGATTTGAACCGCCTACCGTTTTTGCAGTACGC
>NZ_JAJCLZ010000140.1 GCF_020559915.1 Ruminococcus sp. 210702-SL.1.03
AATCTATAATCCTCTTTCATCATATTGTACAAATAGAAAACTATAACCATGCTCTCCACAAGGCAATTCAGACTTTCTATAATCAACTCGCTAACGGACATTATACCCACCTGTTTCTGCTAAATTTCAAAAAAGCTTTTGTGATTTTTTCAAGATGATTTCTGCTGACATATAAGATTTTGCCGTTCTTCATAAATACTTGATTTTTTTTAATGTAGTCAATATTAGTAACGTTTATCAGAACGCTTTTATCGGAACGTACAAATAAACATTCTTCTAACATTTTCTCATAATCTGATAATTTACCTTTCTGATAATATTCTTTGTTAAAGGTATGGATGACGAT
>NZ_JAJCLZ010000141.1 GCF_020559915.1 Ruminococcus sp. 210702-SL.1.03
CTGCTTAACTTCAAATCCTTGCGGTCAATGTGTCAAGTTTTATTGACAAAATCAAGACTAGGCAAAATTTATTTGCAGGGTGAGATAATGTTTCAAAATCTGGACAAAGCAGAAAGATATTTGCTCTTGGCGGAAGATAACGAGTATGTGCAGTATGCACTTGCAAAGCTGTATTTGCAGGAAGAAAAGTATGAAATACAAAAAGCTGTCAATTATTTTGGAAGATCTGCTGACAAAAATCATTGGGCAAGTTATCAGCTTGGCAGGATCTATCTTTTCGGTGCAGCGGAACTTACAAAGGATAAGGAACAAGCTATCGAATGGTTTACAAAGTCCGCAAACGAT
>NZ_JAJCLZ010000142.1 GCF_020559915.1 Ruminococcus sp. 210702-SL.1.03
TAACACCTATCATCATTCCAATGAACAAATACGTCATTTACATCATCTCCATTTCCATATCCTCATCTTCTGTCTGTTCATCATCGATAGAAGTGATCTCAACATACTCGCCGATAACATTCAAGGCCTCATAGTAACTGCTCGAAGATGTTATTCTGCTGCACATTTCCTTTGCCTCATCATACATTCCGTTCCTTTTCAGCGTTTTTGAGGCTATGCCCATAAGATTGAATATATTTCCGTCCTGACCTATCAGCGGACATTTTGGCTTTTTGGACATCACGACATCTCCTTTCCGTAATATTTTCTCAGCAGACCTATGATAAAAAGCTGACCTTTTCCC
>NZ_JAJCLZ010000143.1 GCF_020559915.1 Ruminococcus sp. 210702-SL.1.03
TAGCCGTCGCACTTTACGCCCTGCCAGTTCACCCTAATAGAATCTTTCGTCGCGGAAAAAGCCTTGAATTTCGGCGCTTTGGGCAGGGTCGTCACGCTCTGCACGCGGCTAGCTTTGCCCCAAAAAGTCTTGCCCGACTTCTTTTTGTAAGCCTTGACCTTGTACTGATAAGTGCTGTAAGGCGCAAGCCCCTTTTCGGTGTATCTTGTTCCCGAGAGGGTCTTTACTTTCACCCAGTTGCTTCCGACTTTTCTGTAAACTCTGTATCCGATAGCCCCGCTGACAGGCTTCCATGAGAGTGTCGCGCTGTTTGCGGTGACCTTGTACTCGCGCAAAGCGGG
>NZ_JAJCLZ010000144.1 GCF_020559915.1 Ruminococcus sp. 210702-SL.1.03
GGTGCGCTGGCGCAGCCCGGTTGGAAAGACCCTGCTGTGGGCGTTACTGCACTGCGCGTTAAATGGAACAAGGTCAGCGGAGCAAGCGGCTACCGCGTTTACAGACTCATCGGCGGCAAGTGGACTAAAGTTGCTACGCTGCGCGGTGCCGGAACTACCCAGTATCGTGACGGCGGACTGGCTTCTGCTACCGAATACAGCTACAAGGTCAAGGCGTACCGCAAGACCTCGCACGGCACAAAGTGGAGCAAGGCAAGCGCTAAGCTGACAGCGACCACTAAGCCTAAACAGGTCAAGCTCAGCTCGTGCGGAGCTACTGAAACTGCGATCCG
>NZ_JAJCLZ010000145.1 GCF_020559915.1 Ruminococcus sp. 210702-SL.1.03
TGCTTTCTTGTATTCATTAAGCATTGTTGAGTTGCTGCCTGTAACGTATTTGCCGAGCTTTATTCCGTTGTATGTTTTCAGAAAAGCTAATCCGTTATCTCTATCGCAAGTACGATAACCCATAACGATCTCCCAAGTAAGAGCCTGAGTTGCATAGAAATATGCTTTGCTCTTATACGCATTGGGATAGCCGTAGTATGAGCACAGCGCGACAAATTGTTTTTCTACTCTTGTTAAGTCTTTCTGCCACGCGTTATCATCTTCCTTGTACCATTCCTCCCAATACTCGCCCTCGTCCATGTGAGGAATGATCATTACGCCGTCGATGTTTT
>NZ_JAJCLZ010000146.1 GCF_020559915.1 Ruminococcus sp. 210702-SL.1.03
TGCTTTCTTGTATTCATTAAGCATTGTTGAGTTGCTGCCTGTAACGTATTTGCCGGGTTTTATTCCATTGTATGTGTTTAGAAAGGTCTTACTGTTATTGTCATCGCAAGTACGGTAACCCATAACGATCTCCCAAGTTAGAGCCTGAGTTGCATAGAAATATGCTTTGTTCTTATACGCATTGGGATAGCCATAGTATGAGCACAACGCAACAAATTTCTTCTCTGTTTTAGTGAGGTCTTTTTTCCATGTGCTTCCGTCGGACTTGTACCATTCTTCCCAATACTCGCCCTCGTCCATGTGAGGAATGATCATTACGCCGTCGATGTTTT
>NZ_JAJCLZ010000147.1 GCF_020559915.1 Ruminococcus sp. 210702-SL.1.03
ATAAAATCATCAATAAGTGCGTGTACTCTGTACTCGGTATCAACATGGAGGGTCAGAAGGAGATTCTTGGAACATGGATCTCAGAAAATGAGTCAGCAAGCTTTTACGCAAGCATATGCTCAGACCTGAAAAACCGCGGAGTCACGGACATTTTTATCGCTTGTCACGATAATCTGACAGGACTTTGTGATGCGATCAACGCTATTTTCCCGAAGACAAAAAATCAGCTCTGCATCGTTCATCAGATAAGAAACAGCTGCAAATTTGTGCCATATAAGGACAGAAAAGCTGTATGCGCTGATTTAAAGAAAATCTACGGTGCAGTCAATC
>NZ_JAJCLZ010000148.1 GCF_020559915.1 Ruminococcus sp. 210702-SL.1.03
GGAATCTGACCGTGTTTATATATTGTAATCATTTATTACCTCTCTAACTGCAACATATCTTTTAAAATGGAACACTGATAAATTTGTCTTGCCTTATCTTCCGAAGAAAGCCTATTTGTATCCAAACCGCAAATGTCGTGCTTGCCATTTCTTGTGTACATTCTGCTTGCGTTTTTATGAAGTTAAAACAATTTTCACGTCAGATTGGTTTTGTCAACGTATATATCCTGTTGCAAACAACGCTGAAAATCCACATTATTAGGATTAACGTAGATGCCCATACAGCCTGCCTCCTTGAAAATATTTGTTATTCCTATTATACCATTTTT
>NZ_JAJCLZ010000149.1 GCF_020559915.1 Ruminococcus sp. 210702-SL.1.03
GAAATGGAGATGATGTAAATGACGTATTTGTTCATTGGAATGATGATAGGTGTTATCATCGGAACAACGATAGGTTCTCTTGCCGTGGCTTTTAAGTCTGCTGAAAAAGAGATCGCACGTCTTGATAAGGAGGTCAAAGATGCACACAAACAGAGTTAAAGCCAAAGTAGACTTCAAGTTCTGTATGGGTAATATTCCTGCAATGCTGAGAGCAGCAAAGAATGTGCTTTCGGAAAAACAGTACAAAGAATTATGTACTGAGGTCAACAAAGCCGACGGCTACCTTGAACAGAAACGCATAATATTCAGCTATGTTGACCC
>NZ_JAJCLZ010000015.1 GCF_020559915.1 Ruminococcus sp. 210702-SL.1.03
TAACGATTAAAATTTACGGCTTGCGGAGAAATCTGCAAGCTGTTTTTGTTGGGAGGTGTTACATTGGCAGGAAATTTTGAAGGAATAAAAAACCGTTCATATGGAATTGAGATAGAAATGACAGGCTTAACTCGCTGTCAGGCGGCAAAAGCAATTTCAGGTGTTCTGGGAGGAGAGGTTGTCCATGAGGGTGGCGCTTATGATAAATATACGGTTAAAGATATTAAAAGAAGGGATTGGTCTATTGTGTACGACGGAAGTATCAGCTGTTACAATGCAAACGGCGACCGAGCGTCCAAATCCTACAGTGTGGAAATGAATTCTCCTGTTCTTGAATATGAGGATATTCCGCTTTTGCAGGAGGTTGTACGAGTTCTTAGAAAAGCGGGCGGAGTAACAGGTCCGAGATATTGTGCAGGCACGCATATACACATTTCGGCAGACGATTACACTCCGCAGCAGATACGCAATCTTGTAAATATTTTTGCAAGTAAGGAGGACTTTCTGTGGGACGCTTTGCAGGTTTCTTCTGCTCGTGAATCCTACTGTCACAAGATGGATAAGCAGTTCATCGAGGAAATTAACCGAAAAAAGCCTAAAGATATGGAAGAAATAAAGGGGCTTTGGTATCACGGCAGAATGAGCGAACAGTTTCAGCATTACTCAAATAGCCGATATGTTATCTGCAATCTGCACTCATTCTTTCAGCATGGTCATTACGAGATAAGGGCATACAACGGAAGTCTTCATGCAGGAGAGGTAAGAAGTCAGATAGTTCTTGCGCTTGCCATAAGCAATGCGGCAATGACTAAGAAATACTGTTCTCCGCGCATTTCACAAAGCGATAATATGCGGTACAGCTTTCGTGTATGGCTTTTGAATCTTGGGCTTATCGGAGATGAGTTCAAGAATTGCAGAACGCATTTGCTAAAACATTTATGGCGATATTGCATGGCGGCACCCGGAGGACGGAATAGCCGCAAGAGCAAAGCTGAAAGAAAAACGTGAAGCTGAACGGCAAGCCGCCCGTGGGCAGCGTGTCGAGCCTGTAAGCGAGGTTCAGGAGTTAAACGAAAATGTATCCGATGAAAATTCAGAGCGACAGAGAGCGAATGTGAGAACTTTGAAGAAGATGAAGAAATGGGCATGGAAATGTCAATGTGATCGGAGGTAGAGAATGAAAAATAAACAGTTATATATTGCATATGGAAGCAATATAAATTTGGAGCAAATGGCATACAGATGTCCACATTCAAAGGTTGTAGGAACATCAGAAATCAAGGATTATGAATTAGAGTTCAGGGGCGTTGCAACAATCGTTCCGAATAAGGGTGCAAGAGTTCCCGTTCTGATATGGGAGCTTGACGAAAGGGATTTGCCTACTCTTAACAAATACGAAGGCTACCCCAGTTTCTACAGGCAGGAAAAAATGACCTTTGAAATGGACGGAAAAACCTACGAAGGTATGGCATATCTGATGAATCGTGGGACAATTTCTCCACCGAGTCAGCAGTATTACAACACGATTTTGCAGGGATACAGAGAAAACGGTTTGGACGAGAAATATCTTCAAACAGCTCTTGAAAATTCTCAGCAGCTTGAGTATTACGTGAATGATGAATTCGATGAGGATTTTGATGATGATTACGACCTTGACGATGATATGCAGATGAGATTTTAAGGAGAGTGGTTGAATGAAATACAATGGTTTTTATGTGAAAATATCTCCCGATACTGATCTGCATCGGGAGGATAAGGACGGTAATGATATTCGCTGTAAAGGCTTTACTATAGAAGTTTTTGCTGATGAGTCTGAAAAGCTTGAGATTGATGTTTTTTCGGCGGCGGTGGATTTTGAACTGCTGGAAGACAGTATATCTGAGGTTGAACAGTTTGCTAAAGATTATGTGGATTGTGAGGAAAAAGAATATCGCAGAATGAGTGATGAGTTCAATGAACATTGACCGGTAGAAATAATTTTTAATCGGAATGGTCATAATTTATATTGTTTTAGATATGCATCCATTTGGTATCAGCAAGACAAATGTGACCGTTTCTAATGTACGTTAGAAGCGGTTATTTTTTTGTCTGTAACTTCCCTCTCTGTAAATTTGACCACCCCAAAATCTCACCAAACTACGCACTTTTCTGCCAAAACTACTCCCCTGCTGAACGGTTTTTGTCTAAAATCATGCGAAAATCTTGCAATTTGGCGAAAAACGCTCTCTGCATGAGGGCATAAGGCACGCGAAATATCGGCGGTATGTCAATTGAAATCTCTCCGCACGCGGGATATAATAGAAGTATAAGGCGGGGCGCACGGCTCTGCTGATACTATTATAAAAGGAGAGATAATTTGAAGACAGACATTAACAAACTTAAAGAAAGCTTCGACTTTTTACAATATCTGCAGGAACGCTACGGGTTCAAGACGGCGGCTGAGGGCGGCGCGCAGGTGATACGCCCTTGCCCGATATGCGGGTGCGAGGACGGCTCCTGCAAATACTTCACCGATTCGCGCTACTTTATTTGCCACAACTGCGGGACGAGCGGGGACGTGCTGACGTATTTGCAGAAGGCGGATAGGCTCAGCGAGCGGCAGGCGGAGGAGCGTTTCAGAAAGCTGTGCGCGGACGACATCGCAATAACCGCCCTCTCGGACATAGAGAGCACGCAGACCGAGTGGCTGTGGTACCCCTACATACCGCGCGGCAAGATAACCCTGCTGACGGCTGACCCCGGCACGGGCAAGACCTTTTTCTGTCTGTACTTAGCGGCGGCGGTGTCCTGCGGGCGGCCTTTTTACGGAAGCGGTATGCCCTACACCGAGCCGCAGAGAGTGCTGTATCAGACGGCGGAGGACGGCATTGCGGACACCATAAAGCCGCGTTTAGAGCCAATGCAGCCGAATTTCGGCAACATAATGGTGATAAGCGAAGACCAGTCGCAGCTTTCGCTTTCGGACGAGCGTATAGAGCGGATAATGCGGCGCTACAGACCCGCGCTGATGATATTTGACCCATTGCAGGCGTATTTGGGGGCGGACGTAGATATGCACCGCGCGAACGAGGTGCGTCCCGTGCTATCGCACATATCGCATTTGGCGGAGAAGTACAGGTGCGCGGTGGTTTTCATCATGCACAACAGCAAAATGTCGCAAAATCAGGCGCTTTACCGCGCGCTGGGGTCTATCGACATACCCGCAGTGGCGCGAAGCATGCTCGTGATGGGCAAGAACCCGGAGAACCCCTCGCAGAAGGTGCTTTGCCACGAAAAAAGCTCGCTCGCGCGGCATGGGCAGAGCATTTTGTTTGAGGTAGCGCCCGAGCGCGGCGGCATACTGTTTCAGGGGTTCACACATCTCACGGCGGACGATGTGCTCAGCGGGCGGCGGGAAACGCGCGAGAAGCCGAGCGTGACGAAAGACGCGGCAAGAGAAGCGCTTTTAAAGCTATTCGGCGAGGGCGAGAGCGTGGAGCTGAGCGCGGTCAAAGAGCTTATGGAAGAAATGGGTTGCAGTAGACGAACGATGTATAATCTAAAAAGAGAACTGGAGCTTCAAAACTTTTCTGTCGGTTTTGCCGACGATAAGAAAACCTACTGGCTATTGCCCGAGGTAGATAAGAATGAATTTAACAAGCGTTTTGAAACAGCCAACAAGAGTGCACACTCCTAAGCACAATTTTCTTATTTTGCACTCATGTACGAAACCCCAGTATTTACTGGTACTTTTCAAGAGTGCACGGTAAAATCTCGTGCACTCATGTACACCAACTTTCCCACCAAGAGTGCACGGAAAAAGGGCGTGCACTCATGTAAACACCCAGCAAAATCAAGGGTTTGCGCCATCAGTGCAAAATAACTTTATTGACTGTGCCCCATGCTTGCAAAGTGGGGCGAAATATGCTATAATATCCCTAAGCAAACACTATAAGGAGGAAAACGTATGGACAAACTTGACAGATATAGGGGGGCGCTGGTCGGCGGGGCGGCGGGTGACGCGCTGGGCTACGCCGTGGAGTTCATGACCGAGGGAGAGATTTTCAGCAGGTACGGCGCGCGCGGTATTACCGAATACGCTCTGCGACAGGGTAAGGCGCTCATATCTGACGATACGCAGATGACTATGTTCACGGCGGCGGCTATACTCGGGGCGGCGGCTCGCGGGGAAAGTATGGGAAAGACCATCGCACAGGAGTACAAAGGCTGGTACTTTACCCAAACTCAGCCATTCCCGATAGACCCGCGCACCTGCTTTGCGAATTACAGTTGGCTGATGAATATGCCCGAGATGTTCAGCCTGCGCGCCCCCGGCAACACCTGTCTGTGTGCGCTGAAAGACCTGAACGGTACTCGCGCGCAGAATAACAGCAAGGGCTGCGGAGGAGTTATGCGCGTCGCCCCCATCGGGCTGTACCTAGACCCCGCCGAGCGCGGCATTGCTGAGATAGACCGTGCGGGCGCGGAAGCGGCGGCTGTTACGCACGGGCACGAGCTGGGGTACATTCCTGCGGCGGCGCTGGTGCACATTATAACGCTTGTCGCGCACGACGATAGTATCACGCTATCGCAAGCGATAGAGGACAGCATAAAAGCTATGGAACATATGTTCGCGAGTGCTGAGCGTATCGGCGAATTCAGCAAGATAACGCGGCGGGCTGTCGCGCTCTCACGCTCGGGCGGTCAAGATCAGGATAAAATCCTAGATAATATCCACGCGCTTGGCGAGGGCTGGGTGGCTGAGGAAACGCTCGCCATCGCCGTGTACTGCGCTCTGCGGTACGAATCGGACTTCGGGCAGGCTATATGCGCGGCGGTCAACCACAAAGGCGACAGCGACTCTACCGGCGCGGTCTGCGGAAATATCCTCGGGGCGTATCTCGGTTACAGCGCTATCCCCGAGAAATTCAAGGCGAATTTGGAATTTCACGACGTTCTGCTAGACCTAGCGGACGATTTATACGCCGCGCACACCGACGACGAAGTTTACCGCGCAAAATACATCGCTAAGACCTACAAGCCGTTTCAGCCGCGATAAGGCTAAGCAAAAGCGCCCTGACTTTTACATCGGGGCGCTTGTTTTTACGAGTATATTTTTTCCTTTGGCGGAACGTGCATAGTCTGTACAAATCCATCGCCCTCGCAGCGCGTGAGGTCTGTGCCGTAGGGCATATCCAGATATTTCACTATCGCAGGGTCGATGTTGCAGATGGTGTTCAGCGAAGCTATCTCGATATTGAAAGGGTCGGCGAGATATTCGCGCGATTCGCTGCCCGAAAGCATCAGCCAGCCGCTAGTATTCATCTGCGAAAGCTCGCTGTCGTCCATCAAAAAGCGCTTCATAAAGCCTACCCGCTCGCCCTCGCGCGAAATTTTGCGGCTTACGGCGCAGCTTACGCCCAGCTTTTTCAGCTTTCCGACGAGGTAGTTGGTTTCTCCCACAAGCAGCGGGCTGCCCGCGCCGCTTTCCATATCCTTGCAGACGTTCTCTCGCTCAGGGTCGTACACAGCGCTGATGTGCGGCATAAGGTCTATCAGCGCCGCCGCCCCGCGCGCCAGCTTGTAATCCATCTCCTGCTTGTAGATAGGGAACAATTGGTAAAACACCACCGACTCCCCTTTCGGCAGCGGGCAGCGCAGAGCAGCGTCGGGCGTGTCTTGCAGGCTTATCAGCAGTATTGCCTCCTGCTCGGTGTTCGGCGCTACAGGGCTGCCGTCGGACACCAAATGCCCGTAACCGAGCCAAGTGTCGTTCTCCAGCGGCAGGCGGGCTATCCTGCGCATCTCCTTAATTATCCAGCTGTGCCGTATATCTCGGCTTCTCGGCTTCCAGTCGGGCGGCATATACATAACAAGTTCGGCGCGCTCCAGCTGCTCAGTCTTCAGCTCGGGCGGGGTTTTCATTCTGTGCGCGCCCATGCCGACGGTCACAAGCGTGTAAAAATCGCGCTCGGGCGTAGGGTACACCACCGCTATGCCGACCTTTATGCCGTTTGGCGAAGTTTCTGCTTTGTAAAAATCGGGCTTGCCGAAATATTTTTCTATGTGCGCTGTCACGGCGTTCTTTTGCTCCTCGCTGTAAAGCTGTGCATTTTCTACCTGCATATAGTAAAGCGTTTCGTAAAAATCTTTCGCTTCGTCGTAATTATTCAGCCGCAGCGCCATGCTCTCGTCTTTCGAGCCGAAGATGCTATCCATAAATTCCATAGCTTGTATATTCCTGCCCTGCGAGTACAGCACGCGCGCGAAGATATACACCCAGTTCGGGTCGTCCTTACCGCGGTCGTAATGCCGCATCAGCAGCGCTTCGGCGGCGGTGAAAAAGCGCTCAGTCTTCTCATCGCCCATGCTGTTGAAAACCGCCGCCAGCAGGCAGGAAAGCTCGTAATCTTCGCGGCAGTCGCCCGAGCAGACCAGCGCGTCGGCGGCTTCCTCGTACTCTTCTTTCGCAATGAGAGCGTTTACTTTCTCTATCAGCTTTTCCTTTTCTTTGCTATCCATCATCGTTCAGCCTTCCTTTCCGGTAAAAAATAGCCCGAAGCAGCGTTCGGGCATTTTCTATATCTAAATCATCAAGCTATTACGATATTCCGAGGAACTCGAAGTAGTTTTTCTTCGGCATAGTCGTTATCTTCGACTGTTTCAGCGAGGACTCAGGCGTCAGGCGGAACTGTATCGCCAGCACGTCGTTCTCAGTTACCACCCAGCCTACGTCGGGTACTATGCCGCGCGTGCCGTTGCGGGTGATGGTCTTGCGTATGCCCTTTTGGTTGAGCGAGAAGAATTTTAGGTTTATGTCCTGTCCGTTTGGCACTACGTATATCTTCACGCAGCCCTTGTCGCTGTCCTTAACGTCAGAGATGTAAAAGCGGTATCTGCCGTCGGGCGAGATGGTGTTTTCCTCGTCAACTACCTCAGACAAATGCCCCATCTCGTTCTTGTAGTAGGAGTACACAGAGGTATCTTTATCCAGATATGGGGTGAGCACCGTTTCAACGTCTGAGCCGCCGAAGAGCATATTGCAGACAACGTATGCAACTATTCCCAGTACATACAGCAGCAGGTAGATAGTGCCCATTATAACTTTTACCGATTCGTTAGTGCCCGCCGCGAAGAACATCACTATCGCCACAATGAAAGGCGGTATTATCAGCACCCAGTTGCCGTTTCCGATATTGAAAAGCAAGAGGAAGAAAACTATCGGCAGCAGCAGCACGCTGATAAGCTTTGTCATAAACATCTCGCGCGTGTATATCATGAGCAGCATGAAAACTATCGAAGAGCCCGCGTATATCACAAGAAAAGGCGCCATTTTGTCCGACACAAATTCCAGATCGTACAAGAATGTGGCGTAGGTCAGCAGCGTGATAACTGCCGCGTAAGCCGCGGTAAAGACCGAAATGCAGCGCTTTACCCAAACATCGTTCATTATCTCTTTCATTCCACAATTCCTCCCAAATAGAGCTTTCGGCGGGTCAATTTATGATAACGTCTTCGCCGCCGCTCAGACCGCTAAGGATCTCGGTCTGTTTATCATCTTCTATGCCCACCTCTACGTCCTGCTCTATCTTCGAGCCGTCTATAAGCAGGTTGACATACGTTCTGTCTTTAGATTTTTTCACGGCCTTTGAGGGCACGATAACGGTGTCGAGCTTAGAGTATACGTCAAAGCGGCACTGCACGCCCAGGTCGCTTATATCGGCGTCCTTATCCGGCTCTATGACGTAGGTGAATACCTTTCCGCCGCCCACAGTGCTCTCTATAATGTCTATCACCTTGCCCTTTGCCGAAACTACACCCTGCTCCAGCTCGACCTTTGTGCCAAAATTTACATTTTCAAGCGCATTGTCGTAAACGTCGCATACCAAATACTGCTGCGAATGGTCTGATACCACGCCGAAAGACTGCCCTGCCGTCACCTTCGCCCCCTCGACGATGATATTCTCAGCGCCGCGCTGGTCGTCGATGTTGTTTTCAAAAGATGTCTTGCCGTCGCTTCGGAAAACTCCGTTGCAGGGCGCGTATACCTTGTAATTTTCGAGCGAATCTTCCAAATGCTGATATTCAAGCTGCTGAAGCTCAAGCTCAGTCTGCGCAAGCTGTATCTCGTTAGCCGAGCCGCCCTCGCTTTGCAGTGTGTTTACAGACTTCTGCGCCTGGTCTATATACAGCTTCTTTTCCGCCAGCTGGTCGTCCAGATCGTCCGAAACGAGTGTGCAGAGCAGGTCGCCCTTTTCCACGGGGTCGTTTTCCTCAACGCTCACCGACTCGATCATGCCGTCTATCTTGAACGAAACTTTTTCGTAATACGGGTAATCGAAGCGGCCGTCAACGTAGTATTTCTGCGAAATATCGCCTATCTCGGCTTTTTCAGTTTTATAATCTATCTTATCGGTCTGGTAGATGGGCACGACTATCTCCTGCTTATCGTCTTTAGACGCGCAGCCTACTGCCGAAAACGCCATCGCGACCGCAAGAAGCAGTGCGATCTTTTTCATAATTTGAACCTCTCTAACAAAGTCCTCAGCTTATATTATTATACCATTTTAAACGGCTCGGTGCAAGCAAAAAAACATATATTGTAGACCTGCACAACAATATTTGACTTATTTTGTGCATTTGCGACAATCCAACAAATGAACTATTATTGAATTAGATAGCAAAAAGCCGTCGTCCGTCAGCGAGAAGCCGCCGCCGTGAAACTTCACAAGCCCGTGTTTTTCCAGCTGCCGCGCTTCGGCAAAAATGCTCTCAGCCGTATCCCTGCCGCCCCGCCGCGCAAGCTCGTCAAAGTCCACGCCGTCGCTCAGCCGCAGAGCGAGCATCAGGTACTCCTCAAAGCGGTCTATGTTCTCCTCTATGAGTACGTTTTTTTGTACATCTGCCGCCACGAAAGCCTGTATGTCCGCGGGGCAGGCGGTGCGCTTTTCGTGAAAGTCCGAGTGCGCCGAAGGGCCTATGCCTATGTACTTTTCCAGCTGCCAGTACTTCATGTTGTGCCGCGAGCGATAGCCCTGTTTTGCAAAATTCGATATCTCGTAATGCTCGAAGCCCTTGTCCGCCAACTGCGCACACATCGCGAGATACAGCTCGCTCATTAGGTCGTCGTCCGCCACGCGCCCGCGCACCGCTTCGCAGTCAAAAGCCGTGCCCTGCTCTATTTTCAGCATATACGCCGAGAGGTGGGTTATCGGCAGGTCGGTCAGCCGCTCTATGCTCGCCGTCAGCGAAGCTATGTCCTGCCCCGCAAGCCCGAGCATAAGGTCGCAGGAGATGTTCTCAAACCCCGCCCGCTGAGCCGCATACACCGCAGCGTAAGCTTTGTCCGCGTCGTGCAGCCGCCCCAAAAACCTCAGCTGGCTGTTATCCGCCGACTGCACCCCTACCGAAAGGCGGTTCACCCCCGCCGCTCTGTACCCCGCAAGCTTTTCGTAAGTCAAACTGCTCGGGTTGCCCTCGAGCGTTATCTCGGGAGAATGTAAGTGTACGTTTTTTTGTACGCTGTCCAATATATCGTACACCTGCTCAGCCGTCAGCAGAGAGGGCGTGCCGCCACCGAAGTAAACAGTATCCGCAGTAATATCAAGCTCTTTGAGCGCCGCGACGTTTCGGCAGACGGCGTTTACATACAGCTCGGCAAGCTCCGCCGAATACGGCTTTGAGTAAAAATCGCAGTAGGGGCACTTGCGTATGCAGAAAGGGACATGAATGTAAAGTCCTGTCATTTATCGTCGTCCTCAAAGGCGTTCTCTATCGCCGAAGCAGTCTTTTCGCTGTCTGATCTCAGCTTGCCCGCTGCCTTTGATAATCCAAATCTGGCAAAATATACAACGTAGGAGATCAGCAGCAGCAGAAATGCACTGCCCCAGTAGCGCGCCCACTCGCTCAGCGAAAGCTCGAAGTACACCGAGTGCCCCTCTATCCAGCGGCGAACGGCGGGGTGTATCGCCAAATAGCCGATGAAGCTGAGTATCACTGAGGAAAAGACGTATGAGGTAACGCCCAGCATAGCGCTTTTCAGGCTGAGCGAGGAGAATTTCACACCCGCCCATACTGCCCATGCCGCTGCGAGGAAGAGGGCTATCCCCTTTGAGATATTTGCGTATACTTCGCCCAAAAGCGGCAGTGCGACCGCTGAGCCAAGCGCAAACCCGATGAAATACTTCATTGCACGGTCGAGATCTTTCATTTTATTTCCTTTCTTTGCTATATCTATCAGTTGTCGTCCAGCTTTAGCACCGACATGAAAGCTTCCTGCGGCACTTCTACGCTGCCGAGCTGGCGCATACGCTTTTTGCCCTCTTTCTGCTTCTCCAGCAGCTTTTTCTTACGGGTAATGTCGCCGCCGTAGCACTTAGCGAGGACGTCCTTGCGCATGGCTTTTACAGTTTCGCGCGCGATGACCTTGCCGCCTATCGCCGCCTGTATCGGCACTTCAAACATCTGGCGGGGAATATTTTCTTTCAGCCGCTCGCATATCTTTCTGCCGCGCGTATAGGCGCTGTCAGCGTGGACTATGAACGATAGAGCGTCAACAATATCGCCGTTTAGCATTATGTCGAGCTTCACAAGCTTGCTGGGCTGGTAGCCCATCATCTCGTAATCGAAGGAAGCGTAGCCCTTTGTGCGTGATTTCAGCGCGTCGAAGAAATCGTAGACTATCTCGTTCAGCGGCAGCTCGTAATGCAGGTCAACGCGGTTTTCGTCCAGATACTCCATATTCTTGAAATTGCCGCGGCGGTCTTGACAAAGCTCCATGATATTGCCTACAAATTCGGGCGGCGTGTAAATATCAGCCTTTACCATAGGCTCTTCCGCCGAAGCGATAACGGCGGGGTCGGGGTAATTCGAGGGGTTGTCTATCATAACGGTAGAGCCATCGGTGAGGTGCACCTTATAGATAACGCTCGGCGCGGTAGTGATGAGGTCGAGGTTGTACTCGCGCTCTAAACGCTCTTGTATTATCTCCATATGCAGCAGACCGAGGAAGCCGCAGCGGAAGCCGAAGCCCAGCGCGGCGGAAGTTTCAGGCTCGTAAGTAAGCGAGGCGTCGTTTAGCGCAAGCTTATCCAGTGCGTCGCGCAGGTCGGGATATTTCGCGCCGTCGGCAGGGTAAACGCCCGAATACACCATCGGGTTGACCTTTTTGTAGCCCGGCAGCGGCTCGGCGCACGGCGAATCGGCAAGGGTAACGGTATCGCCCACGCGCGTATCGCCAATATACTTGATAGAAGCGGAGATGTAGCCTACCTCGCCCGCGTGCAGTTCGCCGATAGGCACAAGGTCGGTAGCGCCCATATAGCCGACCTCTACGGTCTGGAAAAGCGCGTCGGTAGCCATAAGCTTTATAGTATCGCCCGCGCGCAGAACGCCCTGCATAACGCGAACGTAGATGATAACGCCCTTGTACTGGTCGTAATAGCTGTCGAAGATAAGCGCCTGCAAAGGTTCGTCATCGCTGCCATTCGGCGCGGGAATATCGGTGATAACGCGCTCGAGCACCTCTTTTATATTCACGCCCGTCTTAGCGGAAATGCGCGGTGCGTCGAGGGCGGGTATGCCTATGACGTTCTCTATCTCCTGGCAGACCCTTTCGGGGTCGGCAGAGGGCAGGTCTATCTTATTTACAACGGGCAGCACTTCGAGGTCGTGCTCGATAGCAAGGTAAGTATTGGCAAGAGTCTGCGCCTCTATACCCTGCGAAGCGTCCACGACGAGCACTGCGCCCTCGCAGGCGGCGAGCGAGCGGGATACCTCGTAATTAAAGTCAACATGGCCGGGGGTGTCTATCAGATTAAAGATATAGTCCTCGCCGTCGTCAGCGTGGTATTTTAGGCGAACAGCGCGCGCCTTGATAGTAATGCCGCGTTCGCGCTCGATGTCCATATTATCGAGAAGCTGGTCTTCCATATCGCGCAGGGCGACTGTTTCGGTAAGTTCAAGAATTCTATCGGCAAGAGTAGATTTGCCGTGATCTATATGAGCGATAATGCAGAAATTGCGAATATTTTCTTTTTTGATTATCTCTGCCATAAAATATACCTCCGATGATGAATATACATTATCTATTATAGCATTATTACGGCGGTTTGTCCATACAGAAATTATGAATTTTTTAAAGCGGCGAAGAAATATTGCGAAAGGGCTTGACAAGAGGGGGTGAGATATGGTAAAATAGATATATTGTGAATATCACATCAAAAATGCGGGTATGGCGGAATTGGCAGACGCGATAGATTTAGGTTCTATTGGCAACACCGTGCAGGTTCAAGTCCTGTTACCCGCACTGCAAAATGCGAAAGCAGACGTTTTTATCGGCGTCTGCTTTTTTGCGTTTGACTATTGATTTTTCAGTGAGATCATAGTATAATAAAAAAGCATGAACAATACGTCAATATACTGTTATATAGGGAGAATGATTATGCGTACAGCAAAAAGAATTATGATATTGTCGCTGACTGCATCGATGGCGGCGGCTTTGGTTTCCTGCGGGGATAAGGGTAAGGCGGAAGCTGGGTCGGCGGTCGGCTCAAATGCGGTGGTCAGCGCGGATACAAGCTCCGAAGTTTCGGCTTGGGATATGCTTACCGATAAGGAAAAAGATTTCTACAACGAGTTGGAGAAAAAGGGCCACACCATAAAAAAGGATACGGGCTATGTGTACATCGACGCGGCGGGGTATTCGGACGAATGGGGAAATACGTTTGGCGACGAGGGCATTGTGATAAGCTACTATTTCGGCAGCGACGAGGTAGTTCATGTGCCCGAAGAGATCGACGGGAAAAAGGTCGTGAATGTCGCGGGGCCGCCGATGTGGAAATTTGGCGATACGAATGACGATCACAATGACGATCACTATTATCTTGACTATATGTTCAATATCAGAGAGCTGTACTTCCCCGAAGATCTCCAGGAGATCAAAGGCGCATTTAATGCATGTGAAACTTTGGAAAAGATAGAGCTGCCTAAGTCGCAGACGGAGATAGGGTTCTGCTGTTTTAGGCTCTGCACCGGATTAAAGGAATTTACCTGCCCCGAGGGACTAACGGTCATCAGCGAATCCGCTTTCAGCGATTGCAAGAGCATGACGTCTATCACGTTCAATGACGGGTTGAAAACGATAGGAACAGACGCTTTCAGCGGCTGCGAAAGCTTAGAGAAGCTGGAATTTCCCGACACGCTGGAGTCGATAGGGCCGCAGTCTTTTCAAATGTGCAAGGGGCTGAAAGAGGTAAATATCCCGCCGAAGGTGGACAACATACCGAAGAGAGCGTTTATGTACTGCGAGTCTTTGGAAACTTTAGAGCTTCCGGAGAGCGTTACGGCAATAGGCAGCAAAGCGTTCGCGCATTGCAGAGATTTAAAGGAGATATACATTCCCGAAACGGTCAGCGAGATAGCGGAGACCGCGTTTGAGGACTGCGACAGTCTGACGATAAAGGGAAAAGCGGGTTCGTATGCGGAAAAGTATGCGAAGATAAATGAGATAGGGTTTGCGGCTGAGGGGTGAAGGCTGAGCGGCTTACCCGATAATGCAGTAGGAGGAATTTTATGTTAAAACGAGTGTTTGCGATGGCTGTTTGCTCGGTGATGGTGTTTTCTTGCGGGTGCGGGTTGAAAAGCAAGATCGCAAAAGTAATAAACAGCGAAAACGATATTGAAGACGTATTTGCTCAGGCAGTAAAAAACGGCAATATCGAGCTGTTTAAGGAACTTTACGAGAAGTACCCTGATTTTGATTTGGACTCTATTTCATCTTCCAACACGCTTTTAATGAATCTGCTTTATACAGCCAACTGCCCAAGAAATATAGCTTATCAAATGGCTGATATAGCTTTGGAAAATGGTGCTGATTTATATATGTCAACCCCTAATGGCTCATCATATATTTATAATTCAGTTACAGATTACGAAGCAGTAGGTGTTGATAATTTGCAATACCTTTCCAGTAAAGAAGTAGATCTAAGATCTGTAGATGATGATATTTTAGGAAATCTTTTGGAATGTTGCATTGATAACAATGTTAATAACCTTAATAGTTTTAAGGTTTTTGACTATTTAACTAACCAAGGGCTTACCGTGCGCAAGGAATTTATCGAGAAAGAGGGGTTGGAATCAAAATATTATAAATTTATCCAATCGCCCAAAGCTATTCAATATGTAGTTTCACAATACATTGATAACGGCGGAACACTTAACTTACCGGATTATTTGACGTATGCTGTAACAGGAGATATTGAAAATGCTCTTGAAGCGGCAAAAGGCTCTGCAATCAGCGATGACGAGTTTGAAGTATTATTCACATATACACAAGCTTTTGGCACGGTAAAACAATACGAGGAGCTTCTCGGGATATATGGTGAAGAATGGAGCAAAAATCCTGCTGTAAGCGCTATAATCAGCTGTGATAATGCAGAAATGCTTGAATATTTTATCAAAGATATAATGGCACTTGAAAAAACTAAAGAATATAATCTGAACACAGATTGTTTTGATGTGGCTGCATATTATCATTATTATGATATTTTTGATGTCTTGATAAAAAATGACTACGATCTTTATGATGATTTTCTTGAAAAGCCGTTATACGGAATACTCGGTTCCTGTATTGAATCTAACGATTACGACTTTGATGAATTTCTAAAGCTGTATGACTATATGGAGAAAAAGCATGAGCCGATAAACGAAAACTATGCCGCAAATTTATTCTCGGATAAAATTGATCTGAAAAGCGCAAAAAAATATATAGATTTTTTCATTGATGAGAAAGGAATTGATTTTCATTTGCTCAGTGCATCTGATGTTCAATATGATGTAGCTGAATATCTATATAAAAAAGGACGAACTTTACAGGCGTATGATCTCTCCGACGCGATCAGATCTCAGGACTTAGAGCTGATAAAGCTGGTACAAAGCCAAGGCGCTGACTTAAATCAACTATGGTACGATTTTAAAGACGGTGATGAATGGTCGAGAGAATTTGACCAATGTCCGGAATACACCGAACAGCTAGAGGATACAAGCCACCCGAATTTCACCCCAAGACCGAGCAATTTTGAGATGAATATAAATTCAATAAACAGCGAGATAGTAAAATATCTTATTGACAACGGCATGGAAATACCCGATAACGCTTTAGAAACAGCGGTTTATGCTTCTAAAGCCACGGTAAAGGTGCTTATAGACGCGGGAGCTGATACTGATTTGAAGTTTGACAAACTTGAGCCTGCCAATGGCGGCGGTATCGTTCAAAAAGGAAATTTTGATCTGGCTGATTATTACAAACATTACGGCAGAGACGATTTAGCAGAACTGCTGTAAATACAGCCTCCCTAAAAAACCTCAACTGACCGTCGATGCAGCTGTACTGCTCGGCGGTCTTTATTATGTCGTAGGTTTGCAGTATCACGCCGCTCGCCACTCTCCCTAAGCACAATATTCTTATTTTGCAAAGTGCTCTGAAACGCCTGTATTTACTGGGTGTTTAGCACTTTGCAAGGCTTATTTCATGCAAAGTGCCCTCCTGATATTTCCACGCATTTTGCACGGTCGGGTTTCGTGCAAAGTGCTATTTACCCAGCAAAATCAAGGGCTTGCGAGCACTTTGCAAAATAACTTTATTGACTGTGCCCCGTGCACTCTGTATGCAAAAACCACCCGTTCGCAAAAACGAGTGGCTGTTTTTAAAATATCAGCATTACCGCGTAAGCCGCCGCGCTTGCCGCAAGCGCTACCGTTATCAGCGAGCGCCCGAAGAACGCCGCCGCGAAAGCTGCCGCAAAGCCCGCCGCCGAAGCTGCCATGCTGCCCGTAGAGTAAAACACCGCGGGTATCGTCATAGCCCCCAGCACAGCGTATGGGACGTAATAGAGAAAGCTTTGCACCACCTGCGACTTTATCTTGCGGCGAAAGACCATTATCGGCAACATTCTGATAAGGTAGGTCACGCCCGCCATTATCGCGATGTAGATTACCGTCTGCATATTCACGAGCCGCCGCCCCCTTCCTCAGCTTTCGGGAAGCATACCGCGCCAAAGCCTGCCGCTATGACGGCGCAGATTATGATGGAAAAGCCCTGCGAAACGCCCGAGAACACGGGTATGTACCTCAGCGCGCAGCTTATCGCGGCGGAGAGCAGCACCACCGCCAGCACGCCGACAGCTTTCCGCGCAGCGGGCACGAATATCGCGATGAACATTCCGTAGATGGCTATCCCCAGCGCGTCTTTCAGCCTGTCGGGCAATATCTCGCCCGCGCACCCGCCAAGCAGTGTGCCCAGCGTCCACGCCGCGAAAGGCAGCGAGATAAGCCCCGCCATGTAGTGCTTCGACACCTCGCCGCTCTTGCCCGAAGCCACGGCGAATATCTCGTCCGTAATGCCGAAAGACACCGCAAGGCGGCTCAGCACGGTAAATTTGCCATCCAGCTTTTGCGAGAGCGAAAGGCTCATCAGCGCGTAACGCAGGTTTATTATAAGCTGGGCGAGCGCCATTTCAAAATAGCCGCCCCCCGCCGCGATAACGCCTATCCCCGCGACCTGCCCCGCCGACGTGAGGTTGGTCATTGAGATGATAACAGCCGTGAGCACCGAAAGCCCCGAATTTACAGCCAGTATGCCCACGCCGAAAGATACCGAAAGGTAGCCCAGCCCTATCGGCACGCTGTCTTTTAGCCCGTTTAGGAGATCTGCGCGGGCTGTATTTGACGACATTATTATTTCCCCATTCCAAATAGTGTTGCAGAGCATTCGTCTGCACAATAACTTTTATTATACCGCACTATTATTGATATTTCATGACTAAATCTATAATTTGTACAAAATTCTTGCGGCATATCCCCCGCCGTACAAGCATATAAAAAGAAAAAGAGCCGCTATGGCTCTCTTTCCTCTACATTTGATATGTAATTGATTACTCCTTGTTGCCCTTGAGCTCAGCCATGCACTCAGAGCATACAGCCTTGCCCTTGTACTCAACGATGTCCTCAGGGCTCTTGCAGAATACGCAATTTCTCTGGAACTTCTTGAGAATGATCATATCGTTGTCAGTGTAGATCTCGACCTGATCTTTAGCGCTAAGGTCAAAAGTACGTCTGATCTCGATAGGAAGAACGATTCTTCCGAGGTCGTCAACATTTCTTACAATACCTGTAGATTTCATAACAAAAATCCCCTTTTCTAAATACATTTAGGGCAAATACCCTTGAACAAATGACTTATGATAGGTATATTATACAACATTATGCCGATATATGTCAATACCTTTCGGCAAATTTTCGCAATTTATCGCATTTTTTAAGAGTTTTTTAACAATTTGTCAAAAGAAGGTACGCAATTATGCTGGTTTTTATCCTTTCAGCCATGATCTCGGCTTCTGTTTTGTACAGTTTTTACACGGGCGACACGGGCGGGGTGTCCGCCGCGGCGCTTACGGGGTGCGGCAGTGCCGTTTCGCTCTGCATAGACCTTGCGGGGGCGATGGCGCTATGGGGCGGGCTGATGGCTGTGGCGGAGAAGTGCGGTATCACAAACGCCCTCAACAAACTTTTGCAAAAGCCGCTCGGTATGCTCTTTAAAGCTCTGCCCGACCCCGCCGCGAAGAAGTCCATATCGCTCAACATCACCGCCAACTTGCTAGGGCTGGGCAACGCCGCAACGCCGCTCGGCATAGCCGCTATGAAAGAGCTTTGCAAACAGCCCGAGAGCGCCCTCAAAAGGCGGCACATCGCTACATTCATACTGCTCAACACCGCTTCGATACAGCTTATACCGATGACGGTGAGCGCTATGCGGCTGGAGCACGGCGCGCCCGACCCATGGGACTGCACCCTGCCTACCATTCTGACCTCTGCCTGCACGCTCATCTTCGGGCTGGTGCTGGTGCGCATGATATTCGCCGTAAGAAAGGGGGACGCGCGATGAGCGCCGCCGTGCCGATATTCATAGCCGTTATCCTGCTGACAGCCTGCTTCAAGCGGGTGGACGTATGCGCCGCATTTTACGAAGGGGCGATGGAGAACCTAAAGACCGCCGCCGAGCTTTGCCCCACGCTGATACTGCTTATGACGGCTATCGAGATGTTCAGCGGGTCGGGCGCTTCGCAGGCGCTGAGCGGTCTGCTAGAGCCTTTGACATCGGCGCTGGGCTTTCCTGCCGAGTGCACGCCGCTAATGCTGATACGCCCTATATCGGGCAGCGGGTCGCTCGCCGTGCTTGAAAACATACTATCCTCCGTGCCTGCGGAGAGCCTTGCCGCGCGCACAGCCTGCGTCATGATGGGCGCTACTGAAACTACCCTATACACCATAGCCGTATATTATGGGGCTGTAAAGCGCCGCGCGGGGGCGCGCATATTCGCCGCCTGCCTAGCCGCCGACGCCGCTGGCTTTATCTTTGCTTCAATATTCGCAAAATTATTTTTTGCGTGAATTTTTTGACTAAATGTCTTGCAATCTGCAAAAAAATATAGTATAATAGTAGTGTATAAAACTAATGGGCTTACCCGCCCTGAAAAGTTAGGAGTATAATTCACATGAAGATCATGGACACTATCGGATTTGTAGAGGGCTTTGACGAAGAAGTCGGCAAGGCTATGGAAACCGAGCTTGCAAGACAGAGAAGAAATCTCGAACTTATCGCGAGCGAGAACATCGTATCCCCCGCGGTAATGGCGGCTATGGGCTCGGTGCTCACCAACAAGTATGCTGAGGGCTACCCCGGCAAGCGCTACTACGGCGGCTGCGAATGCGTTGACGTTGTAGAAAAGATAGCTATCGAGCGTGCGTGCAAGCTTTTCGGCGCTAAGTACGCTAACGTTCAGCCGCACTCGGGCGCTCAGGCAAACACCGCCGTTTACTTCGCACTGCTCCAGCCCGGCGACACCGTAATGGGCATGAGCCTTGACGCAGGCGGACACCTCACCCACGGCTCGCCCGTAAACCTCTCGGGCAAGTACTTCAATTTCGTACCCTACGGCGTGAACGACGAGGGCTTCATCGACTACGAAGCGCTGTACAAGCAGGCTAACAAGTGCAAGCCAAAGCTCATAGTAGCGGGCGCGAGCGCTTACCCCAGAGCCATCGACTTTGAGAAGCTTTCGACCATAGCAAAGGCAGTAGGCGCATATTTCATGGTAGATATGGCGCACATCGCGGGTCTTGTTGCCGCAGGTCAGCACCAGTCCCCCGTACCTTATGCAGATATTACCACCACCACCACCCACAAGACCCTGAGAGGCCCGAGAGGCGGACTTATCCTTACCAACAACGAGTACCTCGCTAAGAAGATAAATTCCGCGATATTCCCCGGCACTCAGGGCGGCCCGCTCATGCACGTTATCGCAGGCAAGGCTGTTTGCTTCGGCGAAGCCCTCAAGCCCGAATTCAAGGCATACGGCGAGCAGATAGTAAAGAACGCTCAGGCTCTGGCTAAGGGTCTGCTTTCGAGAGGTTTCGACCTCGTTTCGGGCGGCACTGACAACCATCTCATGCTCGTAGACCTCAGACCTTTCCACATTACCGGCAAGTATCTGGAGCAGAAGCTTGACGAAGTTTACATCACCGTAAATAAGAACGCTATCCCCAACGACCCCGAGAAGCCTTTCGTTACCAGCGGCGTAAGAATAGGCACGCCCGCAGTTACCACCAGAGGCCTTGTTGAGGAAGATATGGACGTTATCGCGCAGGCTATCTACCTCACCGCTTCCGATTTCGACAACAAGGCTGACGAGATAAGAGCTATGGTCACCGAAGTTTGCAAGAAATATCCGCTTTACGAATAATTTTACGCAGATCAAACAGTCATACAGACACAAAAATACCTCCCGCAGAGATGCAGGAGGTTATTTTTTTACTTATTTATCTTCGTCTTTTTTTGCAGGCTTGCCCGCAGACTTATCCTTATCGGCTGAAAGCTCTGAGATTATCTGAATAAAAGAATCTACGTCGGCGAAATCTTTATAGACCGAAGCGAAGCGGACGTAGGCAACGTGGTCGAGCTTTTTCAGCCCGTCGAGCACCATATCGCCTATCTCTTCGGTGGTAGTTTCCGTCTGCATACGGTTCGCGAAGGTGTTTTCGATGTTATCCACCAGCGCGTTCATATCGTCAACGCTCACAGGGCGCTTTTTGATAGCGTTTTGCAGACCCTTGAAAAGCTTGACCTTATCGAAAGGCTCAAAGCTGGAGTCGCGCTTGTACACCATCAGCAGCGGCTTTTCTATAACCTCATAAGTCGTAAAGCGTTTTCCGCAGTTTGTACATTCGCGGCGGCGGCGCTTTTTCGATTCGCTTGGGCGCGAGTCGATAACTTTTGTGTCGGGGTATCCGCAAAAAGGGCATTTCATATATAAATTCTCCTTTTGTCAAGTGTATATCATTCACGTTATTGTCAAACCGATTTACCTAATTAAAGTATAACACAAAAATCATTTTATTTCAAGCACTTACGCAAATTTTTTTCATATTTAAAGTAAAAAACGCGCCGAATATAACTCCGACGCGCATTTTTATGTATTCAAAAAATCAAAGCTTTACGATAACGCCCATCTGGTTTCTGCCCGCGCCTACTGCGTTGGATTCGTCAGTGTCGATGTGCATCGCTCTTGCGTAGTTCTC
Source organism: Ruminococcus sp. 210702-SL.1.03 (assembly GCF_020559915.1). Taxonomy (GTDB): domain Bacteria; phylum Bacillota; class Clostridia; order Oscillospirales; family Ruminococcaceae; genus YE71. The sequence goes on from NZ_JAJCLZ010000015.1 coordinate 20,614, forward strand.
ACTTACGCGGCAAACGGTATCGCAGAGAATAGCCGATCTGTCAGCAGAGTCGATCTTTACCGCTACTATTTCGCCGTTTGTAACGCCAAGCTCCTCAGCGTCGGCAGGTGTAAGATGGATATGTCTTTTAGCTACGATAACGCCTTCCTTTACCTCTACCTCTCCGCAGGGGCCTACCAGCTTACATGCGCCAGAGCCTGCTACGTCGCCCGACTCGCGAACGGGTGCTGCTATGCCGATAGAACGTGCGTCGGTAGCCGAAAGCTCTATCTGGTCAGCCTTGCGGCAGGGACCGAGGATAGATACGTTAGCCAGCTCTTTCTTAGGTCCTACAACGGTAACTCTCTCTTCGCAGGCAAACTGACCCGGCTGAGAAAGATCCTTTTTCTTAGTAAGCTCGTGGCCTGCGCCAAAAAGCACCTCGAGCGTTTCCTTAGTTACGTGAACGTGTCTTGCAGATGTTTCAACGATAAATTCCTTTGACATCTTTGATTACTTCCTTTCAAATAAATATTTGCAAAGTTAAACCTATATTTATATTTTACTACTATTTCGGCACAAAATCAAGAGTATTTTATAAATTTTTATCATCTTCGCGATTTTTTTCTCTGAGCATATTTTGCAGCTCGTACTTGTGTTTGGTAGCCATGCCTCCCCTGATATGACGTTCCTGTTTATTAAGCTCCAGCAGCTTCGCCACTTCTTTATACAACTCAGGTTCTAAGTCGGGCAGGCGCTCGCGTATGTCTTTATGAACAGTAGATTTTGAAATATCGAACTGTTTCGCCGCCGCCCTTACGGTAGCCCTCTTGCTTACCATGTACTCGCCGAGCATTATCGGACGGCACTTGTCAGTAAGGCTCATCTTCTCACCCCAATACATATATTTTTTGTGTAATAAAATATATGTATCGTAAAAGCAGATTATGCTGAAAAAATGGAAACGTCCGAAAGGCGGTTTTTGCTTGCCCCTCGGACGAATACTTATTTGTAACCCATCTGCAAAAACAGCACCTTGCCCGCAGCGGGGTCTATCACCGCTGCTGAGAGTAACGGGTCATTGCCGCGCACATCGTGAGTCAGGATGTAGAGCATGGCGGAGCTTTCGCTGTTGTAATACTTCTTCCAGCTTTCGTCCAGACGAAGCGTTATCTTCTCGCCGCCTATCTCAGCGCCGTTTTTGAACTTCCTCAGCGGTACAGCGTGCTTTGCTTTTTTCGCAAGCTGCGCCTCATACGCTTCCGCATTTTCGCGCGCAGTAGTAAAGCTCACGCTGTAATAGCCTATGTGTTTGCCTACGCTTGCCGAATATTCAAATTTCAGCTCCTGCATATCGTCAGCGTAATCGGGCAGCCCGCTCGGTTCTTTGACATTGTTGTAAAGTCCTATGTAGCCGCGCTGCAATTTGTATCTTGCGACGCTTGCAGAGTGCAGATACAGCGGCGGTATCGTGAAGATAAGAACATACATCAGAATGACGAAGCAGGTCAGCCATATCGAGAGGTGCTCTTTTCGGCGCACCATGACCATAGCCATGATGACGGAGTAGATAGTTGTAGCGATGAATTGCAGGCTGTACGTTGCCGCGAAAAGGGCAACGCCGAGAACTGCCGCAAAGATGAGTATTTTCACTGCCCATTTATCCCACCATCTGACTAATTTATCCTGCATAGATTCACTTCTTTGTCTTGAAATTCAGCGTGCGCGAGAACTCACCGTACTGCCGCACGCCGTCTGAGTCGGTGAAGAAAGCGCGAACTTTTACCTTATAGCTCGTCGCCTTTTTCAGACCCGTTATCTTGTATTTGCTGCCTTTGGCGAGTGTCTTTACGCGCTTCCAATTCGCGCCGTGCCTGATGTATACCTCGTACCCGCTGCAATCCTCGGCTTTCCACGAAACGGTAGCCGTGCTCTTTTTCGCATCCGCGCTGATGAGCTTTACCGACTTCGGCTTAGTGACTGCCGTGCAGGAGGCGTTTTTGCCCGACACTACCTTGCCCGACTGCCGCACATACGCCCCAACGCGGAATTTATACTTGCCCGGTTTCAGCCCTGCTATCTTGTAAGACGAGCCGCTCTTGACGGTCGCGACCTTGCGCCATTTGCCGCCGCTGTACATATAAACGCGGTAGCCGTCGGCGTAAAGCACCTTGCTCCAGCTCAGCTTTACCGAGTTGACCTGCGAAGCGTAACCGAGATCTTTCGGAGCGCGAAGGATATTTTTATCGACGTAGGTGTCTTTATAGACGTATCCGCAGCGCATGCAGGTATGCTTTGAGTAGCCGTTGTGGAGAAAGTCGGGCTGCACCTGCTTAGTGGCGAACTTATGCCCAAGCCTGTTGAGCTTGACGCTTTCGACCTCGCCGCAAATGGCGCAGCTTCGCGTTTTTGCGCCGTCCTTAGTGCAGGTAGGCTTTTTGACGAAATGCCAGCTGCCAAACCTATGCCGGCAGATATTCTCATCAGCAGTTTCCGTCACGCCGATCGCTTCATCTATATATCCGCTCTCAGCCACGCCGTAAGCCTCTGCGCCGAGCTGCGAGGTCAGCATAATGCAGGTTGTGACAACTGAGCAAATGATAGTTTTTGCATTTTTATGCACTTTCACCACTCCGAAATATAATTTTAATACTATATTTTATTATACATCATATTTGCACAATTGTCAAGAAAAAAATCTGCCCGAAAATCGAGCAGATCTTTTGTACATTATTTTGCTTCAAGTCTGGGCGAATCCTCCGAGCGGGTGATCTGCGGGGGCTCTTCGCCTTTTACCGTCTTGTCAGTGATGACAACTTTTGTTATCTGCTTATCAGACGGCGCTTCAAACATTATCTTCGTCAGCGCGTTTTCTACGATAGCGCGCAGTCCGCGAGCGCCTGTTTTCTGGCCGATAGCCATTTTCGCGATCTCCAGCTTAGCCTCATCGGTGATCTCAAACTCTATTCCGTCAAGCTTGAAGAGCTTTGTGTACTGCTTTATCAGCGAGTTTTTCGGCTCGGTCAGTATTCTGCAAAGCGCGTTTTCGTCCAGCTCATCAAGCACGGTGATAACGGGCAGTCTGCCGACCAGCTCAGGCACTATCCCGTACTTCACGAGGTCGTGCGGAACTACCTTTTTCATAATGTTGTGCTCTTCGTCCTTTTTGGAAACGTTAGCGCCGAAGCCCATGGAGGAAGAATCGGTGCGCTTTTTGATAACTGCTTCCAGTCCCTCGAATGCGCCGCCGCAGATGAAGAGTATATTCTTCGTATCTATCTGGATAAATTCCTGATGCGGGTGTTTTCTGCCGCCCTGCGGAGGAACGTTTGAAACCGTGCCCTCTACTATCTTGAGCAGAGCCTGCTGAACGCCCTCGCCGCTTACATCGCGGGTAATAGATGTGTTTTCCGACTTGCGGGAGATCTTGTCGATCTCGTCGATGTAGATTATTCCCTTTTCCGCCGCTTCAACGTCGTAATCTGCTGCCTGGATAAGGCGCGTCAGAACGTTTTCAACGTCGTCACCGACATAGCCCGCCTCAGTAAGAGTAGTAGCATCTGCTATCGCGAAAGGAACGTTTAGCAGCTTTGCGAGCGTCTGCGCAAGCAGCGTTTTGCCTGTACCGGTAGGACCTAGAAGCAGCACATTGCTCTTTTGCAGCTCTACGTCTTCCTCATCATCTTCGCCGTGCTCTTCGAGCGAGAGTATGCGCTTATAATGATTATAAACCGCTACTGCCAGCGAGATCTTAGCCTGATCCTGTCCGATGATGTATTCGTCGAGCACCGCTTTGATCTCTGCGGGGGTGTGGAGCTGTACGCCGCCGTCGTCTGCAAATTCAGCAGTTATATCGTTATTTTTCATCTCAAGCTGCTTGTTCAGCAGATTATAGCAAAGTACAACGCACTCGTCGCAGATGTGGTTGTTATCAGAAGAAAAGATATACTGCACCTTAGTTTCGGGCTTTCCGCAGAAGCTGCATCTTTTGATATTATCGTTCGCCATTTTTATCAATCCTTAAAAATTATCTGTGAGCGATCACCTTGTCGATAAGTCCGTAATCAGCAGCCTGCTGCGCGGAAAGGTAATTATCACGCTCGGTATCGATATTTATCTGCTCGATGGGCTTGCCGGTATTTTCAGCAAGTATACGATTCAGATTTTCTCTTGTTCTCACCATATGGTCAGAAGCTATCTTTATATCTGTGCACTGACCCGATATGCCGCCGCCGCTGATGAGGGGCTGGTGTATCATGATCTCGCTGTTAGGCAGAGCAAAGCGCTTGCCCTTTGCGCCGCTTGAAAGCAGGAACGCGCCCATAGAAGCAGCCATGCCTATACAAATTGTCGAAACGTCGCACTTGATATACTGCATGGTATCATATATTGCCATACCGGCTGTGATAACTCCTCCGGGGCTGTCGATATACAGATCAATATCCTTTTCGGGGTCTTGTCCCTCAAGATAAAGAAGCTGAGCTATTACCACGCTTGCCGTAGCGTTGTCGATCTGGTCGCAGAGCATTATTATTCTGTCATTGAGCAGGCGCGAGTAAATATCGTAGCTGCGCTCTCCTCTTCCCGTCTGTTCTACTACGTAAGGTACCAATGCCATAAAACTACCTCCTAAAATGGGTCTTTTTAAAGATACGGTCGAAATTTGACGTATCCTTTCGCTAATACACATTTCGCCCGCGAATACAGGCGGGCGAAATTTAGTATAAACTGTTATTACTTGATAACTGCCGAATCCTTGATAAGGTCTACCGCCTTGCTTACTGCAACGTCAAGCTTTACGCCGTCTTCGGGAAGTACAGCCTTTACCTGATCTATCTCGATATTGTAAGCTTCTGCAATTCTCTTGTACTCTGCGTCGATCTCATCAGCAGTAGGCTCGATGTTCTCGATCTCTGCGATCTTTTCGAGAGCCAGTCTGAGGTCTACCTGCTTCTTAGCCTGCTCCTCATACATCTTCTTAGCGTCGTCAAGGCTCTGACCGGTGTACTGGAAGTACTGCTGGAGGGTTATGCCCTGAGGTGCGAGGCGCTGCGAAAGCTCCTGAAGCATCTCGTTGATGCGGTTATCGTACATTACCTGAGGAACTTCAGCCTGCATCTTCTCAACTACTGCGTCGAAGAGCTTGCCTTCAACTTCGTTTTCAGCAGCCTTTTCAGCGGCTTCTTCCATGCTCTTTCTGATGTCAGCCTTGTACTCGTCAACGGTATCGAACTCGGTGGAATCCTTTACGAGGTCGTCGTCAAGCGCAGGAACTTCCTTGTACTGGATCTCGTTGAGCTTGATCTTGAATACTGCGGGAGCGCCCTTAAGCTCTTCTACCTGATACTCGTCGGGGAAAGTAACGTCGATGTCGAACTCTTCGCCTGCGTTGTGACCAACGATCTGATCCTCAAAGCCGGGAATGAACTGACCGCTGCCGAGCTCGAGAACGAAGCCCTCAGCCTTGCCGCCATCAAAAGCAACGCCATCTTTGAAGCCCTCGAAGTCGATGTTTACGAAGTCGCCGTTCTGAGCAGCTCTGTCGTCAACAGTTATCATTCTTGCGTTCTTCTCGCAGATGGAATTAGCTCTGTTGTCAACGTCCTCGTCACTTACAGCATTGACGATCTTTTCTACTTCTATACCCTTATAGTCAGAAACAGTTACCTCAGGCTTGGTGATGCAGGTAGCCTTGAGGGTAACGCCGTTTTCCTTGCTTACAGCGGTAACTTCTGCGTCGGGGCGAGCAACAAGCTCAAGCTTAGCCTCAGCAACTGCGGAGTCGATAGCCTCGCCGGCGATGTCGTTTACTGCGTCCTCATAGAATACGTTTTCGCCGTACTCTTTCTCGATAAGCTTGCGGGGAGCTTTGCCCTTGCGGAAACCGGGGATGGAGATATTCTTCTTGGCTTTCTGATACGCTGCCTGAACAGCCGCTTCAAAATCTTCAGCCGAAATCTCTATCTCAAGCTCATACTTATTCGTTTCGACATTATTTACTGCCTTTAAACTCATTTTAAATTCCTCCGTTAAAATATTATAATAACTTATTTATTATAGCATACTTTTTTATAGATTTCTAGTGGTTTTCATACTATTCGGCGCTTTGTACAAATTCGGTTATGTCCATTGGTACAAATTGTAGATAATCACTTGAAATCAGGTGATAATTTATGCCTTGGTACTCGCCTTTTACAGCGCAGGCGTGGCCTTTTTTGCCGTGGATATGTCCGTAGAAACATTCTTTTATATCGTGCTTGTGCAAAACCTCCATTATCTCCTCGTTCACGCCCGTAAGGTAAACTGGCGGATAATGCAGAAACACGAGCGGCTTATACCCCGCTTTTTCCGCTGCGGAGATAGAAAGTTCAAGCCGTACAGCCTCGCGCATGAGCACTTTTTTATCAGCAGGCTCGCCGTTATCATTTATCCAGCCGCGCGTACCGCAAATGCCGCGGTCGCCGAAAGGATAGAAATTATTGTGCAGGAGTTTTACGCGTTCGATGCCGTTTGCCTTAAAAAAATTTTCCGTTTTTGTTATTGTGCTCCACCAGTAATCGTGATTGCCTTTGAGCATTATTTTTTCGCCAGGCAGCGAGGCAAGAAATCTGAAATCCTCCAGAGTATCTTCAAGCTTGGTCGCCCACGAAAAATCGCCCGGCAGGACTACCGTATCGCCGTCTTTGACTTTCGCCTGCCAGTTAGTACGGATCCTATTCATGTAATCGTCCCAGCCGCCAAATATATCCATAGGCTTATTTACCGAAACGGACAAATGCAGATCTGCAATAACAAACAGCGACAAATCAAAAACCTCCGTTCTCCGACGTATATTTTTCGCAGCGTCGGATATAATATTTTTACGCCGAACAAGCGGCATACTACAAAAGATCAAAGGAGCGAACTAAAATGGAAAACAGTATCAGAGGTATCCACTGCAACGTTGAGAATTGTATTCACAACAAGAACGCCTGCGAATGTACCGCCGATAAGATCGACGTAAGCTGCACCTGCTCTAAGCCCGACTGCTGCGATGAAACAGAGTGCAAAACTTTCAAGAGCAGATAAGCTTCATGCGTCCGCAAGAGCGGGCGCGTACATATCAGATGCCGAGCGCAGAGAAAACGTAATCCTTCATCTCAGTCTTATCAATGACCTTAGTAAATCTTACGTCCTTATCTTTAAGAGCCGCGAGCGAAGCAGGAACAGCCAATCCCGATACTTCGGCGAGCTTATCTACAAGCTCAAATTCAGAAGCTTCGGTATTCTCGCCGAGAGCGGAGAGTACAGAGCCGGAGAACTTATAGGGGCTTGCGGTGGAAGCGATGATGGTCTTAGTCTGATCGCCGGTAGCAGCCTTGTAATCCTCATATACCTTTACTGCAACAGCCGTGTGGGTATCGCAGGTATAGGAATATTTGTCATATATCTTCTTGATGGTAGCCTTGGTTTCTTCATCGCTGCAGCAGCCTGCCGAGAATTCCTCGAAGAGTATCTTCTTGACGTCGTCGGAAACTTCATATCTGCCCTCGGAAGCAAGCTTGCCGAACCACTCTCTGATAAGCGCGTCGTTCTCGCCGCTGAGCATATAGAGCAGTCTTTCGAGGTTAGAAGAGATAAGAATATCCATAGAGGGAGAGATAGTAGCGTGGAAATCTCTGTTTCTGTCGTAGATACCTGTTTTTAAGAAGTCGGTAAGAACGTTGTTTGCGTTGGAAGCGCAGATGAGCTTGTTTACGGGAACGCCCATGTGCTTAGCGTAGTAACCTGCGAGGATATTACCGAAGTTGCCGGTAGGAACTACTATATTTATCTTTTCGCCCTCGCTGATCTCGCCGTCTGCAAGAAGCTGAGCGTAGGAAGAGATGTAGTAGATGATCTGCGGCGCAAGTCTGCCCCAGTTGATGGAGTTTGCGGAGGAGAACATCATGCCGTTCTTTTCAAGCTCCTCAGCTATCTCGCGGTTGGTGAATATAGCCTTTACGCCGTTCTGAGCGTCGTCGAAGTTGCCCTTTATAGCGCAAACGCCCACGTTGTCGCCTTCCTGAGTGGTCATCTGCTTTTTCTGCATTGCAGACACGCCGTCCTCGGGGTAGAATACCATTATAGATGTGCCGGGCACGTTCTTGAAGCCCTCGAGAGCAGCCTTGCCGGTATCGCCCGAAGTAGCAACGAGGATAACCACCTTTTTATCAGAATGGAGCTTCTTGGTAGAAGTCGTAAGCAGGTAAGGCAGTATCTGGAGCGCCATATCTTTGAAAGCGCAGGTAGGGCCGTGCCAAAGCTCGAGCATATATGTACCGTCGAAAAGGTGCGCAAGCTCGGCTATATTATCGGTATCGAAAGCCTTAGTATTGTAGGCGTTGTCTACGCAGTAAGCTATCTCAGCCTCGGTAAAATCGGTAAGGAACTTGCCGAATACGAATTTTGCGCGCGCACGGTAATCCTGCTCGCCCAGTTTTTTCAGATCTTCCATGCTGATAGAGGGTATCTCTTCGGGAACGAAAAGTCCGCCGTCTACCGAAATGCCCTGTGCTATCGCCTGTGCCGAGGAAACTTTTACCTCGCTGTTTCTGGTGCTCTTGTAATACATAAAAATTCACCCTTCTGATAAAATTTTTTGCTTTTTCACGCGCCGCTCACGTCGAATGCTGCAACGTAATACCGCACATGTTTGACTTTCTTATTTTCCATTACGACCGCAGCCACGTCAAAGCGGCATATCGCTTCGCCGTACTTTTGCTTATAGCCGCGGTAATATATCTCGGCAGTCTTTATCAAAAAGCGCCTTTTTGCGGGCGTAACTGCCTTTTCAGCCGAAACTACGGCGTGCTCATCGCGCGATTTCACTTCTACGAAAGCGAGCCTGCCGTTTTTTCGGGCTATAATATCTATCTCACCGCCGCGAACGGTAAAGTTGCGCGCCATTATCTCGTAACCGTTTTTCTCGAGGAACGCCGCGACCGCGTTTTCGCCGATGTCGCCTATCTCACGGTTCGTCATTTTTTGCTGCATAATACTTTTTCAAAAATGACATACGGTGTATCTCGCACGGGCCGTACTCGTCGAGCGCCTGATAATGCGCCTTGGTGCCGTAGCCCTTATGCTTTTCAAACGAATACTGCGGATATTTCAGCGCCATCTCTTTCATATAGCGGTCACGCGCTACCTTTGCGAGTATCGAAGCCGCCGCTATAGATTGGCTCTTGGCGTCGCCCTTTATGACGAACTGTACGGGGCAGCTAAGCTGCGGGGTCTTGTTGCCGTCGGCAAGCGCCATATCGGGCGTTACGCCTAAGGATTCCGCCGCACGCTTCATCGCGAGCATAGCGCAGTTTAAAATATTGAGCTGCTCTATCTCCTCTACGGAAGCCGTCTTTATCGACCAGTAAAGCGCCTTTTCCTTTATCTCGTCAAAAAGCTTTTCGCGCTTTTTTTCGGTAAGCTTTTTGCTGTCGTTTATGCCTTCTATAACAGTATCGGGGGCAAGTATCACAGCCGCCGCGAAAACGTCGCCCGCGAGAGGGCCTCTTCCCGCCTCGTCCATTCCGCAAAGCAGCGGGTATTCGCCGTAATACTGCATATCAAATTCGTGCAGATCCATATTCACACACTTCCCTGCGGTCTTTCAAGCGAGATCCTGCCTAGTTTGCCCGCACGGAATTCGTCCAGTACAGCCGCCGCCGCGCGCTCGGTATTTATTTCGCCGCCCGATATGAGGAAGCCGCGTTTTCTTCCTATGCGTTCCAGCAGCTCAAAGCCTTTCAAACAGCCCGCCGTCATATCGTCGTTTTCGGGCAGGTCTTCGAGCGAGATATTATATCTGCCGACAAGCATTTCGGGGTACTCTTCGCAAAGCAGCTCAAGCAGGCGGCAGGCGAGGTACTCGGTATCTAAGATATTATCCTTAACCGCGCCGGTGAAAGCAAGCCTTTCGCCGACGGTCTTATCCTCAAACTTCGGCCAGAGAACGCCGGGCATATCAAGCAGCTCGGTATTGTCATCGAGAGTTACCCACTGTTTTCCGCGGGTAACGCCCGGACGATCCTCTACCTTAGCGCGTTTAGAGCCGGCAAGGCGGTTGATGAAAGAAGATTTGCCGACATTCGGTATACCGACTATCATCATGCGGATAGGTCTGCCGTGCATACCCTTTGCTTCCCAGGTCTTTACCTGTTCAGCCATAAGCTCTTTTAGCGCCGACTTGAATTTGTTTATATTCTTTCCGCTGCGGCAGTCGGTAGCCACGGCGGTGATGCCTTTTTTCTTATAGTAGTCGATCCACTGAGATGTTACAGCTTCGTCAGCCGAGTCGGCTTTGTTGAGCAGAAGCAGGCGGGGCTTTGAGCCTACCAGCCTATCCATCTCGGGGTTTCGGCTGGAGTATGGGATACGCGCGTCGGTTATCTCGACTACAACGTCTACCAGCTTTAGATTAGACTGCATGATACGGCGGGTTTTCGCCATATGTCCGGGAAACCACTGCACTTTTGTAGTATCACCCATTTTCTCAGCCTCCTTTCAGATAACAAGATCTTCAGCTAAGCTTTCCGAACTGATCGAACGGATAAAACCTCAGAACAGCCTTGCCGAGAACATATTTAGTATTTATAAATCCTACGCCCTCATCTCTGCTGTCGCGCGAATCGTTTCTGTTATCGCCAAGCGCAAAGATGCAGTTTTTAGGAACGTGATATTCGTATGAAGTTTCGGAAACTTTGTATTCCTGATCGAACGAAAATTTATCGAGCATAGCTTCGCCCAGGTAGCTTTCGTCGAGCTTCTCGCCGTTTACGGTGACGGTATTGGTGTCATAATCTATCACGACGGTATCGCCCGCGACGCCTATGCAGCGCTTGATTATCGTCTTATTGAGCTGAGGGCTGTTCGCAACTATTATATCGCCGCGCTCGGGCGTGTAATTGAAGTGCGTGAGTATCAGCCGCTGCTGATCGTACAAAGTAGGGTTCATAGAGCTGCCGTCTACCACAACTGTGCGGAAGAGGAAGATAAACACTAGCAGCACGATGAATATTGCAAATACGAATGACTCTATCCAATCGAGCGCCTCATCGAGCGGCGAGGGCTTCTTTTTTTCATTATCACGTTCGGGCTTTGCTTTTTCGGCAGCGCCCTTCTTTGACAGATCGTTTGTTTCGTTCATAATATATTCTGCCTCTTTTTCAGCGTTATTATGATCAAAGTTTATCGTTATAGTACGTTAAATTAAAATCATACAAATTTATTATAACAAAAAAACGTCATGATTGCAAGCGCAAACGCAATATTTTCTGCCCTATGCTGCGCCATTCACAAAAAATTTACTTTTGCAGGCAACAAAAAAAGAGCCGCAAAAACGACTCTTTTCTCATTAAGGTAATTACTTGATAGCTTCCTTGACCTTAGCAGCCTTACCAACTCTGTCGCGCAGATAGTAAAGCTTAGCACGGCGAACCTTACCGTATCTTACGATCTCTACCTTCTCAACAACGGGAGAATGTACAGGGAATACTCTTTCGATACCGCAGCCGTGAGCAACTCTTCTTACAGTAAAGGTCTCGCTGATACCGCCATGCTTCTTAGCGATAACAGTACCCTCGAAGATCTGGATTCTAGAGGGCTTGTCGCCTTCCTTGATCCTTACATGTACCTTTACTACGTCACCGATGTTTACCTCGGGGATCTCTTTCTTCATGCTGTCCTGAGCAATAAGTTTTAAAGCGTCCACTTTAAATACCTCCTAAAAATTTTCAGACATTCATACGTTCTATTGCGCTATCTCCTGATATGCGCAGAGCCAGAGGACTGCCCGCTTTAATGTCATTGGCTGCGAACGAATTTCCGCAGCGCGGCATTAACTCTCGTCGCTTTATGCAAAACCGACGGATAATCAAATGCTTATATATTATACCACATTTTCGCACCGATTGCAATAGTGACTTATATAAATTCCTCACCATTTTTGCATAGTATTTTTGTGCGTTTTGTATATATCCGCAATATTTTCGCTCCCGCAAATTCGCAGAAAGCGTCTACCAGCACGCCTGTATTGAGATTAAGCTCAGTGCCCGCGGGCAGGGTCAGCTTTATATAGAGTCTGCCGTCTTTTACGGAGCTCTCGAGCATATTGACGTGCGGCTTTATATCTACGGTCTTGAAGCCGGCTTTTCTGCCTTTTTTCGGCTTTTGGCGCTTCTGTATCTCTATCACGTCGCGCGAAACGAACTGCTCAAAAAGCTCCAGCGCTTTTTCGGCGGGTATGTCGAAGCCTATACTTATCTCGTACTCGGCGCGCGCTATCTCGATATGCTTCATGACGGGCGCTGCCGCCTTGACGAAATACAGTCCCTCGGGCATAGAGCTGTTGAGCTGTTTTAACAGACGTTCGCAGTCCCAATCCTCGGTAAGCGCGATGTCGAGCACTTCGACTTCGCTCTCAGTACCGAGCGGCAGGGCGAGGGGAAACATCAGATACGAGTGCGGATTGAAGCCCTGCGTATACCATATCGGCACGCCCGCGCGCTTTATCGCCCTCTGCATGGCGCGCATGAGGTCGAGGTGAGAGATGTAGCGCGCTCTTCCCTTTTTAGCGAACGTCAGGCGGTAATCCCAGCGTTCAATTTGCAGGCTCTGATTTTTTGGCTGCGCCACAGTAAACACCTCCGTACTCTTTAGTGATCCCGCAGCCGCTGCAGCCCTCGCAGCAGTTGCGCGTTGTCTGCGCCATGTGCGCTTTTTTGTTTTCGCGTATGAAGAACCGGCGCGACACAAGATAATCGAGGTGCGACCAAGGCATCACCTCTTCGTAACTGCGGCGGCGGTTAGCGTAGAAAACCTTATCCACGCCGCACTCTTCAAACGCTTCGTCCCAAAGCTCGGGGCGGAAATGCTCGTCCCAGCTATCGAGGGTACAGCCTTTTTTCCATGCGGTGTAGATGACCTTGCCGACTCTTCTGTCGCCCCTTGCGAGAACGGCTTCGAGTATGGAAACGGGCTGATGGTGGTAGCTGAAACGTATCTTTTTGGATTTTATCGTATCGAGTATCAGCTTTTGCTTTCTATTGATGTCCTCGGGAAGTGCCTGCGGCTCAAATTCAAATGGCGTGAAAGGCTTCGGCACGAAAGTCGCGGTGGAGAGCGATACCTGTATAGAGCTTGCGCGCTGTTCTTTCGGAACCTCGTAATACAGATCTACCACGCGCTGAGCAAGCTCGGCTATACCGCGCACGTCATCGTCAGTTTCTTCCGGCAGACCAAGCATGAAGTAGAGCTTTACCGTGCCGTAGCCCGCTTCAAAAGCCATGCGGCAGGTGTGCATTATCTCGTCCTCGGTGATGTTCTTGTTTATTACATCGCGCAGGCGCTGAGTACCCGCTTCGGGAGCGAAAGTCAGACCGCTCTTGCGGACGGAGGCTATCTTTTCAAGCAGCTCTTCGCTGAAATTATCTATACGCAGCGAGGGCAGCGAGAGATTTATATTTTCCTTATCGGTATAATCCGCGAGGGTGGAGAGCAGCTTTTCTATCTGAGTGTAATCGCTGGTGGAAAGCGAGGAGAGGGACACCTGCTCGTAACCCGTCTGCTCGCAAAGGCACTTGGTCTCTTTCTCGATAGTGTCGATATTTTTTTCGCGGAACGGGCGATAAATAAAGCCCGCCTGACAAAAACGGCAGCCGCGTATACAGCCGCGCAGTACCTCTACCACCGCTCTGTCATGCACGATGGAAGTAAACGGCACAACGAAGCTATCGGGGTAATAGACCTTATCGAAGTCCTTTACAACTCGCTTTTTGATACGCGCGGGGGCGTTATCGGTATTCGGCTTTATCTCGCTGACAGTGCCGTCCTCGTTATAGGAAACATCGTAAAACTGCGGAACGTAAACGCCCTCTATCTTAGCCGCTTCGCGCAGAAATTCAAGTTTTGTGGGGTGAGAGGGCTTCATTTTTTCGTACAGCTCAAGCAGCTCTACGTTTACCTCCTCGCCCTCGCCGAGAATGAACATATCAAAGAAATCAGCCATAGGTTCGGGATTGCAGACGCATGGCCCGCCGCCGACAACTATCGGGGCAAGGTCGGTACGGTCTTTTGCAAACACTGGCAGACCCGCCAGATCGAGCATAGCGAGAACGTTGGTATACGAAAGCTCATATTGAAGCGTGAAGCCGATGAAATCAAAATCGCGGATAGGGTCTAGGCTTTCGAGGGCGTAGAGCGGGATATTATTTTCGCGCATGGTCTGCTCAAAGTCTTTTTCGGGCATGAAAACGCGCTCGCACCACCAGTTTTCACGCCGGTTCTTCAAGCCGTAAAGTATCTTCATACCAAGGTGGCTCATGCCGACATCGTAAACGTCGGGAAAGCAGAAGGCGAAGCGCACATCTACCTTATCTCTATCTTTTACCACGCTGCCCAGCTCGCCGCCGATATAGCGCGCAGGCTTTTGGGTATTGAGCAGAAGCTGCTCTAATTTTTCCTGTATTTCTTTCATATTGCAAATATCCTCTTTCAGAGTTTTTCAGTCTTAAATTTTATTATAGCATAATTGCGTTTATTTGTAAAGTGCCGCGGGGCGCAAAAAGCAAAAGACCCGTGCCTTTTTTAAAAGCGCGAGCCGTTTGCCCAGTAAAAATATGTATGAAAGAAATGGTCTTACTCTACGTTTTTCAATGCTTCGTCGAGGGGTACTTTCTTTACCTTGCTCATGAGCATTACAGCGATGATAATGTATGCAACTATTCCCAGCGCGGGTATCTCAGCGTAGATGTACGATGGAATAACGAAAGGCATATAGCCCGCGTACTCAGAGAACACCACTTTGAAAATATACTTCAGTATTCCGCTTACGGGCGGGATAGTCAGCAGCAGTGAAAGCACTACTACTATCGAGGTGGCGGCAACGTACAGGCTGTTTATCTCGCTGTTATTATAGCCCAGTATCTTTGTCATAGAGATCGACTGAGTGTTTTTCTCGATAATGATCTTCGAGAGCAGGTAGATTATCAGCATGAACATCGCAACGCCTACGAATGTGAAGATGCTCACCATACCGCCCATAGAAAGTATGAGCTGGCGCGAAGTCTTGGTTAGGTCGTCCTCAGTGATGGTGGTCGCGATATACATATCGTCTATATCAGTTATCTCTTCATCGGAGAAATAGCCGTTGAAGTATCCGTCCTCAAGGTCGAATGTGTCGATGAAATCGTTCTGCGTCATGTAGACCGCAATAGAAGCAGGCTCTTTGTAGATACCGTCTATTTTGAAGGTGTACTTCTTATCGCCGTACTCTTCTTTAAGCGTTACCTTGCCTCCTTTTTTTTGCCCATACTTATCGGCAAAGCCCTGAGAGATGTATATACCGCCGTCCCTAACGTCAGCGTCGATATACTTGCTGTCTTTTTTTATGCCGTAAACAGTCGCGGACTCTTCTTTGATCCTGTCGTCGATAGTTTTGAGCGAGCCTGCGCAGTATTTCTCCGCGCCCTCGGTCTCAGTTTCCATCGGCATTTTCAGAATGTACTGGTACTTGCAGGTCATATTGTCGATTATAATATCCTGATAATTCAGAAGCAGGGGCTTCATCGCAAGGCTGAAAAAGATTATTACGTTTGCGAAGAATATACCGATGAAGATAGTGATGTAGTTTGGCATATTCTGGAATATTACTCTTAGGCGGAAACGCTTCATTATGCCTATCTTGGTATTCAGCTTGAACGCTTTTTTCTTCTGCTTTCTCTTTAGATCTCTGCGCAGGAATTTGAGCGGAGAAAGGCTGAGCTTGTTTGCAAGTATAGCAAGGTCGATAAGGAAAAGCAGTATCAGCGGAACTACGGTGGTCTTTACAAAAGCCTCGGCATTCCATATAGTAACGTATGTCGGCAGGCTGTAACTCTGATAATATATATCGGTAACGAAGTCTTTGAGCACGGTATAGCCGAGAATATTGCCGACTATCGCCGCAACTATCATTACGATCATCGGGGCGGTAAGATAATGCCTGATAAGCTCGCCTCGGGTATAGCCCGTAGCGCGGAGCGCCCCTATAACGGTAGCTTCTTTATTTATAGTATTGCTGGTAGTGATAGCGAATACGAACGAGATCATGATGACTACCAAATAGAGGAATACGGTTATCATAGCGCCGTCGCCCTTGATGTCCTCGCCCGCGAAGTGGATAGCGTTGTTGGAATACTGCGGAATGAACTGTTTCAGCGGCGAAACGGCGTTGATGTCTTTCATCACGTTCTCAGCCATATCCTTAGCTTCGCCGTCGTCCTTAGGGGCTTTATCGTATTTCCAGGAGTAGCTGTAATGAAGAGCTGATTCGTCGAAGCTGTCGAAGCCGTCTTCCGTCATTATAGCAACGCAGAATTTCATAGCGTCGAACATCATATCTCCGGGGCTGGAATAAAGAGTACTGTAATCCGAAAGCGCCACCAGACCCGTGATCTTCAGCTTGGTATCGCCGAGAGTGATATTATCGCCTACAGTGAACTTGTTATTATACGCATACATTCTGTCGATAGCTATCTCGTCTTTAGCGGAGGGCAGCCTGCCTTCCATTACGCAAACTTTATCTACATCTTTACGCGGTTTGAAAACGCGGACAGTGCTGTCTACCTCTTTAGTTTCTTCCTCAACGTAAAAGTTTTCATATACCGTGAGCTTTTCTTTGCCGTCCTCTATTTTTGAGATAGTATCGGCGTTGGCTTTTTCCGTAAGCTCGAAGTTGCCGTCCTCGATATTATATTTTTCAAAGCCGTCTTCATATGCCTGCTTCATGCTTCCGCCTGCTACCAACATACCCGAAACGGCGCTTATCATCATAGTGATAAAAAGGAAGATCACTATGTACTTTCCTGCTTCTGATCTAAGTTCGCGCGGGACACGCTTTATGAGCGGATCTTTGATCTTTTTCTTCTTCAATCAAGACACCTCCCAATTACCATTCAAGCTCGGAAGCAGGTATCTTATTTTCGTTAAGATAATTTTTACGGATAGTGCCGTCGCGCAGGGTGATAACGCGGTCTGCCATGTTCTTTATAGCGTCGTTATGCGTTACCATTACGATGGTGTTGCCGTACTCTTTGTTTACGTCCTCGATGAGCTTTAGTATATCTTTAGAGGTGTTGTAATCAAGTGCGCCGGTAGGCTCGTCGCAAAGGAGAATATCGGGGTTTTTAACTATCGCTCTGCCGATAGCAGTTCTTTGCTGCTGACCGCCGCTGAGCTGGTTTGGCAGCTTATGGCGATGCTCATAAAGACCGAGCGTTTTTAGCAGCTCGTCCACATCGAGGGGATCGTCGCTGAGGTAAGCGCCTACTTCTACGTTCTCTTTGATATTGAGATTAGGGATCAGATTATACATCTGGAAAATGTAGCCGAGGTGCTTTCTGCGGTAAAGCGTGAGCGCCTTTTCGTTCATATCGGCAGTTTTTTCGCCGTTGATAGAGATATAGCCGCTGTCAGCGTTATCAATTCCGCCGATTATATTCAGCAGAGTGGATTTGCCCGAACCCGAAGCGCCGAGCAGCACGCAAAACTCGCCTTTTTCAATGCCGATGTCTATACCCTTTAAGACTTCGGTATAGCTGTCACCCTCTCCGAAATGTTTTTTCAAACCGCTGATCTCCAAAAACATCATATTCACCCTTCCTTATTAGTTAGCAATCGCTAACTATGCGGCCGAACAAGCTCTGTCAATTCTTCCCTGCTGATATATGCAGAAATCATCCGCGCAGAGCCTTTGCCTGCATTTTCTTTTTCTTTTTGATCTGCTTTTCGATCTTTTTTATCTTCTTCGCATTTGCGTGGCACATACCCGCGTTAGCGCAGCCTGCGCATTTGCAGCCGCACGAAGACTTTCCCGCGCGCTTATCTTTTACCATCTGCATTATGATAAGCACTACCACAGCAATGAGAATGGCAGCTACAAAAGCTGTACCTAAAACCGTATCCATTATATATACCTCCTCATCCTCAAAAAAAGCGCTGTAAAAGGTTAGCTCTTGCTAACCCTCTGCTATAAGTTTACCACCGCTAACCGATTTTGTCAAGCATTTTTTCACCAAATTTTCATTTTCAGACATATTCACAAAAACGCCGTTTTACAGCATAGCTTTTTGTATATTATACTACAATACTACACGATAGTGAAACAAATCATACGCCAAATAGCAAGGCGCAGACCTGTAAACAGCCTGCGCCTCAGATAAAGTGTATATGGAGTTAAAAATTGTGATAACTCAAAAATCACTTAGCAAGCTTTTCGCCGAGTGCGCGGCAGTTTTCAAGAGCCTCGTCATCGGGAGTTTCGTTAGCGATAAGACCTTCGCCGTCGATCATCTCTGCGCCGGCAGCCTTAGCGCGCTCAACCCAGCTTCTCATCCATTCGCCGTCGCCCCAGCCGTAAGAGCCGAAGAGAGCGATAGTCTTGCCGGAAAGCTTGCCCTCAACGCCTGCGAAGAAAGGCTCAAATTCGCTTTCTTCAAGCTCTTCAGCGCCCATTGCGGGGCAGCCGAAAGCCACTCTGTCGTAATCGTCGATATTGCCTGAAAATTCAGAAACGTTAAAGAGATCTGCTCCTGCTGCTTCTGCGACAGCCTCAGCCATTGCCTGTGTATTGCCCGAACCGCTCCAATAGATAACTGCTGTTTTCATTCTCAAATACCTCCTAAGAAATTTTCAGAGCGTTATAAATATCAGCGCCCTGATCTAATTTATTGCACAGATATGCTCTGCACTTATCGTAATTATTAAAGAGTTTTTTCGCTCTGCCCGCGTTGGAGTAAACCTTCCAGCAGCCGCAAAGCAGGAAATTCTCGCCCTTATTCTCAATGAAGCCCTCTACGTCCTTAACAGGGTAACCGAGAAACAGACCGATCTCGTGCGGAAAATCGCCGTTTTCATTGAGCCTTTTAGAAAGGCGCATAAGGTATTCGCCGAGCGTAGTTAGCTTAGAGTAACCAAACTTTGCAAAACAGCGCTGAACGTCGGGGCGGGCGAGCTGTGCGCGAAGCAGCTTTTCATTATAGACGAGCAGCAACTTGCGTGACTTATACTCTTTCAGCAAATAAATGCGTATGCCTTTCGCGCCGGCGCGGGTGTTGAAAAGGCGGATATTATCCTCTACCGAGAATTTATTTTTGTCGATATTGATAAGATTGGCGGGCTTTATGCCAAGCATCGAGGGGGCTGACTGAAACGCCAGTATCCTGCCGAAATCGCTATGCTCTTTATCAGACATCTGCGCGCACCTCCTGCTTATATTATAGGTTAACATACGCTAACTTATACATTTATTTTTAGACTGCGCGCTGTAACAGCTGAGCAGTCTTTTTTTGGTTAGATATTGCTAACTCTCGTTTATATAATAACACATGATGAGAGATTTGTCAAGAGGAAAATATGAAATTTGCTTGAATTTTTGCGGAGATGAAAAATAAATGAAAACTTCTCCAAAAAGTTATTAAATATCACGGCTAAGCGGCAGGGGCTTTTGACGTAAAGCTAACCCTAAGCAGGGCGGAGTACCGCCGAACGAAAAGAAATAAACACCATGCAGCAGCTTTATGGCTGCTGTTTCTGTAAATAATGTAAGAATATAACATTGTAAAAATATTGACAATCATGGCGGGGTGTGTTATAATTTAAAAGAATAGATTTTTTCGTAAGAAAGGAATGATCTGAATGGCAAAAAGCTCTCGCTTATGGTACAAAGCGCCCGCTGACGACTGGAACAAAGCACTGCCCGTCGGCAACGGCAGGATAGGCGGAATGATATTCGGTCAGCCGATAGAAGAGACCATACAGCTCAATGAAGACTCGGTATGGTCAGGCGGATACCGCAAGAGGAACAATCCCTCGGCTAAGCCGAACCTTGAAATAGTGCGCAAACTGCTGAAAGAGGAAAAGATCTCAGAAGCAGAGGAGATAGTTTTTGACGCATTCTGCGGCACGCCTGTAAATCAGCGCCACTATATGCCGCTTGGAGATCTGAACATTATACATTATAAATACAAGGGTGCGGAGTGCGAATACTCGCAGAGGGATCTCGACCTCGACACGGCTGTTTCGGGCTGCGATTACAGCATTGACGGCGTGGATTTTCACCGCGAGATATTCGTTTCCGAGCCTGACGCGGTAATGGCTATAAAGCTGACGGCTTCAAAACCCGCCGCGCTGGATATTCGCGTTAGGATAGACGGCAGGGACGATTATTTCGACGACAACTCCCCTGTTGCGGAGGATGCCATACTTTTCTACGGCGGCTGCGGCTCGGAGGACGGGATAAACTTTGCGGCGTACATAAAAGTTATCGGCAAGGGCGGAAAAGTTGCGCCTTACGGAAGCTTCATTAGCTGCGATGGCTGCGACGAGGTGACTATACTGCTAAGCGCGCGCACCGATTACCGCTGTAAAGACTACAAGGCGATGGCTAAAGCAGACGTGGAAGCCGCCGCTGAGATGGAATATGACGAGCTTAAAAACCGCCATCTGCATGATTACAAGGCGCTGTACAAGCGCGCTTCGCTGACATTAGTCGGCGAGGACAAGAGCGATATACCTACCGACGAGCGGCTTGCGCGGTTTAAAGAGGGCGCGGAGGATAATGGGCTGACAGAGCTTTACTGGAACTTTGCGCGCTACCTCATGATAGCAGGCAGCAGGCGCGGCACTCTCCCGCTGAATTTGCAGGGTATTTGGAACAAGGATATGTGGCCTGCATGGGGCTGCAAATTTACTATAAACATCAACACTGAGATGAACTACTGGGGCGTGGAAACGGGCAACCTCAGCGAGCTTTCAGAGCCGCTTTTTGACCTGTTAGAGCGTATGCGCCCGAACGGAAGAGTTACGGCGGAGGAGATGTACGGCTGCGGCGGATTCGTATGCCACCACAACACCGACCTTTGGGGCGACACCGCTCCTCAAGATCTTTGGATGCCG
This sequence comes from Ruminococcus sp. 210702-SL.1.03, assembly GCF_020559915.1. Classification (GTDB taxonomy): domain Bacteria; phylum Bacillota; class Clostridia; order Oscillospirales; family Ruminococcaceae; genus YE71. The sequence goes on from NZ_JAJCLZ010000015.1 coordinate 41,542, forward strand.
GGAACGCAGTGGCCTATGGGCGCGGCTTGGCTTTGTCTGCACATATGGGATCACTACAAATTTACTCTCGACCGCGATTTTCTTGACGAAAAGTACCCGACAATGAAAGAAGCGGCGGCGTTCTTCGAAGATTTCCTCATAGAGGACAGCGAGGGCAGGCTGGTAACATCGCCCTCGGTATCGCCCGAAAACTCGTACATCACGGCAAGCGGAACGCAGGGCGCGCTCTGCATGGGGCCTTCGATGGACAGCCAGATAATCTACGAACTTTTCAGCGCGGTGATAGAAGCGGCGGAGATACTTGGTGTAGATATGGTGCATAACAAGAAGCTGAAAGCGCTGCGCGAGCGTCTGCCTAAGCCAGAGATCGGCAAGTACGGTCAGATAAAGGAATGGGCGGTGGATTACGACGAGGTCGAGCCGGGACACAGGCACGTTTCGCAGCTTTTTGCGCTTTACCCCGGCGACATGATAACCAAGCGCTCAACGCCCGAGCTTGCTGACGCGGCGCGCGCAACACTGGAACGCAGACTTTCTCACGGCGGCGGACACACGGGTTGGTCGCGCGCGTGGATAATCAACTTCTGGGCGCGGCTTTTCGACAACGAAAAGGTCGCGGAAAACGTTCGTGCACTGCTGGCGTACTCGACTTCGGACAATATGTTCGATATGCACCCGCCTTTCCAGATCGACGGAAACTTCGGCGGCGCGGCAGGCATAACAGAAGCGCTTTTACAGAGCGAAAACGGCGAGCTGATACTGCTCCCCGCCCTGCCAAAGCAATGGGCTGACGGCAGCTTCAGGGGTCTGCGTGCGCGCGGAGCATTAACGATAAGCTGCGAATGGAGCGGCGGCAAGGTAGTAAACGCGGTTATCGTGCCAGACAAAGACGTTGCGATAACGCTTGTGATGCCGCAGGGCTGTATGCTGAAAGGCGCAGATGCAAGCGGCGAAAGCATAAAGATAAACATGAAAGCGGGCGAGCGGTACGAGATATGCCGCTGTGCCGAATAAATAAGGAAAGCAATTGAAAAGAGGAAAAGACATGAAAGCAAAAAAGCTGGCGGCAGCCGCTGCGGCGGCAATGATCGCGATAACAGCGCTTAGCTCCTGCGGAACATCTATCATCAAAAATGAGCAGATAGATACAAGCTCGGCCTCATCTGCGGCGGACAGCGCGGCAGACGTACAGGGCGACGTGCAGACTAGCGACAGCTCTGCCGCCGACACGGAAAACACTCAGCAGCAGGTGAATTACGACGCTATAGAAGTGCCGTATGTGGAGTACAAAAAGACCTATCAGGCGGAATCGGGAACGATAATCGGCGACACCGCTTCGGTAAAGAAAGAGCGTGCTTCGTTCAAGGGCGACGGATATGTTACGGGCGCGAATCAGGACAACTGGAGCCTAAGCTTCGACCTGCCGGAATCGCAGTTTTACAATATCACCGTGCAGACTGCGGCGGATAAGAACACTAACTGCCGACTTTATGTGAACGGCAAGGAAGTTTGGGTGTTCCGCTCGACTAGCAACGGAACTTTTGAAGAACGCAAGCTGGAGAACATCTGGCTGGATAAAGGCATAAATGAGATAACCATTCGCTCGACCGATGACGCGGCTGACATCGACTACGTTACCATTGAGGCGAACAAGGACATCAGCGCGCTGAACCCCGACCTTTCGGCGGCAAAGCTCTCGAACGCGAACGCCGACTACAACGCGAAGGCGCTCTATTCGCTGATATGCTCGAATTACGGCAAGCAGATACTTACTGCTCAGCACGACAGCGTTGGAAGCACCGAAACTACCGACCTCGTCGCTACCATGACCGAGGGCAAGTACCCCGCTATGCGCTGGTCTGAGATAGGCGGTTACACGCGCTCAAACACAAAGGAAGTCACCGCGGCGAAAGCTTACGCGGCTGATGGCGGTATCATAGCTTACGACTGGTACTGGCTCGACCCTGCGGGCGGCAATGATTTTGAAGTTGCAAAGACGAATTTTGACATAAAGAAAGCCGTACCCGAAAAGGTCAAGCAGACAGTTTCGAGCGGCGACAGCTATCCCGACGACCTCAACGAAGATCAGCAGAGCGCGGGTTCGCAGGCGGCGGCGCTTACTCAGACCGAGGAGGAAGTACCGAAATACTCTATTGAAGAGATGGCGATATGGACTGACGAAGACATTGAACAGCACCACGGCGCAGGCGACATAACCGACGAATGTTACAATATACTGAAAGACATCGATAAAGTTTCAAGCAAGCTGAAAGCGCTGAAAAAGGCGGACGTTGCCGTACTTTGGCGTCCTTTGCCCGTTGCGAGCAACGGCTTGTACTGGTGGGGCACGGACAAGGATTCGTACAAGTGGCTCTGGCAGCTGATGTACACGAGAATGACCGTTTACCACGAGCTGAACAACCTTGTGTGGGTATGGAGCGCGCAGAACGCTGACTGGTACGTCGGCGACGAATACTGCGATGTGCTTTCGGCAGACGTTTACTCAAACGGCAACCGCGACGCGCAGATAAACACACTGCTCTTCCTCAACAACATCTGCAAGACCAAGCCGCTAGGCATGAGCGAATGCGGCAATCTGCCCGCGATGGAGAGCGTGCTTCAGGAAAAAGCGTACTGGTCGTTCACAGCGCTTTGGAGCGAGCCTTACCTCGGCGAGGAGATAGGCGTTACGCTGACCGATACAGCGCAGGCAGAAGCGAATGCGCAGCGTTTCAAGCAGTATTACAACAACAATTACACGCTGACGCGCGACGAGCTGCCCAATCTGAAAGACGTGGCGGCGAGCATAAAGGCGCAGGAAAAGGCGGACGCAAAGGCTGAAGAATCCGACAAGGCCGCAAAGAAAGCGGCTGAGAGCGAAGCCGAAAACTGATATGCAAATGCGTACAGCCGCGGTACTTTTTACGGTACTGCGGCTGTTTTTATGCTGTAAATTTAGTTGCAAATAAAAAAGACCTTGAAATCATACGAAATCAAGGTCTTTGGTGAGCTATCGGGGATTCGAACCCCGGACCCTTTGATTAAAAGTCAAATGCTCTGCCAACTGAGCTAATAACTCACTTGCACGATCTCAGCAAATTTTATTTCTTGCTTAACGTGCTATATTATTATAGCAAAAAATCGTGCTGTTGTCAAGCTATATTTTAAATTTCAGCGTTTTGCACAACTATGTTGACAAATTCGCTGTAAATCAGACGTAAAATGCAAAAACATAATCGTCCATCACAAAGCCGCTGCCAATATCGGTACATTCTTCACGGATAACACGCATTCCGTTATGCTTATAGACGTTTATCGCGTGGGTGTTGCCCTTATTGACGGTAAGCCAGATCATCTCGCAGCCCTCTTGGCGGGCGATGTGCTTTATCTCTTTCCACATGATGGAAGCAAGACCCTTGCCGCGCGCACTGCTTTTGAGATAAAGCTTCGAGAGAAAAAGTGAGCCATCGGGCTTTTTGCAAATACCGAAATAGCCGAGCGGTACGCCGTCAACGAAAAGCATCTTATAGTGGTAGCCCTCCTCGGCGATCTGCCGCTTCATCGCATCAAACGACTGGAATTTCTCGAGCATATAGTCGATCTGCTCCTCAGTGATTATACCGGGGAAAAACTCGTGCCAGATCTCGTTAGCTAGGTCGGCGAGCCGGTGAAGCTGCTCGTCGGTGGCGGCTTCAACAAATTCAAGCTTTGTCACTTTCATTCCTCCATGCCTTTCAGATACTCGATAAACTGCTTCGCAACGCGCGGCGAACGGCCTGCGCGAGAGAGTGCGAACGCTTCAGCGCGCTGTTTGACTTCCTCGATCGGCGTTTTGATGTCATACTGCTTTGCAAGGCTCTCGACAACAGTGAGATAGAGCTTCTTGTCGGGCTTGACGTATGTAACAGTGAGTCCGAAGCGGTCGGAGAGTGAGAGAAGCTCCTGCATAGTGTCGCCGCGGTGAACCTCATCGCCCTCGCGCGAGGAGAACGTTTCGCGTACAAGGTGGCGGCGGTTTGAGGTCGCGTAAATGCAGAGGTTAGCTGCAGTTGATGAAACACTGCCCTCTAGAATCGCTTTGAGCGCGGCGAAATCATCGTCGTCCTCGGTAAAGCTGAGGTCGTCGATAAAAATTATAAATTTCAGCGGGTTGCGGCTTATCTGCTCAACTATTGCGGGTATCTCGTGGAGCTGTTTCTTTTTCAGCTCGATAAGGCGCAGACCCTCCTTAGCGTAATCGTTCGCGATAGCTTTTACGGTCGAGGATTTGCCGGTGCCGCAGTCGCCGTAAAGCAGGACGTTATTTGCAGGCTTGCCGGCAAGCAGAGCAAGGGTGTTGTCGATGACCTCTCCCCTCTCGCGCTCGTAGCCCGAAAGCTGGCTCAGCGAAATGCTGTCGGGATATTCGACTGGAACGATCTTACCATTGTCGATTACAAAAACGTGATACTGTGAGTAAATGCCATAGCCATATTTAGCAATATTATGTATGCGGTCGGCATAAATCTTGGAGAAATCAGCTTTTTCGGTATTATATCTCGGCAGGAAGCCATCAAAATCGAGCGAATCGGTAAGCTCTTCGCAAGAGATCTCAGCAAGCTCTTCAAGCAGAAAAAGCTCGTTCGCAAGGCACTCGTCGAGCAGCTCGCCAGTTTGTTCACCCGAACCGCGGCGCAGTATATAGAGATTTTCGTTTTCAAGAACAAGTTTCAGGATATATTTGGTTAAATTGTCACCGTGCTTATAGAGCAGCGAAACAAATTCGCAGTACCATGAAACGCTGTCGCTGCACTCGTCCTCAGCAGCAGCGAGGGTTTCGAGCAGCGCGTGTACTACTTCGTCCTCTTTGAGCGATTTAAAAATAACAAGCGTTTCGCATCGTTCAAGCAGATCGCGATATTTTGACATACTAACACTTTCCTTCGTTAAAATTGTTTATCCGTAAGGGATATTATTATTATACCACGAATCGGCGCGGAATGCAAGATTTTTGCAAACAAAAACGGCGAGGTCTTTCCACGCCGCTTTGTTCATTATTCAGATTTCGGAGCTTCATCCGGATGTTCCTCAAGATACTTTTCGGTATCCAGCGGATAATTTTTCAGATCAGGCAGATCGCTGAGAGTAAGCACATGATCGTTTGTGTAGATCTTTTTCCACATATCAAGCGAAGTATATTCGCCCGAAAGCTGCATATCTTTCAGCGTAAATTCGCCGTTCCATGTTGCGAACCAACACCAGCGCGTACCATCGTTCATAGCGGTATCGGGATCAAAGAGCGTGCCGTTTTCTGTGAGTGCGACTATCTTTTTCGCGGAAGTAGTCGACTTAGTATAATCATAATACCACTTCTTGGAGGAATAGTCGCCGGCGTCAGCGTAAACATCGTAACCCATGATGTCAACATACTCATCGCCAGGATAGTAGGAAACGTTCTGACCGTTCCATACCCAGATAAGGTTGTTTATCTTGTGGTAATTTGTGAGGCGGTCGTACATAAGCTGCCAAAGCTCCTTGTAAGCGTCAGCGCCCGACGAGCCCCACCAGAACCAAGGATTGTTCCACTTAGGGTCGCCGCCGCCCTCATGCAGAGGTCTCCAAAGTATAGGCACATGATAATCGTCCAGCTCGGCAAGGTACTGCGCAATGGTGTCGATGTCGCTGACAAGCATGTCATATCCTTCCTGATCCTCGCCGTTCATGATCTTAGCAAGGTCGATGTCGGTATACTCGCTGTAAAAGCCCTGCCACCACTGTCCGCCGTTCTTCATGATGTACGGTTCCGGAGCGTTCCAGTGCCAGCACATAGTAACTATACCGTTCTGATTAAGGTACCAGTCTTTAGCATTTATGATAGCGTCATATCCGTTGGAGCTGCCGTGAGCAACGCGGCTGGGAGATAGTTCGATAAGGTCAAGACCCATTATAGCCGGATATACTTCAAAATTCTTGTAGATCTCCTTAAACTCACGGCTCTCGGTGCCCTTGTTATCGGCGGCGTACTGTCCTGAAATTATGTACTTGCCATAAGAATCACAGAGGAAATTGTACAGGCGCTTGGTTTCGTCGGTAGCGTTAGGGTTGCAAAGCTGGCGGTTAACATCATAATCCGCCGAGTCGATCTGTGCCGATGGAGTAATGATTATCTTGTCGATGTAGACAGCGTTGGTCTGGGGTGCTATACCGATCTTGTGCTTACCCTTGCCGATAAGAACACGCTCGGCAACGTTATTGTCAAAGCTGGTGGTCGCCGCCGTAAAGGTCGTCAGCGCGTCGCCGTCTATGGTTACAGAAGCTTCTGCTCCGCCGTTATCAGAAGCAGAAACAAGCGTAACATCGTAACTTCCCTCAGCGGGAAAATCAATGTCGAAAGTAACACTGTCATCTTTAGAGATCATGATAACGAAGCCTTTTCCGCTGTGATCGCCAAGGAATGTGCTGTCAGAAATAGCAGCTGAGCCTTTGCATTTACCATCCTCAGCCTCGCACTCAAATTTGAAATCCTTAGGTATCGAATCCTCATCACCACTGGAATATTCCGAGAGATCAAAACCGCTGAGCGTTTCACTGACCGGATCGGTCTCGATAGTTTGACGCTGATATGTGCTCGAAGCATCGGGATCAGCAGCAGAATCGGCGGTGGAAGCAGCTGAACTTGAAGAATTGTTATCGTTACTGCTGCATGCCGATACAGAAGCGAGCATAGTAAGCGCCATGCAGGCACAGACTACCCTTTTGAATTTATTATTCATGAAAAATTGTCCTTTCTTTGCAGTGCAAACTGCATAATCTAACACTATAATTTTATAACTTTTTTTAAGCAATGTCAATAGATTTCGCAATGTTTTACACGCGGTTCATATCTAAAACGTTTACATACAACAAGAAACGGCTGCCGATGAACCGACAGCCGAAACCTGATAGGAAAAGTAAGGAAAGTAAAATGAAAAAAGAAAAATTCTAAATTACATTATATCATCCGGTCAGCCTTCGCGAAGTTTCTCCGCAAGCCCAATGTACGCCGAGATCATCTCGACCGCACCATCAATACCGACCTTAGATGAATTTACGGTAATATCGTAATTTGTGGCAGCGCCCCATTTTCTGTCGGTATAGTACTCGTAATAATTAGCGCGGCGCTTATCGGTCTTTTTAATAAAATCGACAGCTTTATGCTTCTCGATGTCATAGCGCTCAGTGATACGACGTTTTTTCTCCACCATATCTCCCGTCACGAAAACCGAAATCATCTTCGGATTATCCTGCAAAACGTAATCTGCACATCTGCCGACTATAACGCACGGCCCTGTGGCGAGTTTCTTGATAGTTTCAAACTGCGCCAAGAATATCCTATGATTAAGCGGCATTTCAGGATTTATCCTGCCATCGGGAGTCATCGGGTATGTACCCATCACGAGCGAATACAGAAAGCTGTTTGAGCAGCTCTCGTCATGTTTAACGAAAAGCTCTTCGCAGATACCGCTGTGCTTAGCAGCCTCTTCAAGCAATTCTTTATCGTAGAACGGAATGCCGTATTTCTCTGCCAGCTTAGAGCCGATCTCTCTTCCTCCGCTGCCGAATTCTCGGCCGATCGTAATGATAGTATTCATATCTGTAACCTCCCTTTTCTGAGATGTGATTTATTCACTAGATATATTATAGCACATTTTTTGTGATTTGTATACAAAAATATTCAAAAATCATGTACAAATTTTAAGCATAATGTTTGTGCAAGATTACAAAAAAAAGAACCGCCGCAGCGGTTCTCTTTGTACACTATTTAGCGCAGGATCAGATCATAGGATCTTCCCAGCAGTCAGGTGCTTCAACGCCCAGCAGCTTAGCAACGGTAGGAGCAACATTTGCAAGGCCGTACTTCTTGCTGTCTGCGTCGATGATCTCGTGACGAGTCTCTTTGTCCCAGATGATGAAGGGAACGCGGTTGAGCGAATGAGCGGTTCTTACCTGAATCTCGCCCTTCTTATTCTTTTCGAGCATCTCGTCAGCATTGCCGTGGTCAGCGGTCACGAGCAGAGTGCAGTTGTACTCGTCGCAAACCTTGAGCAGACGGGTAAGTCCGAGGTCTACCGCTTCAACGCCGATGATGGTAGCGTCCATGTCGCCGGTGTGACCTACCATGTCGCCGTTAGGATAGTTGCAGCGAATGAAATCGTACTTTTCAGACTTGATAGCCTCGATAAGATCATCGGTGATCTCAGCAGACTTCATCCAAGGACGCTGGTCGAAAGAAACTCTGTCAGATGGGATCTCTTTCCAAGTTTCAAGCTCATCAGAGAACTTCTCAGACTTGTTGCCGTTCCAGAAGTAGGTAACGTGACCATATTTCTGAGTTTCGGAAACTGCGTAGCTGTTCAGACCGTTCTTAACGAGAACCTCGGAGAGAGTATTGGTGATCTCGGGAGGATTTACGAGGTAGTTCTTAGGCAGATTGAGGTCGCCGTCGTACTGGAGCATACCTGCATAGAGAACCTTAGGATCGTAGCCGCACTTGTCAAAGCTGTTGAAGCCTTCAACGTCGAACGCCATAGAAAGCTCGATAGCACGGTCGCCGCGGAAGTTGAAGAGGATAACGCTGTCATTATCGCATATCTTGCCGACAGGCTTGCCGTTTTCAGCGATAACGAAAGGAGGCAGATCCTGGTCGATAGCGCCGGTCTCCTCACGGAGGGTGTTGTATGCCTCAGCAGCGGAAGCGAACTGTCTGCCCTCGCCGCGAACATGAGTATCCCAGCCAAGCTTTACCATGTTCCAGTCAGCCTGGTATCTATCCATAGTCACCTTCATTCTGCCGCCGCCTGAAGCGATCTTGCCGTCAAAGCTCTCGTCATTAAGAGCAGCAAGACAGTCCTCAAGCTCCTGAATATAAGTCATGCCCGAAGTTGCGGGAACATCTCTTCCGTCGAGCAGGATATGGCAGCGAACCTTAGAGATCCCCTCTTCTTTAGCGCGCTTGATCATGATCTTGAGGTGCGAGATATTTGAGTGAACGTTGCCGTCAGAAAGCAGACCGATGAAGTGCATGGTGCTGCCGTTCTCAACACAATTAGAGGATAGGTTTTTCCAAGTTTCGGAGGTGAACATCTTTCCGCTTTCGATGCTCTCGTTTACGAGCTTAGCGCCCTGCGAGTAGATCTGACCGCAGCCGAGAGCATTGTGACCTACCTCGGAGTTGCCCATATCATCATCGCTGGGCAGACCAACGGCGTCGCCGTGAGCCTTGAGCGAAGTATTGGGGTACTCCTTCAGCAGCATATCTAAAGTAGGGGTATTAGCCTCGGTAACAGCGTCGCCAAGACCTGTTACGGAAAAACCAACGCCGTCCATTACAACAAGTACAACAGGTTTTTTAGTTGCCATGATTTTAACTCCTTTTCTATTATGGGGAAAAATTGTTATAAACTAAGCAAAGGCTGCGTAAACAGCCCTTGCGAAATTTTCTTAGCCTTCAACAGCAGCCTGAACGATAGTGTTGAAATCAGCAGCCTTGAGCGAAGCGCCGCCGATAAGACCGCCGTCAACGTTCTCCTTAGAGAGCAGCTCAGCGCAGTTCTTAGCGTTCATAGAGCCGCCGTACTGAATTGTAACAGCCTGTGCGGTAGCGTCATCATACAGCTTAGCAAGAGTAGCGCGGATGAATGCGCAAACTTCCTCAGCCTGGTCAGCGGTAGCGGTCTTGCCGGTGCCGATTGCCCAAACAGGCTCGTAAGCGATAACGGTCTTTTTAACGTCCTCAGCAGAAACGTCGAAGAGGTCGAGCTTGATCTGACGAGCGATAACTTCTTCAGTGATGTTGCACTCGCGCTCCCAAAGCAGCTCGCCTACGCAAACGATAGGCTTCAGACCGGCAGCCAGAGCAGCCTTAGTTCTCTTATTTACAGTTTCATCAGTTTCGCCGAAGTACTGTCTTCTCTCGCTGTGGCCGATAACAACGTACTCAACGCCTACCTCAACAAGCATATCAGCGGAGATCTCGCCGGTGAAAGCGCCGCTCTTCTCAAAGTGAACGTTTTCTGCGCCTACCTTAACGTTGCTGCCGGCGGTTGCTGCAACAGCAGTTTCGAGGTTGGTGAAAGGTACGCAAGCGATAACCTCTACCTTGCCCTCAGCGTTTGCAACGAGGGGCTTGATAGCCTCGAGAAGCTCCTTAGCCTCAGGTCTGGTCTTGTTCATTTTCCAGTTTCCGGCGATTATAGCCTTTCTTACATCCTTTTTCATTGTAAAAAACTCCTTTTATGTAGTCATTGCCCTGCATAAGCAAAGCGTGTTATTTCAAATAAAAATCATACAAAAATCCACAGCCGAGAGCAAGCAGCACAAGTCCGAAGATCAGCATAGCTATGAAAGCCTTGTTCGGCGGGTCTTTCAGCTCCTCGACCTCTTCGCCATTCTCGTCAACTTCGGGGGCGTCCTCCGTTTCGACCTTATCAACGATGTAAAATTCATTGGGGTCGGCAGGATCATACTCTATCTGAACGTCGCCTTCAAGTCCGAGGTCGGGCGTCCACTTTTCGTAAGTTTCGCCCTCAAACTCGAATAGAAGCTGCATTTCAGAAAAAGTCTTTCCCGCAATTTCGCTTGAGCGGCGCTCGCCGACCTTAGCGACCGCGGGCTTGAAGCCTGTTTCTTTTATCACTGGGTCGTGGTTTTCCATCTCGAGATAAAAGCTGCCCATCTTCTTGACCTTAGCGGAGAAAACAAGCATTATTATGCCGAACACGGCGAGGATGATCCCGAAGACATTGCCGAACCTATCCAGTATGCCTGTCTTGCCGAAAGCGCTCTGACTTTGCGAGAGAACGGCTGCTGCGAATGTATAAATTTGTGTCATTGCAAGCATTTCCTTATTTTAAAATTCCCAAAAACGGGGCGGACGAGCTTGCCCGCCTGCCCCGAAGTGGTTTATAAATTACTTGTCAGCAATTACGTCGATACCGGGAAGAACCTTGCCTTCGAGGTATTCGAGCGAAGCGCCGCCGCCTGTGGAGATGTGGGACATCTTATCAGCGAAGCCGAGCTGGATAACAGCCGCCGCGCTGTCGCCGCCGCCGATGATGGTAGTAGCGTCGGTATCTGCGAGGGACTTAGCAACTGCGATTGTGCCCTTAGCGAGAACGGGGTTCTCAAATACGCCCATAGGTCCGTTCCAAACAACGGTCTTAGCGGACTTAACAGCCTCAGCATAAAGCTCAGCGGTCTTAGTGCCGATGTCAAGCCCCATCATGTCAGCAGGGATCTTGTCAGAATCAACGTTCTTAACTTCGATCTCAGCGTCGATAGGATCAGGGAACGAAGCGGCTACGGTAGTATCTACGGGGAGAAGAAGCTTCTTGCCCTTAGCAGCAGCCTTTTCGATCATTTCCTTGCAGTAGTCGATCTTGCTGTCGTCAACGAGCGATGTACCTACCTCGTAGCCCTGAGCCTTGAGGAATGTGTAAGCCATACCGCCGCCGATGATAAGAGTATCGCACTTTTCGATAAGGTTGTTGATAACGTTGAGCTTATCAGCTACCTTAGCGCCGCCGAGGATAGCAACGAAAGGACGAACAGGATCTTCAACAGCGTTGCCGAGGAAGTTGATCTCCTTCTGCATGAGGTAGCCTACTGCGGTCTCCTTAACGAACTTGGTAACGCCAGCGGTGGAAGCGTGAGCTCTGTGAGCAGAACCGAAAGCGTCCATTACGAATACTTCGTCGTCTACGAGGTCTGCAAGCTCTTTAGCGAAAGCTTCGCCGTTCTTGGTCTCTTCAGCGCCGCGGAATCTGGTGTTCTCGAGAACAACGATCTCGCCGTCAGCCATTTCAGCAACAGCCTTCTTTGCATTTTCGCCAACTACGGTATCGTCAGCAGCGAAAACTACCTTTGTATCAACGAGCTCTGCAAGTCTTGCTGCTGCGGGAGCGAGCGAGAACTTAGCCTCAGGGCCATTCTTGGGCTTGCCGAGATGCGAGCAAAGAACTACCTTGCCGCCGTCAGCAACGAGCTTTTTAATTGTGGGAAGTGCAGCTGTGATTCTGTTATCGTTGGTAATAACGCCATCTTTCAGCGGAACGTTAAAGTCTACTCTTACGAGTACCTTTTTGCCCTTAACACTAATGTCATCAACAGTAACTTTGTTTAAACCTGCCATTTTAAGACATCCTCTCATAAATAGATTTTTTACGGAAGCAAAAACGTTTCCGATACTTAACAATTTCACGAACAGGAAAAGTCCGTCCAAATATTATTATAATACATAACAGCAAAAAAATCAAGAGGTTTAAAGAATTTTTTACGTTATATCAATCAAGATCGCACACCATGCGCACCGCGCTGAATTTTTTCTCTTTCAGATCCTGCCTGCCGATGTACCAGTAAAGTCCCCATATGCTCCCCATTTTATAATCGAACTGAAAAAGATTCGTTTCCCGCCGCGAGGGCTTGTCAACGTTCAAGCTGCCCTTTGGGTATCCCAGAAGCTTAGAGCCGTCTGCGGTAAATTCGCCGTCCTCGTCGTAAAGCTCTTCAAGCTCTTCCTCGTACTCACTAATGCCGTACTCGTATTTACAGCCGAAAGAAAATCTCAACGGTTCTATCGGCTTATCGAAATACTTAGCGTGATAAGGGCACGGCGGCTCGGTACGGCTAAGAGAGGACTTATCCCCGTCATAATAGATCACCTTAAAAGGCTCTCTGTTTTCGCCGCCAAAGGTATATTTTACCCAGCCCTCCGCGTCCGCAAGGTCGATCTCTCCGCTCCAGAAGATATACAGCATACCCGATCTTGGGAGCGCTCCGTCTTTGTCGTAAGGGGCTGCCTCCGCAAGATCTATCTGCGCCGCCAGCTGCATAGCCGACTCAGGGTAACTCTCGGTATCGTTTTTAAATTCCGCGCTGAATGCACTAAGGGTAGGATATGGTATCTCCGGCGGAAGATCGGGGTATCCGCCGCTCTTGCTCGCTCCGACCGGTATTTCCTCGTCAGAAGTCGCCTGCGCGGTTATAAGGACAGCGTTCTTTCGAGCGTCGCGTATAAGCTCCGCGAGATCCTCTCTTCCGTTTTCCGCAAGATATTCCGCGTAATCTTTTGATCTTCTATCACTGCTTCTCTCGGCGCTTGCCTTGAACGACTGCGCGAACGACTCGCGCAGCGCTGCATTTTTATTCTCCGATATTTCTTCACCTGCGGGCTTTTCTGCGTTTGCCGGCGCGCTTTGCTTCATATCCGGGTTCTCCTCCCGCCGCTCGGAAGCACGCGCCTTTATACCTGAAAACAGTTTGTCAAAAATGCTCATAAGCTTCTCCCCTTTTTGTCTGATATAACCGAATAACGGTGCTGTCAGCCTTTTCTCTTAAATATCGTGCCGACTACCTTAGGGCCTGCGTTTATAGCGATCGCGGCGCCTATCTGATACATCTCAGCGGGGGGATAGCCCATTTTCTTGGTCATTACCGCCGCCATCTCGTCCGCTACTGAGCGGTCACTGCCGTAAACTATGCAGTAGGGGGTCTGCGGGATCATCTCGTTTGCGGTGAGTTTCAATATCTCAGGGATAATGTTCTTATCGCCGCGGACTTTGGAATTTGTAACTATTTTATTATCCTGTATGCGCATTATCGGGCGCAGACCCATAAGTTCGCCCGCAAACGCCGCTGCAGAAGGTATTCTGCCAGACTTTCTCGCGTATTTAAGCGTGTACGGCGCGAAAAAGATAGTGCAGTTTTTCACCCAGTCCTCGATGTACTCGACTATCGCGGCGGGGGATTCGCCCTTTTTCGCTTTGATAGCCGCCTGCATTACGGGGTAGCCGTAGCCGCCTGTGTAAGTAACGCCGTCTACATTATAAATATTAAAAGTGCCCTTGCGCTCAGGGTGCTCCTCAAAGAACTGCTCTGCCGCGAGGACGGAGTTGCCGTAGGTAGCGCTTCCCTCTTTATTTATGCTGACGTAGATAACGTCGGTATAGCCTTCATCGAAGAGCTTTTCATACAGCTCGGTGAACTCAAAAAGAGTGATCTGCGAGTGGGTAGGCATACCATCATACTCGTTCATCATCTTGTAAAACTGCTCATTGTCGAAATCTACTCTGCTGGTGTAGCTTTTATCGCCGAGAACAACCTTGAAAGGCAGTACCAGTATATCCAGCTCGTTTTCAGCCTGCGAGGAAATATCGCTTGCCGAGTCGGTAATGATCTTGATCTTTGCCATAAAAATACATCTCCTTATATAAAATAATTAAATCCTTATTCGTCCCATACATATTGGGTGAGTTTGCCCTCTCTGCCTAGGTCGGGGTAATCCCACTGGCGAAGCACTTCGTAAACGGCTATCGCAGCGGAGTTTGAAAGGTTAAGACTGCGAAGAGTTTTACGCATAGGTATACGAACGCAGCAGTCCGAATTTTTGTACAGCAAATCTTCAGGCAGACCCTTGTCTTCCCTGCCGAATATCAGAAATACATTCTTATCCTGCGGATAATCAGCCTCGCTGTGTACTTTTCTGCCCTTAGTGGTAAAGAAGTAGAACGCGCCTTCGTTCTGCTTAAAGAAGCTGTCCAGATTATCGTACTCGTAAATATCGAGCTTGTCCCAATAATCAAGACCAGCGCGCTTTAGCTGTTTATCGGTTATCGTAAAACCGTAAGGCTTTACTAAGTGCAGCGCAGCGCCGGTCACCGCGCAGGTGCGCGAGATATTGCCGGTGTTTTGAGGGATCTGCGGCTCTACCAAAACTATATTCAATCTGTTCATCGAAACGACCTCTTATCAAAGCGGCTCAAAATCGCTGAGCTCGCTGTATTCTGCCAGCCAAGGCAGGTGCTGCTCAAACATCACGCCGTCATTTTTGGAAACGCCGTAGCTGTAAGCAGTTTTTATCGCAAGTTTTGCAAAGCCCGCGGCGCGGCTCATAGCTATCGGCAGGCTATCGCCCAGCAGCAGACCGCCCGTCAGAACGGCTGTGTAAAGATCGCCGCAGCCCGAATACTTAGCGGGAACATAATCGCTGACGACTTTCCAAAAGCTGCTGTTTTTACTGTCGAAGCCGACCGAGGAAATGCCCTTGCCCGAAATCTCAGCGCCCGTGATAACGACCGTTCGCGGGCCTAACTGCGAAAGGCGCACCAGCCAAGATCTTACCTCGCGCGCATTCAGACCTGCGGCGGGGTAAGGCTCGCCGAGGAGGATGGCGGCTTCGGTAAGATTAGGCGTGATAATATCGGCGGCCTTTACAAGGCGGCTCATCTTGCGGCAAAGCTCATCGGTAAAAGTGCGGTAAGGCTTGCCGTTATCGCCCATAACGGGGTCTACGACTTTAAGCGCCTGCGGATATGCCGAGAGAAAATCAAGGCAATGGTCTATCTGCTCGGCGGAGGCGAGAAAGCCGCTGTAAACGCAGTCGAAATGCTGACCAAGCTTTTTGTAATGCTCGAGAGCATCAGAGATAAAGTCAGTAAGGTCGCGCATGACGAAGTCGCCGTAGCCGGTATGCGCCGAAAGCACGGCGGTAGGCACAGGGCACACCTGCACGCCCATAGCGGATAGCACGGGCAGTATCACAGAAAGCGAGCACTTGCCCAAGCCCGAAATATCATGAATAGCGGCAACGCATTTTCTGCGATCCAAGAAATCATCTCCCATAAAGCATTATTATAACATTATAACACATTCCGCGGGAAATTGCAAGACAATGATCAATAAGAAATTTTCAGTGAACAAAAAATTTAAGATCAGCACTTGACAATCACTTGATCATGTGGTATAATATCATAGTTGAGTGCGCCGCTGTGGCGGAATAGGCAGACGCAAGGGACTTAAAATCCCTCGGTAGCAATATCGTACCGGTTCAAGTCCGGTTAGCGGCACCATATTGGTGATACCAAATGGATATTCACCTGAAAAAGCCCGTATTTACGGGCTTTTTTGATGTTTAGAAAGCGGAAAATTTTAGTGTAAAACCGTGGATGCTTTTCACCGGTTTTCACGAAAAAAGGGAGTCGAACCCTACACAACAAAAAATATCGAACATAACGGCAGACTTTGAGCAGATTTCGCTCTGAGCCTGCCGATTTGTTATGAAAAAATAATCACAAAGTTTTAAAGGCTGTTTTGTCTATTGTCACGAATTTAAGTGACGATGATAAAACAGCCTTTTTTCATTTCTAAGGAAAGGTTGTGATACCAATGTGGCAGCTATACTATTAAAAAACAAAAAACTATACGAACGGAGGAATGACAATGAATGAAAAACTTGTGATCAATGCAAATCTGCTCCGCAAAGAGCCAGAGTTCGGTACAAGAGTTTGCGTGGTGGAAAAGGCAGAAGCAGTCACCCATGACAAATTTGAACGCCTGAAAAGGCATCCGATGCAGGACAATGATCTGATCGCAGAAAACACAGACCTTATGTTCTGCGACATAAATAATCAGTATCATTGCCTGCTCATATACGATGACGATCAGGGCGACGGACTGCTGATCGAATCAGAGGGCGCACCTTATGCACGATATGCTCAGTATATTCCAAATGCAAAACTGCTTTACGAAAATCATATGCAAATGCATTTGCAGGAAATGAAATTTTACTGCCCTCTTGAGATCAGCAGATGGGACGATGATGAATACAATGAAATCTCACCCAATGAGGCTTCTGCTTACGAATCGGAGATAAATTATTTTATCAGCGATTTTAATCTGCCTGAGGAAAAAGAGCGAGGTCTGATGCATTGGTACAATAGAGGAAATTCTGTTGACCAAAAGGTGTTTTCGGCATTTATGTCTGTCGAAGAAAATGACGAAGAACTTGTGGGAGTTGTTACAGCAAGCGTTTACGGTCAGCTTACGAAAGATGAACTTGAAGATCTCCGTGAATATTTTATCGGTCAGCTCAGCGACGGTGCAGGAGAGAGTCTGGAACAAAGACCGATAAAAACTCCTGACGGCGAGATCTATGTCAGCTTTTGGAGTTTTGATGACAGCTGGTCATTGCAAACGACGGAGGAAATGGATCGCACTCAATCCAAAGAGCTGACCGAAGAACCTGAAATGACATTGTGAGGTGATTTATGATGTATTACGAAAAGAAAGTAGAATGGCTGAAAGAACGATATCCCGAAGGAACTCGCATCTGCCTTGACAGAATGAATGATGACCCGTTCCCTGTTGAGTCGGGGACTCTTGGCAGGGTCGATCACGTTGATGACATAGGCACTTTGCATTGTGTCTTTGACAATGGCAGAATGCTTGGCGTGCTCCCAGGCGTGGACGATTTTCACGTTATCAGAGAAGAATCGGAACAAACAGAGGGAGAAGAAATGAATATGTCAATGTAACAGTCAAGTTAAGGAAGCTTGGCCGTTTTTTATTGCGGAAAGGAACGTGGTAAATGATAAAATATTTCGATATCTTTGCAGGTATCGGCGGATTTCGCTCAGGGCTTGAAAAAGCAGGCGGATTCAAGTGCGTCGGTTATTGTGAAATAGACAAATATGCAAAGAAAGCATACGAAACGTT
>NZ_JAJCLZ010000150.1 GCF_020559915.1 Ruminococcus sp. 210702-SL.1.03
TAATGCAGATAGGCTACGGGCGTTACGCGGGGCAGATAGACAAGACTTTCGCGCGCAACTATTCGGAGTGCAAGAAGCACGGAATACCCTGCGGCGGCTACTGGTTCAGCTATGCGACCACCGCCGACGAGGCGCGCGCCGAAGCGAAATGCTGTATCGCCGCGATAAAGGGCAAGCAGTTCGAGTACCCGATATATTTCGACGTTGAGGGCAAATCGCTTGTCGGCAAGACGGGCGTTTCGGCGATGTGCAAGGCATTCTGCGAGGAACTGGAAAAGGCGGGATATTTCGCGGGAATTTACATGAGCCGCA
>NZ_JAJCLZ010000151.1 GCF_020559915.1 Ruminococcus sp. 210702-SL.1.03
GGAAGCTTAGCTCAGCTGGGAGAGCATCTGCCTTACAAGCAGAGGGTCATAGGTTCGAGCCCTATAGTTTCCACCACTCGCGGAGAATACAGCTTCTCCGCACAAATTGGCCGGGTAGTTCAGTTGGTTAGAACGCCAGCCTGTCACGCTGGAGGTCGTGGGTTCGAGCCCCATTCCGGTCGCTATTCCGAGCGCACGCTCCGGATCATCTTAGGGAAAGCTTTTGTTTTCACGCCTCTGTAGCTCAGTCGGTAGAGCAGGGGACTGAAAATCCCCGTGTCGATGGTTCGATTCCGTCCGGAGGCA
>NZ_JAJCLZ010000152.1 GCF_020559915.1 Ruminococcus sp. 210702-SL.1.03
AAATCATCGAAAAAAGACAGACCCGTACAGACGAAATTGAGCAGAAGATCATGGCGATGTACGCTAAGGGAATGTCTCAGCGTGATATTGAGGACACTCTTCATGAGATCTACGGTTCAGAAATTTCTCAGGGACTCATTTCCCGTATAACCGACAAGATCCTTCCCGAAGTAAACGAGTGGCAGAACAGACCTCTTGACAGTATTTATCCTGTCGTTTTCTTTGATGGAATCGTTTTTAATTCGCGCAAAGACAATAAAATCATCAATAAGTGCGTGTACTCTGTACTCGGTATCAACATGGAGG
>NZ_JAJCLZ010000153.1 GCF_020559915.1 Ruminococcus sp. 210702-SL.1.03
AAGCGATGATATGGCGAACGACGATCTGTTTTACAAATTAGGGCAAATGTTTAAGATTGGACTTGGAACAGACTCAGACGTTACAAAAGCTATCGAATACTTCAGACGTTCAGCTGAAATGAATAACAAAAACGGCTTGTTTGAGTATGGCAAAGCACTTTTGATAGGTGAACACATTCCGCAAGATACGGATAGTGCAGTAAAATTGCTTGAGAAAGCTGTCAAACTAAAAAACAGAAATGCTAAGAGATTTCTTGCCCTTGAATATATTTCAGGAGAGCATTTGGAACAGGACATTGAAA
>NZ_JAJCLZ010000154.1 GCF_020559915.1 Ruminococcus sp. 210702-SL.1.03
TGACCTTTCTGACCTCCGCTGAAAACTTAAAAATCGGCGATATGACGTCCCAATTTTTGTACCAGCTTTTCATTGCATTGGGATAATCCTTTTCCCACTTCTCCGTCACACGCTCAAGCTGTTCAAGCGCAGCGTCCTCAGACGGCGCATGGTAAATTGTTTTCAAATCGCTGGCAAATTCTTTCTTGTTTTTTTCGCCAACGTATTTCAGCGTATTTCACACCTGATGAACGATACAACGTTGTAATTCTGTCTGTGGAAATGCCGTATTTACGGCTTCTTTCATACCCGAAAGGC
>NZ_JAJCLZ010000155.1 GCF_020559915.1 Ruminococcus sp. 210702-SL.1.03
TTTAGGTTCAAATTCACCGTTTCTGTCACGGGGAACGGCTATTTCACACTCGCCGTAATCGCTGGAAATGGTCTTTTTGCCGTAACCGTTTCTGCTGTTTCCGGAGTTGTTGCCTGCGGCAGAATGCTTCTCATAACCCAGATGCTCGTCCATCTCAGCTTCAAGCATCTGCTCGATAGTTCCTGCAAACAAACGCTTGAGTTTAGCCTGAATATCGCCTGTGCTTTCGCACTCCGCCATGATGAGCTTCACAAGCTCCATTTCCTTCTCGCTTAAACCGTGATCTCTTGT
>NZ_JAJCLZ010000156.1 GCF_020559915.1 Ruminococcus sp. 210702-SL.1.03
GTATCCGGATTCAACGGGTCGGTGTGATAATCATTCACTTCTTCTCCGCCTTTCAAACCATCGCCGTCGGTATCGTCATTCTGCGGATCAGTTCCCAACTCTATCTCCTGTGCATTGGTCAATCCGTCTTCGTCAGGATCAGCGTCTGCGTCCGAAACACCATCGGTTACCGAATCATACTTTGTGGGATCCGTTCCTGTTATGTATACTTCCTGATAGTCGGTCAGACCATCCCCATCAGTATCGGGATTATTCAAATCTGTACCGATCATATTCTCATAAATGTCCG
>NZ_JAJCLZ010000157.1 GCF_020559915.1 Ruminococcus sp. 210702-SL.1.03
TCTTTATTGTATATCCATATGATTTTCTTCTTTCTCTCCCAACTCCATTTTCTTTTTGCGAATAACCCTCATCAGTTTTCTGTCAACTATGCTTTGTAAGTCTTTACGATCGTTGTCATAACTATCCTGAATACACCTACTAAGACTAACAAACAAACTAAAAATCGTATTCGCAAGCAGATCATTCTCAAACTTTGCTATGTCGTCAAGCATATCTCGTGCATACTCATTGCCATCGTTTGCGGACTTTGTAAACCATTCGATAGCTTGTTCCTTATCCTTTGTAAGT
>NZ_JAJCLZ010000158.1 GCF_020559915.1 Ruminococcus sp. 210702-SL.1.03
TCGACCTTATATGCGGAGGCTTCCCTTGCCAAAGCTTTTCAATCGCTGGAAAAAGGGGCGGATTTGACGACGCAAGAGGAACTCTGTTCTTTGAAATTGTCAGAATCGCTGCCGTTAAAAAACCTAAATATCTGCTGCTTGAGAACGTACCCGGATTGTTATCGCATGACTCAGGCAGGACGTTTGCGACCATCCTTGGTTCGCTGGACGAATTGGGGTACGATGTCGCATGGCAGGTGCTTAACAGCGCAAATTTTAGAGTCGCCCAATCCCGAAAAAGAGTGT
>NZ_JAJCLZ010000159.1 GCF_020559915.1 Ruminococcus sp. 210702-SL.1.03
GTAAGCTCATCGCCGCTTTCCGTAAGCTCGCTGCCGGGGTAGATAAGAGCCGCCTGGGAAATATCGTCAGTCAGAGCGTTTGATTCAAAGTCTACCGAAGCGCTTCCGTTTTTGATGGTAACGTATGAGTAGTATTTGCCGTCGAAAGGAGCAAAGACCTCTGCGTCGGTACCTTTCAGCACATGGTCGGGCATAGGCTCTACGTTCTTAGAAATAGCGCGGTTAGTGAGATACTTCATGCCGTCCGCAGTCTTAACGCCTACTACAAATGCCGTTTTGCGGTA
>NZ_JAJCLZ010000016.1 GCF_020559915.1 Ruminococcus sp. 210702-SL.1.03
GCTTCCATGAGAGTGTCGCGCTGTTTGCGGTGACCTTGTACTCGCGCAAAGCGGGTGGGTTCAAGCCGTTGTTCGCTTCGACGAGCACCGCCGCGGTCTGAACAGGCGCGCCGTATACCTCAGCGCTCGGCAGCATAGCCCCCGTGGTAGAAAACATAGCGATAGCGCCTATCACAGCGATAGTATTTTTGATAGTTCTTTTCATATTATTCTCCTCATTTGATATTATTATTTATTTAATTATATCACGCAGGAAATAATTTGTCAATACTTTATCAAATATCTCTCAAACATAGTTCATGCAGGCTGAGCTGCTCAGAAATCTCTTCCGCTCTATCGGCGTTTCCAGCTTTATGTACTCGTTAAATTCTATCATAAATTTGTACCATGCTTTCTCAAACGGCTGCGAAAGCGAGAAAAATACCTGCTGCCGCGGTATCTCTACGCAGTCTATCCTCATGTGCCGTTTCAGCCTGCTCTCCAGCTCGTTAGTGCCCAGTATCGCGACCTTTTTGAAATTCACCCCGCATGGGCATTCTATTATCACTACGGTGGGGTTGTTGTCCTCAAGCGCGCTCGCGCTCTTCCTGCGGAAGCAGCTTTTGTATATGATCAGCTTCTTCTCCGCAAACTCCGCCGCAGTGAATGTCTTTGCGTCGTAGTAGCGCGAGTACTGTTCCAGCTTCGTCAGATTGTAGTTCATCTGAAAAGTGCACCGCTCGGTTATCTTCACCGTCTGTATCGCAAAATCGTCGCCCGTGTCCGCGCGGTCGAAAACGTTGCTCTCATAAATGCTCTGCATAGCCTTCGTCCAGTAGGTTATGAATCTCTCGCTTCTGCCTTTCGCCGTCAGCCGCTTCATGTACTGTTCAAGCTCTTCAAATCGTATCTCGTATTTCGATAGATCTTTCGTTCGGTAAAGCATATCGGGTCTTCTCTCCTTTTTTGCAATGATCCCTTTATTTATATTTTACCACATTTTTATTTAAAATGCAAAATGTAAATGTCTGTAAAAATCGTTGTGCACTTTAGCTATATTGAAAAAAAGTTTGTTACATTATTTGATGCTTCTGCATAGTTTTTCGACAAACTTCGTCCTAAGATTACCATAAATCAATGATACTTATCATCCTTTTGCACGTTTTTGAAAACAAATATCTAGCTCGTCTGTAAAATAATATATGATTTTTCGGCTGAAATGTAAAAAATAACACGGAAAATGTAGTAAACAGCATTTTCCGTGTTTTCGTTCGTTTAACTTTTGTTTGATTTTTTTGTGATCTTTTTGGCTGAATGTGAAAGATAAATGCAGTACTCTATCAGCGCGATGTATTTATCTGTAAACATTACAACGTAAGATTCGGGATATTTCGGCCTTCCTTTTCTCAGCGGCCACATATGTTTCAGTATCACGTCTGCTTCAACCTTGGTAAGCTTGAAAGATTTTCGCGCATTTTCCAGCGCTACCTGCGGGTGATTTTTCAGATGCTCTTTAGTGCACTTCGGCGAGGAAACGTAAAGGTCATGCAAAAGTCCCGCGCGCGCTGCCTGCTCTGCGTTAAAGCCCAGCTTGCGGCAGGTAAGATAGCTGTAATATGAAACATTCAGACAATGCTGAAACCGCGTCATGCTGTGGTGGTGCTCAAATTTTTTGAGTTCCTGTACCTCGCTGCTGCTAAGTACATCGCTTATCGCGTTCAAGTATGCCGATGTGTGTGATGAATGTTCCACATTGTATCTCGAACCTATTGCTCTTGACACTTTGGCATCAGCCCTTTCATATTTATTTAAGTACATTTTATCAGAAACTTGTGAACTTTTCAATAATTTTTCGTTTCCATATATGCCTTTTTGTCTGATAATTATAGCAAATTTTTAGCACTTAGTAATATTTTGCACTGTAAAACTGCGGTATGTATTTTTCCTGCGCTGAATCTCTTTGCTGAAAATATCCCGCAAATCCCGCTTGCTCCAGTCGCTCCGCTGCCGTTTTGTACTCAAAGCCCGAGAGTTTGCGGTCTATCTCCTTGTGTTCCGCCGCGCGGTATACCGGCGTGTACTGGCACATCAGGCTCACCATTATCTCGTCCGCCGCAAAGCGTTTTTCCAGCTCTTCTATCAGCCGTAGCGAGTCGTGCCTGTGGTTCGGCAGTACCAAATGCCGTACAATCACCCCGCGCTTCATTATCCCGTCCTCGATGATCGGTTTACCCGCGATGTTCGCCATGCGCCGTATAGCCGCGATGGCTTTTTCAAAATAGTCTGCCGCTCCCGAATATTCCCGCGACGCCTGCGCGTCAAAGTATTTCAAGTCGGGCAGGAAAATATCTACTTTTCCCCGCAGCATATCCAGCGTTTCGGGTTTTTCATATCCGCCGCTGTTGTAGACTATCGGTATCCTCAGCCGCTCGCCGCATATCTCCAGCGCGTCCAGTATCTGCGGCACGAAATGCGTCGGGTTCACAAGATTGACGTTGTGCGCGCCCATATCCTGCATTCTTATAAACGTTTCCGCCAGCTCCTCGCGCGTAAGCTCAAAGCCTTTGCCCAGGTGCGAGATCTCGTAGTTTTGGCAAAAACAGCATTTCAGATTGCACCCGCTGAAAAACACCGTGCCCGAGCCTTTAGTGCCGCTTATGCACGGCTCTTCCCACATGTGCAGTTCTGCGCGCGCTATCCGTACAGCCGCGCTTTCTCCGCAGAAGCCTTTTTCTGCGTACCTGTCAGCGCCGCATTCGCGCGGGCATAGTCGGCAGTTTCTTAAAATTTTCTCAGTCTGCAAATTTCTCACCCTGCCAGCTCGTCATATGTCATGTAGTAATAGTATTCCATCTCGTAACCAGACTCGTTCGCGATCTTCAAAACTATCGTGTAATTCTGCACTTTGTCGCATATCAAAAGCTCGGGCGCGGGATTTTCTTCGGCAGGCAGGTACTCGTATACCGTTTTTCCGTATGCGTCCTGACCCGTTACTCCTACTTTTAAGATCTTTACCTTCGGCTTCGTGTTCGTATCGTCAGTGCTTTTCAGATCAAATCCCGCAAGCTTCCACTTCGCGTTGTCCTCGAGCCACTTGTCATAAATGGTCATATCCTGCGCATACTCTTTTACGTCTGCGTCCTTAGCGTTTTTAGCAGGGCAGAGCGTGATGTCTGATGTTATATTTTTAAGCTCGTTATTGTTAGTTTTGCTGTAATTGTAGTTGCTGCCTATAAGCTCCAGATCGCTGTCGTCCTCAGCCGCTACGCCCGCGATCTCGTCGTAATCTGTGCTTATGGTAACGCTTTCACCGTTGTATGTATCATCGGACGGCACAGAGTAGATATAAAAACTTATCTTCTTGCATGATTCGCAAATAAAAATCGGCAGGCTGTCGATATGCGAGATTTTAGCAGTATATACGTTGCTTGATACACTGTACATATACTGATCGTCGTCATCGTATCCATACAGCGTGAGCGTGTTCGGGATGTATCCTGAATCTTCATCAACGTCTATATCTATGTTCGCGATGCGCCATGTCATTCCTTGCTGGCTGTATACGTCGTCGCTGCCGTAATATGACGTTACGTTAGGATATGCCTGCTGTATCTCTTCCAGTGAAGAATAGCTTTTGCCAAGCCTGATGTTCGTGATCTGCATCTCTACATCTTCGTTGTATGAGCGTGCCGAAAATCCATTGTCAAGCAGTTCAACATCATCTATGGTGCTGTATGCGCCGCTTTTCCCGTCACCATACAGTTCTTCATCGTCCGTATTCCTGCTGTTTTTCACCCAGCTCAGTACAGAAAGACATATGCTTGCGATCATAGGCAGCAGAAAAGCGATTATGATTATAGCCACAACTATCTTCTTTGTAGTCTTTGCATTCCTTGCGGCGTAAGCCTGCATATTACCGTAGTTTGCCTGCATATTTCCGTAATTATACTGCGTGTTGTTGTAGCCGCCCTGCGCGTTAGGGTCAAAGCCGTTTGTGAACCGTATTGTGCTCTTGCCGCCGTTGTAAGCCGAGTTTATATGCGGCTGACCGTAGCTTTGCCGCGCTCCCGCATTATACGTTCCCGTGTAGTTCTGTGTATAGCGGCTGTTTTTTGCGCTGTCGTCGCGAATGTTGTAGTCCTCGCCGAAGTCCTCCTTAGCCGCCTTGCGTTCTTCGCGAAGCTGGTCGTCGAGAAAGTCGTTCTTCTCCTTACTGCGTTCTTTAAAGTGCGTGTGTCCGCGCTCCATGTCACTGCATTTTGTATCGTCACGCGCGGTGAAGCACTCGGGACAAAGGTCTGAATCGCTGCTTTTGAATATATATCCGCAGCATTTACAGCGGTATGCCATGTAGTTTCTCCTCCCTCTGTATGTCAGCAGGTCACTTGATCATCTCTACTCCCTTTGCGGCGGTGCGGTAAGCTCCCGCAAATGTGTCGCAGCACTCGAATTTTTTCAGCGCCGCCTGCGCGCTCTCGCCGTCGGCAAATATTCCGTATACAGCCGAGCCGCTGCCGGTCATTTCCGTGCCCAGCGCTCCCGCCATTTTCAGCTTGTTGCGTATGCCGTTTACTTCCATCGGCGCACAGCTTTCGGTGAATGCGTTGTAAAGCGCACCGCCAAGTTCTTTAGCAGAGCCGCTCTTCATAGCCGCTTCAAACGCCGCGTAGTCACCCTCGCTCTGCCTGCCGCTCTTGTCGAAAAGCGCGTAGGCTTCTGGCGTTGATATGCTCTCCTTCGGCTTTGCGATGACTATATCCGTAGCCGCAAGCGTCGGCAGGGGAGTTATTATGTCGCCTACTCCTTCGCATAGCGCCGTGCCGCCCTTTATGCAGAAAGGCACGTCAGCCCCGCACATCGCCGCCACGGTCTTTAGCTCGTCGTCGAAAAAGTCTAGATGGAAAAGCTCGTTCATCGCGATGATAGCCGCCGCGCAGTCCGCACTGCCGCCGCCTAAGCCCGCTCCTGAGGGGATGTTTTTCGTTAGGTTCACCGTTATCTTGCAGCCTGGCGAGAAATACGCGTAGCTCAGCACTGCCGATATGCCTTTCCATACCAGATTATCCTCATTCAGCGGCAGGTCAGAGCGGTTGCAGAATATCTCTATGCCTGTGCCGTCTGATATTATGAACTCCAGCTCGTCGCAGAGGTCAGCCGACTGCATTACCGTTTTCAGCGTGTGGTAGCCGTTCGCCTGCTTTCCCGTTATGTCGAGAAATAGGTTCAGCTTTGCGTTCGCGCGTAGTTTTATACTTTTCATCAGTTTCCTCCGTTTTCGTTTTTCAGCTCTTCAAGAAATTCGCCTATGCGTTTCAGCGCTTCTTTCAGGTGGCTTACCGAGTATGCGTAGCTTACGCGCACGAATCCCTCGCCGCATTTGCCGAAAGCCGTGCCCGGCACTACCGCAACTTTCTTTGAGTATACCAGCCGCTCGCAAAATTCATCACTCGTCAGCCCCGTCGATCTTATGCACGGAAAAACGTAGAAAGCTCCCTGCGGCTCGAAGCATTTCAGTCCCAGCTTGTTAAAGCCGTCCGTTACCAGCCGCCTGCGCATATTATACTCACTTTTCATCTTCTGTATGTCGCCCATGCACTCTCTCAGCGCCGTGGTCGCCGCATACTGGCTCGTCGTCGGTGAGCTCATTATAGAGTACTGGTGCAGCTTCAATATGTGCTTCATTATCTCGCGCGGGCAGGCGGCGAAGCCTAATCTCCAGCCTGTCATGGCGAAGCTTTTGGAAAAGCCGTTGATGAGCACCGTGCGCTCTCTCATGCCCTCCATCTCTACTATCGAGCAGTGCCTGCCTGTGTACGTCAGCTCCGAATATATCTCGTCTGAGATAACGAATATGTCCGTGCCGTTGAGTACGTCAGCTATCTGTTCTAAGTCCTCGCGGCGCATTATCGCGCCGGTGGGGTTGTTGGGGTAGGGCAGTATCAGCAGCTTTGTCTTGTCCGTTATCATTTCCTCAAGCTCAGCCGCTGTAAGGCGAAATTCGTCCTCTACTTTCGTTTCGATGGCTATCGGCACGCCGCCCATCATGCTGACTATCGGCGCATAGCATACGAACGATGGCTCTACTATCAGCACTTCGTCCCCCGGCGATACTATCGCTCTTACCGCTAGGTCTATCGCTTCCGAGCCGCCTACCGAAACCAGTATCTCTTTCTCGGGGTCGTACTGCGTGTGCACAGTGTTCAGCAGATATTTTGAGATCTCGCGGCGCAGCTCTATAAGTCCCGCGTTCGCAGTGTAGCAGGTGCGACCCTTTTGCAGCGTTTCTATCGCCGCCTGACGTACTTTCCAAGGTGTTTTGAAGTCCGGCTCGCCTACGCCCAGCGATATTACGCCGTCTATCTGCTGCGCAATATCGAAGAATTTTCTTATGCCCGAAGGCTTCATGTCTACTGCGTTTTTGTTCAGCAGCTTGTCGTAATCTTCTGTATTCATGGGGAGATCATACCTCTTTCGTCCGTTTGCTCGTCGGTTATGGCAATGCCGTTTTCCTTGTACGCTTTGAGCTGGAAATGCGTTGCGGTAGATGTTACCGCGTCGATGGCTGCCAGCCTTGCCGATACGAACTGCGAGATCTCTCGTATATTGCTGCCCGTTACAGAAACGATTATGTCGTACGCTCCCGACATCAGCCGTACTGATTCTACTTCTTCGTACTCCGCTATCTCGCGCGCTATCTCGTCGTATCCGCTCTGCGACTGCGGCGTTACTTTAAGCTCTATCAGCGCGGTGACGGCGTTGGGGTCTACCGCCGCTTCGTCGATTATAGAGGTGTAGCCCTTTATTATCCCCTCGCTCTCGTAGCGCGAGATCTGGTCGGCTATCTCTTTTTCCGAGCAGTTGAGCATTACAGCCAGCTCGCTGTTGCTGAGTCTGGCGTTGCCTTTTAAAAGCTTCAATAATGCGTCCATATATGATCTTCCTTTCATAAGCTTGTTTTTACGAGCAGTACTCCCAGCGCCGCCCATATAATCAGCGTCAGCGGTACAAGTATTATAAACTTCGGCTTGCGCGTTTTGTGGTGGAAAAATCTCATTCCCGCCAGCGCGCCGATAGAGCCGCCCAGCAGCGAGAGCGTCAGCAGTACAGCTTCTGGCGTGCGCCACATACTTCTCTTCGCTTTTCTCTTATCGTTTCCAAATGCCGCGAATGTTATTACGCTCATTATCAGCGTTGCCGCCGCGTATATCTTTATCAGCATGGTTTTCGTTATCTCCTCTATAAAATACGGGGCAGGGAATATTGTCCCTACCCCGCATAAAGAGCTTATTTGAAGTATTTTACGCCGTTTTCAAAGATCTGCTGATCCTTTTCTCCGGGTACGTTCTTGCAAACGCAGCAGCCCTTTCTTTCCGAATGTCCCATTTTACCGAATACTCTGCCGTCGGGCGATGTTATGCCCTCGATGGCGTCGATAGAGGTGTTCGGGTTGCACTGTATGTCAAGAGTAGGCTTGCCGTCAAAGTCTACATACTGCGTAGCTATCTGTCCGTTTGCTGCCATAGCGGCTATTTCTTCCGCCGTAGCTACGAATCTGCCCTCGCCGTGCGATATGGCTACGTTGTGTATGTCGCCTACATTGCAGCTTGCCAGCCAAGGCGATTTGTTAGAGGCTATCCTTGTATTTACCATCTTCGACTGGTGTCTTGCAATGGTGTTGAAGGTCAGCGTGGGCGAATCGTTCTTCATAGGCGTGATCTCGCCGTATGGCACAAGACCCAGCTTTATCAGCGCCTGGAAGCCGTTGCATATACCGAGCATAAGACCGTCGCGGTTTTTCAGCAGGTCGTGTATAGCGTCGGTAAGGCGCGGGTTTCTGAGGAACGAAACTATGAATTTGCCCGAGCCGTCCGGCTCGTCGCCGCCTGAGAATCCGCCGGGCAGCATTACTATCTGTGCCTGCTTTATCTTCTCTTCCATAGCCTTTACGGAAGCTTCTATCATTTCTCCGCTAAGGTTCTGTATTACGAAGATGTCGGCCTCAGCGCCTGCCTTTTCAAATGCGCGCGCGGTGTCGTATTCGCAGTTGGTGCCGGGGAATACGGGTATCAGCACGCGTGGCTTAGCGACCTTGATAGCGGGCGACTTTCTTTCCTTGGCTTCGTATGAATATGTCTTAGGCTCGTAGTCGGGCTTCTTCACCTGCGTCGGGAATACGGGCTCGAGCTTTTCTTCCCAAAGCTTCTCAAGGTGCTCGCCGTCTATAACGTAGCCGTTGTCTATCTTGTATTCAGCGGTAGTCTCGCCGATCATCTTCATGTCGGTCTCAGCGCCGTCTGCCAGCTCGATCACGAATGCGCCGTAGCAGGGGCGGAACAGCTCTGCCGCGGTAAGCTTTTCGGTGAACTTAAAGCCTATCTTGTTTCCAAACGCCATCTTAGCAACTGCCTCGCTCACACCGCCGAACGATACCGCCCAGCATGAAAGCACTTTGCCCTCTGCGATAAGCTTTTCTACCTTCTTGAAAACGCTCTTGAGCGAGTCGAAGTTTACAAGCTTGTTGCCGTCGTACTCGGGAGCGATGAGCGCTACCTTAGAGCCTGCTTTCTTGAATTCGTCTGAGATTATGTTGTTGGCGTTCGCTACCGATACCGCGAATGATACCAGCGTGGGGGGTACGTCTATCTCTTCAAACGTTCCCGACATCGAGTCCTTTCCGCCGATAGCCGCGCAGCCCAGCTCGCACTGAGCCTTGTATGCGCCCAGCAGTGCGGCAAAAGGCTTGCCCCAGCGCTCGGGATCGTTCTGCGTTCTCTCAAAATATTCCTGGAATGTCAGCCAGCATTTCTCGTAAGTACCGCCCGCGGCAACTACCTTGGCTACCGATTCTACTACCGCGCTCATTGCGCCGTGGTAAGGGCTCTGCGAAGAAAGATAAGGATTGTAGCCCCAGCCCATTACGGAAGCAGTGGTCGTTTCGCCCTTTAGTACGGGTATCTTCGCCGCCATTGCCTGGTTAGGCGTGTTCTGATATTTGCCGCCGAAAGGCATGAGCACAGTGCCCGCGCCGATGGTAGCGTCAAAACGCTCTACCAGTCCCTTCTGCGAGCAAACGTTGAGGTTTGAGATCATAGCGTCCCATCTGTCTGCCGTGTCCTCGCCCGCGTCCTCGTTGCCGATGAGCGGCGCGCCAACTTCTACCGTGGTGTGCTTCTCAGCTCCGTTAGAGTTGAGGAATTCGCGTGAGAGATCTACTATTATGTTTCCGCACCAGTTCATTCTCAGGCGCGGCTCTTCCTTTACTACCGCTACGAGCGTAGCTTCTAGGTTTTCCTTAGCAGCCTCGGCCATGAACTTCTCTGTGTCCTCTTTGGCGATAACTACCGCCATTCTTTCCTGCGATTCCGATATTGCAAGCTCAGTACCGTCAAGACCGTCGTACTTTTTGGTAACTGCGTCGAGGTTTATCAGCAGTCCATCGGTAAGCTCGCCTATCGCTACCGATACGCCGCCTGCGCCAAAGTCGTTGCAGCGCTTTATCATAGATGTTACTTCGGGGTTGCGGAAAAGCCTTTGCAGCTTTCTCTCTTCGGGCGCGTTACCCTTCTGTACCTCTGCGCCGCAGGATTCCAGCGAGTGCAGTGTGTGCGATTTTGAAGAGCCTGTCGCTCCGCCGCAGCCGTCGCGGCCCGTCTTGCCGCCCAGCAGTATTACGATGTCGCCGGGTGCGGGTCTTTCTCTTCTTACATTGCTCGCGGGTGCTGCGCCTACTACCGCGCCGATCTCCATTCTCTTAGCAACGTAGCCGGGGTGGTAAACCTCCGCAACGTGTCCCGTAGCCAGTCCTATCTGGTTGCCGTATGAGGAGTAGCCGTTTGCAGCGCCTACGGTTATCTTTCTCTGCGGCAGCTTGCCCTCTATCGTGTCCTCAACGGGTACAAGGGGATTGGCAGCGCCGGTAACGCGCATAGCCTGATAAACGTAGCTTCTGCCCGAAAGCGGGTCGCGTATAGCTCCGCCTAAGCAGGTAGCCGCGCCGCCGAAAGGCTCTATCTCGGTGGGGTGGTTGTGTGTTTCGTTCTTGAACATCAGCAGCCATTCCTCGTCCTTGCCGTCAACGTCTACCGTTATCTTTACCGAGCAGGCGTTTATCTCTTCCGATTCGTCAAGGTCTTTCAGCAGTCCGGCTTTCTTGAGCTGTTTTGCACCAATAACGGCAAGATCCATCAGCGTCTGCGGCTTGTCGCTTCTGCCTGCGTAAAGGTCGGCTCTTGCGCTGAGATATTCGTTGTATGTATCTTTTATGTAAGGAGCAGAAATATCGGCGTTGTCGATTATGGTAGAGAAAGTGGTGTGACGGCAGTGGTCAGACCAGTAGGTGTCTATCATTCTTATTTCCGTGATGGTGGGGTCGCGCTTTTCATCGTCGCGGAAATATGTCTGACAGAATTTGATGTCGTCGAGATCCATAGCAAGGCCCATCTCGGCTATCATGTCCTTCAGCTCGTCTTCGCTCTTCGCGATGAAGCCCTCTATCGTCTTTACGGTGGTGGGTATAGCGTAAGCTACGTCCAGCGTTTCAAAGCGGTCGAGCTTAGCTTCACGCGACTCTACGGGGTTGATTATGTAGTGCTTTATCTCGGCTAACTGCTTTTCGTCGAGCGCTCCGCCGAATATGTATACTTTAGCCGATTTTACAGTGGGTCGCTTGCCGCCGCGCAGCAGAGAGATACACTGCGCGCATGAGTCCGCGCGCTGGTCGAACTGACCGGGCAGATACTCTGCGGCTATTACAGCTTCGCCCTTTTTCAGCTCGGGCATATGGTCGTAGGTAACGTCTACCGCAGGCTCAGAGAATACTACAGGTATAGCCGCCTTAAAGTCTTCTTCCGAAAGACCCTCGGCGTCGTAGCGGTTGATTATTCGTACTTCGCCAAGCTCGATGCCCAGCGCCGAGCGGATGTCAGCCGCCAGCGATTTTGCTTCTACCGCAAATTCGGGCTTTTTCTCAACATAAATTCTGTAAACAGACATGATTTAAACAGCTCCTTACTATTTATTGTCATATATTTATATTTGCAGGTGCGTGTCGATTCGCTCCTATATAGTTTATTATATCACATATTAAATATGTTTGTCAAACCTAATTTGAAGTTTATTGAAAGCGGTAAAAGTTTTTTTACAATTAGCCATTATCCTCTCAGCCGACTATTTCTCCGCCGCAGCCGTTTTCGTCCGCAGATGTTATCTTAACGAGCCGCTTCTGTCTGAAAAGACTTTCATCGCTGGTGCGCGGCGTTTTTACCACAACGTACTCCGCTATGTGCCCCTGATGATGTTCGGCGCTGCTTTCACGCTCGAACAGCACCTCTACCGTCCTGCCGATAAAGCTGCGGTTGTACTCCGCGCGGCTTTTCGCGCATACCGCCGCCATCTCCGCCGCGCGCGCCGCCTTTGTCTTTTTGTCAAGCTGACCGCTCATCTTGTCGGCAGGCGTACCGCTGCGCCGTGAGTATGGGAAAATGTGCGCGTCTGCAAAGGCTGTCTTTTCCGCAAATCTCAGCGACTCCGCGTGATCTTCCGCGCTCTCCTGCGGAAAGCCTGCCATTATGTCGGTGGTTATCGCACAGTGCGGAAAAGCGGCGCGCAGCTTGCGGCATATCTCGGCGTACTCTGCCGAGGTGTAGTGGCGGTTCATGGCTTTCAGCGTCTTGTCACAGCCGCTTTGCAGCGAAAGATGAAACTGCGGACACAGCTTTTTCTGCGCCGCCATTCGCGCGATGTCCTCGTCTGAGATCATTTCGGGTTCCATCGAGCCGAGCCGAACACGGAAATCGCCCTCCACCTTGCAAACAGCTTCGATAGCGTCTATCATTCTCAGCCCGCCGAGGTCGCGTCCGTAACAGCATAGGTTTATGCCTGTCAGCACTATCTCCTTGTGACCCGCGCTCACCAGCATCTCCGTTTCCTTTATAATGTCGCCGATCGGCTTCGAACGCATATGCCCCCGCGCATACGGTATGATGCAGTAGGTGCAGAAAAGGTCGCATCCGTCCTGTATTTTAAGATATGCGCGCGTTTTCTGCTCGGCTTCGGCGTTCATCATATGCTCAAAAGGCTGATGCAGATAGTTCTCGGGCACGCTGAAAGTCCGCTTGCGCAGTTTGAAATAATCGTGCACCATCTGCGGCAGGGCAGTCTTGTTGTTGTTTCCGCAGATTATGTCGCACTCGGCTATCTGCGAGGCTTTGTCGGGAAAAGCCTGCGGGTAACAGCCCGTCAGTGCGATTATGCACGCGGGGTTCTCCCTTTTCACACGGCTGATGAAGTGTCGGCATTTCGTGTCAGACTGCGCCGTTACCGTGCAGGAATTTATTATGCAGACG
Organism: Ruminococcus sp. 210702-SL.1.03; assembly: GCF_020559915.1. GTDB lineage: Bacteria > Bacillota > Clostridia > Oscillospirales > Ruminococcaceae > YE71. Next base: position 12,324 of record NZ_JAJCLZ010000016.1, read on the forward strand.
TTTGCCGCGTCAATATCCTCGGTGCGCATATCGCCCATCTCGCTGAAGCGCTCGGCTATGTTTTCTGTTTCGTATTGGTTTACTTTACAGCCGAAAGTCATGTAGTATATTTTTAAAGGCGTATTACCCATTTGTATATCCAACCTCCTGAAAAGAGAAATAAATGTCGCATATGCACAAAAAACTATCACATTTATTGTGAAAATGTACTAAAACCAACTTTGCGCACACACGGCTATTGACTATTATACTATATTTTCAGAAAAAATGCAAATAACGCTTGACAAACTCGAAAAAATGATTATAATATTAAGTGTAGAGCAGAGGAAGCTCTAGGAAAACAGGCATCATTTTAAGGAGGTAACTAATATGAAAACTAAGATCAAACTCGATTCCATCAATGCAGTAAAGGATTTTGTAAGCATCGTAATGCTTTATGATTTTGATATCGACCTCGTTTCGGGCAGATATGCGGTAGATGCCAAGTCAATTATGGGTATTTTCAGCCTCGATCTCTCAAATCCCATCCAGCTCGTTGCTCATACCGATGAGCCCGGCGATTTCTTCGAGAAGATCAAGGAATTTATCGTTGAGTAAAATCAAATCTCATGGCGGCGCTCAGTGCGCCGCTTTTTTTGTATAAAAACCCCGCCGCGTGAATAAAATGTACAAACTGTTCTAATGGAGGGGTGTATCTTGAAATTATCAGCATTTGCCGCGGCAGCTGTATCTGCCATGGTGTTTTTCACGTCCTTTACGGGCGCTTCGGCTGAAAAAAGCCGTACGCCGGAGGATATATCGGCAGAAATTTCGGCGCGCAGCATTTACGTTTGCGACGTCGGCAGCGGTAAGGTCTTTTATGAGCAAAACGCCGACGAAAAGCTGCCGATGGGGCATATGGCTAAGCTGATGACCGCGCTCATCGCCGCCGAAGAGCTCGACTCGGGCAAACTTTCGCTTACCGATGTAGTTACCGTTTCGCCGACCGCCAACGCCAAGCAGGGAACTCAGATATGGCTTGACATTGACGAAAAGATAACCGTAGAAGAGCTGATAAAGTCCATAACCATCGGCAACGCCAACGACGCTTGCACGGCTCTCGCAGAGAAATTAAGCGGCTCAGAAGAAGCTTTTGTAAAGCGTATGAACAAGCGTGCCAAACAGTTGAAAATGACAAAAACTGTATTTTTAGATTGCTGCGGAACAAACGAAAATACAGTATCTACGGCTCATGACATCGCTAAATTGTCATGTACGATTGCAAAGCATACAAGCTTGACGGACTATTTTATAACATGGATAGATAACGTAGGCTGTAAAGATACTGAGCTTGTCAATAATAACAGATTGGTACGAACTTATAAAGGCGTAACAGGCATGAAATCATGCAGCGTTAAAGACCTAGGGGAATGTCTTTCTTTCACAGCAAAACGCGGGGAAATGAGCCTTTGTGCAGTCGTACTCGGCGCTTCTGACAGAGACGAATTGTTTTCTCACGCAAGAGAATTACTTGACACTTGTTTTGACAATTATCGCGTGTTTTCACCCGAGATCGCAGATGAATATTTGCAGGATATAGAGGTCGAACACGGCGAAAAAATGAAAATTCGTGTCAAAGTAAAAGACTTTACGCCTACTATCGTCAAAGCCGGAACGTTCTCCGAAATTGTTCGCTCACCCAAGATAAAAGAAAACGTGAAAGCCCCCGTCAAAAAAGACGATGTTCTCGGAAAAATAGACTACTTTTTCGCCGATGAAAAGCTTCTGATAGTAGAAATTTGCGCCGCAGAGGACGTCGGGGTGATGGATATGCGATGCGCTTTGAAGAAAAATTTGTTTAATTTGCTCAATATGTCTTAACCGTATTAGTCAGTTTCTACAAAACTAAACTCGATTTGCGAAAAGTCTTGAAATATTCATAAAAGTATTGTATAATTAAACAAGCTAATTAGGAAAGGAACTGACTTGCAATGGCTGTTAAACTTAATGCTGAATATCTTAAACCTTTTGTTGCCGATCATGAGCTTGAGGCTATCGCTCCGCTCGTTTCGGCTGCGCACAAAACTCTTGAGAACAGAAACGGTCCCGGCTCTGATTTTCTCGGCTGGGTAGATCTTCCCGTTGATTATGATAAGGAAGAGTTTGCAAGAATAAAGGCTGCCGCTGAAAGGATCAAGAAGTCCTGCGACGTTCTTATTGTTATCGGCATCGGCGGTTCATACCTCGGAGCACGCGCTGTTATCGAGGCTTTAAGATCTACACTTTATAATAATCTTACCAAAGATACACCCGACATCTACTATGTAGGCAACAGCATCAACCCTACTTACCTCAATGACGTTCTTTCTATCTGCGATGGTAAGGACATCTGCGTCAACGTTATCTCGAAGTCCGGTACTACTACCGAGCCCGCACTTGCTTTCAGAATCTTCAAGAAGCTTGTTGAAGATAAGTACGGCAAGGAAGAGGCTAAGAAGAGGATTTTCGCTACTACTGATAAGGCTAAGGGAACTCTGAAAGAGCTTTCTGATACCGAGGGTTACGAAACTTTTGTAGTGCCCGACGATGTAGGCGGACGTTTCTCGGTGCTCACCGCAGTAGGTCTGCTGCCTATCGCAGTTGCAGGCATCGACATCGACAAGCTCATGGCCGGCGCCGCCACAGGCAGAGAGAAGTATTCTAAGGACGACGGAAATGACTGTTATAAGTATGCCGCGCTCCGTAATATCCTTTATAATAAGGGCAAGAGCGTTGAGATGCTCATAAGCTACGACCCCAACTTCGTTATGATGAACGAATGGTTCAAGCAGCTCTTCGGCGAGAGCGAAGGTAAGGATCAGAAGGGTATTTTCCCCTCCTCTGCTACTTTCTCCACAGACCTCCACTCGCTCGGTCAGTTCATTCAGGACGGCTCGCGCATCATGTTCGAGACCGTTATGGAGATCAAGAAGCCTAAGACCGACCTCTTCCTCCAGCCCGACGCTGAGAACCTCGATGGTCTGAACTTCCTCACAAATCAGAATATGTCGGTTGTAAACCAGAAAGCTTATCAGGGCACCGTGCTTGCTCATACCGAGGGCGGCGTTCCTAATATGATCCTCGAGCTTGACGATGTTTCCGAAGAAACTCTCGGCGAGCTTATCTACTTCTTTGAAAAGGCTTGCGCTATCTCTGGCTATATGCTCGGCGTTAATCCTTTCAACCAGCCCGGCGTTGAGAGCTACAAGAAGAATATGTTCGCGCTGCTCGGCAAGCCCGGTTATGAGTCGCAGAAGGCTGAGCTTGAGGCTAAGCTGAAATAAAAACAGGATTCCAAGGCGAACGGGCTTTCCATCAGCCCGCTGCCCGAAAATAAATGTCGTCAGACAGAAATGGAGATTTGATTATGATTAACTTAATTCCCGGAAAAAAAGGCACTGGCAAGACCAAGATACTGATCGACGCGATCAAGGAAGCTGCTGAAAAATCTACCGGTAACGTAGTTTGCATCGAGAGAAGCATGAAACTTACTTACGATATTCCCCACAATGTAAGACTTGTTGACGCTGAGGAATACGGCATCAACAGCTATGACGCTTTCTACGGCTTCGTAGCAGGTATGCTCGCCGGCAACTATGATATTCAGGAGATCTATGTAGACGGTATCCTCCGCATCGGCGGCAGAAACTATGATGAGTTCGGCGCTATGATCGAAAAGGTAGCTATGCTCGCTAAGGACGTAAAGGTAGTATTTACCGTTTCCGCTGACCCCGAAGAGCTGCCTACTAAGGTAAAGGACTTCATTAAGTAAACAAAAAGTTAAATTTTCTTAAATAAATTCCGAAAAAGGCTTGACAAATCGTCGCTAAGAGTCTATAATGGAATTTGTGATGCTTTCCGCTGTCCGAAAGGGTGCGGAGGGCTTTGGCGAAAGGAATGAATACCATATGGTTTTACAGCTCAGACAAATTTTTGAGATCGAAGGGCAGAAGCTCAACTTTGATGAGCAGATACCTCTTTCAGAGCTTGAAAATTCTCCGCTCCATGAGGCTTTCGCCGCGCCTTTGCACATAAAGGGCTGCGTTTATAACCGCGCAGGCGTTGTTGCGCTTGAATATACGGTCTCCGCGCTGCTCGATCAAGAATGTGATAGGTGCTTAAAAGCGTTTCAGAGGGAATATGACGTAGAAGCTTCTCATACCGTTGTGAAAGAGCTCGCCGCGGCAGATGCCGACGACGAAAACGGCAGCGAGTATGATGATTATATCGTTTGCCCCGAGAATACGCTGGATATGAACGAGCTTGCCGTTACCGACCTGCTTATGGAAATGCCCAGCAAGATACTCTGTAAAGAGGACTGCAAGGGTCTGTGCATGAGTTGCGGTAAAGATCTTAACGACGGCGCTTGTGATTGTCAGAATTAAAAGAGATCATGTTTAAGGAGGTGCCAAAATGGCAGTACCAAAGAGAAAGACTTCCAAAGCCAGACGTGACAAAAGACGTTCTAACGTATGGAAGCTCGACGCACCCGCGCTCAGCAGATGCTCTAACTGCGGTGAACTGACTGCACCCCATAAGGTTTGCAAGCATTGCGGATATTATAAGGGCGTAGAAGTGATCAGCAAGGAAGTTTGATCGCAGAGCGAAAGTTCGTAGGCAAGCCGCTTCGGCGGTTTGTTCATCGAGCCGATAAAGCTTTACCTCTGCTATGAAAAATAGCGGAGCTTTGAAAGCATTTAAGGTGTTTTCTATGGGCAGAGGAGGAAAATTCCTTCTCTGCTTTTTTATTAAGTCAATTTTTAAAGGAGCTGCAAAAATGTCGGTAAAGGTCACGGGTGTAGATAAGCACAGCCCCGCTGCGCGCGCTAGGATAAAGGCGGGCGATACGCTGATCTCTATAAATGGTCACGCTATCGCCGATGTGCTCGATTATATGTTTTACGCCGCTGAAGACCGCACCGAGGTCGTTTGCGAGCGCGACGGCAAAGAGCGCAAGTCGGTGATATATAAGTCGGAATACGATGATCTTGGTATGCAGTTCGATTCTTTTCTTATGGATCAGAAACGCAGCTGCTCTAATAAATGTATCTTCTGCTTTATCGACCAAATGCCTCCAGGTATGCGCGAAACGCTCTATTTTAAGGACGACGACGCGCGCCTTTCGTTCCTGCAGGGCAATTACGTCACGCTGACGAACCTTACCGATAAAGATATTCAGCGCATTATAGATATGCGGCTAAATATCAACGTTTCTGTGCATACTACTAATCCCGAGCTGCGCTGCAAAATGATGCACAACCGCTTCGCCGGTGATAAGCTGCGCTATATAAAAATGATGGCTGAAAGCGGTCTTATGCTCAATTGTCAGATAGTTTGCTGCCCTGGTATAAACGATGGCGATGAACTTCGCCGCACCCTTACCGACCTCTATTCGCTCATGCCGAATATCCAGTCGGTCGCAGTCGTGCCTGTCGGCATAACTAAGTTCCGTCAGGGCTTGTACCCGCTGGAGATATTCAACGCCGAAACTGCCGCGCAGACTATCGACGTTATTGCCGAAACTCAGCAGAAATCGCTTGAAAAATTCGGCACGCGCATGGTCTTTGCTGCCGATGAATTTTACCTCACCGCAGGCAGACCGCTGCCCGAGGGTGATTTTTATGAGGATTATCCGCAGTACGAAAACGGCGTAGGTCTTTGCCGCTCGCTCATCGACGAGGTAGATAGCGCGCTCAAAGTCGCTGAATATGACGGCGGAAAGCGCAAGGTCACTCTCGCCTGCGGTACGGCTGCGGCGGTGGTGCATAAAATGCTCGCAGAAAAGATCTCGCAGAATTTTCCAGATGTCGAGCTGAACGTTGTGCCGATACTCAATAGATTTTTCGGCGAAACTATCACCGTTTCGGGTCTGATAACCGCACAGGATCTCGTAGCGCAGCTCAAAGATCTTGATCTGGGCGACGAACTGCTTATCTCAAAGGCTATGCTCAAAGCGGACGAGCCTATTTTTCTCGACGACGCTCATCTTGACGATGTTCGCCGCGAGCTTGGCGTGAAAATAACGCCTACCGCCAACGACGGCTTCGAGTATCTCGATAACGTCCTCGGCATTCATTATTGATTTTTTACTACCATGATTGGAGATGATATAGATGGCTATGCCACTGGTTGCCGTAGTCGGCAGACCTAACGTCGGTAAATCTACGCTTTTCAATAAGCTGATAGGTCAGCGCCTTTCGATAGTCGAGGATACCCCCGGCGTAACGCGCGACAGGATCTATTCAAAATGTGAATGGCTCGGTCATGAGTTTATGCTGGTCGATACGGGCGGTATAGAGCCTGATTCGCAGGACGTTATCCTCTCGCAGATGCGCCGTCAGGCTGAGCTTGCGATAGAAAAAGCTGACGTTATTATCCTAGTTACCGACCTTAAATGCGGCGTTACCGCTACCGATGAGGACGTTGCCGCTATGCTGCGCAAGTCGGGCAAGCCTGTTATCCTCTGCGTAAATAAGTGCGATAACGTCGGCGAACCGCCTGCTGATTTTTACGAATTCTATAATTTGGGTCTTGGCGAGCCTATTGCGGTATCCTCCGTTCACGGTCACGGTACGGGTGACCTGCTCGATGAAGTCCTCAAAGAGCTTCCCGAAAATACCGAGGAGGATTACGGCGAGGACGTTGTAAAGGTAGCCGTTATCGGCAAGCCTAACGTCGGTAAATCTTCTATTATAAACCGTCTTTGCGGCGAGGATAGGGTGATAGTTTCCGATATTGCGGGCACTACCCGCGACGCTACCGACAGCTATGTTGAAACTGAGCAGGGCAAGTTCGTTTTCATAGATACCGCAGGTATCCGCAAAAAGTCGAAGGTGCTTGAAAATATCGAGCGTTACAGCGTTCTCCGCTCCTATATGGCGGTAGACCGCGCCGATGTTGCTGTCATAGTTATCGACGCTTCCGTAGGTTTTACCGAGCAGGATTCTAAAGTCGCGGGCTACGCTCACGAAAAGGGCAAGGCCTGTGTAGTAGCTGTAAATAAGTGGGACGCTATCGAAAAAGATACTCACACTATGGATGAGTTTAAGAAAAAGCTCGAGGTAGATTTCAGCTTCATGAGCTATGTTCCTTTCGTTTTCATTTCCGCTAAAAACGGCACTCGTATGGATAAGCTGCTTGAAAAGATAAATTACACTGCTCAGCAGAACGCCGTCCGCATACCTACCGGCAGGCTCAACGACGTTCTCGCATACGCCACCGCGCGCGTTCAGCCCCCCTCTGATAAGGGCAGACGCTTGAAGATCTATTACATGACTCAGGCTTCCACCAAGCCGCCTACATTTGTGGCTTTCGTGAACCGTGCCGAGCTTTTCCACTTCTCGTACCGCCGCTATATCGAAAATCAGATACGCGAAACTTTCGGGCTCGACGGCACGCCTATCGTTATGATGGTGCGCGAGCGCGACCGTGATGACGTTAAATCCTGAGGAGGCGCTGCATGAAATACGCATTGTGTCTTATCATCACGGCTCTGATCTCTTACTTCTGGGGCAGCCTAAACTCCGCGATAATCGTGGTTAAGCTTGCTAAGGGCGAAGATATTCGCGAAAAGGGCAGCGGCAACGCAGGCCTTACAAACGTCCTCCGCGTTTACGGCAAGGGCGCGGCGCTCGCGACCCTCCTTTGCGACCTTTTTAAGGGCGTTGCAGCGGTAGTCGCGGCAAGACTGATAGTCGGCAACCTGCTAGATATTACTTTCTTTAACGATAAGATCTTCATAGGCTATGTGGCAGGTCTTTTCACCATGATAGGCCATATTTTCCCGATATATTACGGTTTTCACGGCGGCAAAGGCGTACTGCTTGCGGCTACGACTCTTATCGCTATGGACCCCCTCACCTGCGTGCTTTCGGTAGGCGTTTTCGCGATAGTTCTCGCTATAACAAAGTACGTTTCGGTAGGCTCTATCTCCGCCGCGGTGATGTACCCCGTTTTTACGATCATAACCCAGTCGGTGCGCCATATGGACGGCAGACTCGAAAACTTCCTTATCACCCTCTGCATAGGCGCGCTGATAGTTTATATGCACAAACCTAACATAAAAAGACTGATCGCAGGCAACGAAAATAAATTCGGACAGAAAAAGGTCGATCCGGCAGAAAACGATACGCCGGAGATCAAAAACTGACTTTTCCAAGGAGAGATGGCTATGGCTAAAATAATCATACTCGGCTCAGGCGGCTTCGGACTTTCCATCGCGATAATGTGTGCGAACGCCGGTCATGATGTTACCGTTTGGTCTAAATTTCGCGACGAGATCGACGCTATCGAGCGCACGGGCGAGCTGAAAGCAAAGCTCCCCGGCGTGAAAGTTCCCCCTGAAGTAAAGCTCACTACCGATATTTCTGAGGTGCGCGATAAAGACCTCGTTATCCTCGGCATACCTACTACCTTCTGCCGCGGCGTTTGCGAAGAGGCGGCGCAGTATATCCAGTCCGAGAGCATTGTCGTAAATACCGCTAAGGGTCTGGAGATCGGCACGCTCAAAACTATGAGCGAGGTCACTAAAGAATCTATGCCGAAAAACCGTGTAGCTATACTTACCGGCCCTTCTCACGCCGAAGAGCTCGCTAGGGGAGTGCCCACCACGATAGTTGTCGCTTCCGACGACCGCGAGGTCTCTTATTACGTTCAGAATACTCTTTCCAACGCTAATTTCAGGATATATGTCAACGATGACGTTATCGGCTGCGAACTGGGCGGCTCGCTGAAAAACGTTATCGCGCTGGCGGCAGGCGTTTGCGACGGCCTCGGCTTGGGCGATAATACCAAAGCTGCTCTCATGACCCGCGGTATCCGCGAGATCTCGGCGCTCGGCATAGCTATGGGCGCACAGTCTGATACTTTCGGCGGACTCAGCGGCATCGGCGACCTTATCGTTACCTGCTGCAGTATGCACAGCCGCAACCGCCGCGCAGGTATCCTCATAGGTCAGGGCGTTTCTCCCGACGAAGCGGTAGAGCGCGTCGGCACGGTAGAGGGCTATACCTGTACCAAAAATGCTTACGAGCTGTCGCACCGCTTAGGCGTTGAAATGCCGATAACCGAGCAGCTCTACGCCGTGCTTTTCGAGGGTCTTGACCCTAAAATGACCATCGCCGCGCTTATGCAGCGCCCGAAGAAAAACGAAACGGAAAAAGATTTCCTTGGCGAGAGTAAATAAACAATTTCAGGCAGACCTGCCCGCGTTTTGCGGTGGTCTGCTTTTTGTTTGAACTTTTTTAGAAAAATTGCAAAAAGTACTTTACAATACTGCCGAAATATTGTATAATTTATAGTAGGTAATACTGTACCGAATTAGGTATAGTAAAAGCGCAGCCGTATTTCGCGGCATGATACATTTAAGGAGTGTATTTGATGGAACCAAAGTATAAAAGAATTCTGCTCAAGTTGAGCGGCGAAGCTCTCGCGGGCGATAAAAAAATGGGACTTGATTATGAGATAATAAACGTTCTCGCACGTTCGGTAAAGAAGTGCGTTGACGAAGGCGTGCAGGTTGGTATAGTAGTCGGCGGCGGCAACTTTTGGCGCGGCAGATCAAGCGGCGCTATGGATAGAACCAGAGCCGACCATATAGGTATGCTCGCTACCGCTATGAACGCCCTCGCAGTTGCCGATGGTATGGAAAACTGCGGCCTTGAAGTTCGCGTGCAGACGGCTATCTCTATGCCGCAGGTCGCAGAACCTTATATCAGAAACAAGGCTGTCCGCCACTTTGAAAAGGGCAGAGTAGTTATCTTCGGCTGCGGTACCGGCAACCCCTTCTTCTCCACCGATACAGCCGCCGCACTGCGCGCTGCCGAGATCGAGGCTGATATCATCTTCAAGGCTACTATGGTAGACGGCGTTTATGATAAAGATCCGCATAAGTTCGATGACGCTGTTAAGTTCGATGAGCTTACTTTCGGCGATGTTCTCGCTAAGGATCTTAAAGTTATGGATTCTACCGCAGCCGCTATGTGTAAGGATAATGAGATCCCTATTCTCGTATTTGACATCGCGCGTCCTGATAATATCTACGACGCCTGCATGGGCAAGAATATCGGTACTATCGTAAAATAATTCGGGGTAAATAAGATCCCCTAAAATATCAGAAAAGAGGATTTACAGATCATGGATAAGATAATTGACAATGCAAAAACAAAAATGAAGAAGTCGATAAACGTTATGCTCGAGGATTTCGGAACTATCCGCGCGGGCAGAGCTAACCCTGCCGTTCTCGACAGAGTAAAGATAGATTATTACGGCTCGCCCACACCTATCAATCAGGTAGCCGCAGTTTCTGTTGCAGAGGCAAGAATACTCGTTATCTCCCCTTGGGATAAATCTACCCTCGGCATGATCGAAAAGGCTATCCAGGCTTCCGATGTCGGCATCAATCCGCAGAACGACGGTCAGGTGCTCCGCCTTATCTTCCCCCAGCTTACCGAGGACAGACGTAAAGAGCTCGTTAAGGAGATAAAGAAGATGGGCGAGGAGTGCAAGGTAGCTATCCGCTCTATCCGCCGTGACGCTATGGAAAAGTGCAAGGCGCTGAAAAAGAATAACGAGATCACCGAGGACGACCTTAAAGGCGCTGAGGAAACTATCCAGAAGATCACCGATAAGAATGTTAAGGAAGTTGACGAGCAGGTGGCTGTAAAGGAAAAAGAGATCCTCTCTATCTGATAAAGCTTAAACTGAAAGGATCTGAACTGACATGGCTACTGCTGAAAAACCTCTGCTGCCGCCCGGCACAAAAGTGCCTGCGCATATAGGCGTTATTATGGACGGCAACGGCAGATGGGCTAAAAAACGCGGTCTGCCGCGGAAATTCGGTCACCGCCAGGGCGCGCAGACTTTCCGCACCATCACCCGCCACGCTAAAAAGCTGGGCGTGAAGTATTTCACCGTGTATGCTTTTTCTACCGAAAACTGGAAACGTCCTGCCGATGAGGTCGAGGCTATAATGGATCTTTTCGATAAATATCTCGACGAAGTTCGCGATTTTATAGAGGAAAATATCCGTATTTGCTTTATCGGTGACAGATCTATGCTGCGCCCCTCGCTTCAGCAGAAAATGGCGAGCGTAGAGGCTGATTCGCGCGATTTTACCGCTATGACTCTCCTTATCGCTATAAATTACGGCGGCAGGGACGAGATAGCCCACTCGGTTAGAGTGCTTGCCGAGCAGGTGAAGTCGGGCAGGCTCGAGCCGCAGGATATTACCGATAAAATGATCGGCGAAAACCTATATACAGCTCAGCTCGACGGTGATTGCGCCCCCGATGTAGATCTGATAATCAGACCCAGCGGCGAACAGCGCCTCTCAAATTTTATGATATGGCAGTCGGCATACGCCGAATTTTACTACACAAATATCCTGTGGCCTGATTTCAAGCCTGCTGACCTCGAAAAAGCGGTAATAGCTTACAGCGACCGCAACCGCAGATTCGGCGGAGTTTGAGTTTGAAAGGAACGTGAAAAAATGAAGACTAGAATAATCTCAGCGGCTGTCGCGATAGTGATAGCTGTACTGATACTCGCTTTGGCGCACACATGGGTTTTCAATCTCGCAATAGCTGCTATCGCCGTCGGTGCTCTCTATGAGCTTTTCAAGGCTGTCGGGCTGGTAAAATTCCGCCCCGAATGCTGCGCCTGCTTCGCATTTGCCGCAGTTGACTGCCTGCTCCCGATGGTCTATAAGCACGGCTTTTTCACTTTCTTTAATGTCAAGCTTTACGGTTTTATATTCGTGGCGGCTATGCTGCTGATGTACCTCAAAAATCACAGCGAATACGCCTACTCCGTGCCGTTCACCATGATAGGCATGACGCTACTCGTTACTTATTCTATGAGCACCCTCATCAAGCTTATCTCAATGTTCCCCGACTGCGGCAGATTTGCAGTAGTCCTCACCCTTGCGGGCGCATGGCTCGCAGATTCGGGCGCTTACTTCGCAGGAACGTTCTTCGGCAAACATAAGCTTTGCCCGGTGATCAGCCCGAAAAAAACCGTAGAGGGTCTTATCGGCGGAACTGTCTGCAACGGCGTTTTACTGCTCATGATCGCGGCAATTTACAGTGTTATCAATAAGGGCGTCGAGGTTCACCTCTTCGCGATATTCATAGCAGGAATGTTCTGTTCGCTGGTAGGACTTGTGGGCGATCTTTCCGCTTCTGTTATAAAGCGCCAGACCCAGATCAAGGATTACGGTAACATAATGCCCGGTCATGGCGGCATCATGGATAGGTTTGACAGCGTTCTGCTGGTAGCGCCTTTCATGTTCTACCTCTTCTCGCAGGGCGCGCTTGTAACATTAGGATAAACATTATATGGCATAAAAGGCTTTGTGGCACGTCATGAAGCCTTTGCCTTTTTTGGACTGAGGTCGTATTTTATGCAGACAAATCAAACTATAACAATAATTGGCTCTACGGGATCTATCGGCACACAGGCATTAGAGGTCGCGCAGAAGCATAATATAAGGGTGAAAGGCCTCGCCGCAAATTCAAACGTTTCTCTGCTCGCCGAACAGGCTCTTAAATTCGACGCAGATACCGTTTGCATTTTCGACGAGAGCAAATTGGCGGCGCTTAAAACCGCGCTCGCCGGCAAGAATATAAATGTGCTCAGCGGAATGGCGGGCTTAAAGACCATCGCTCGCATGAATGGCGTTGACAAAATGCTCAATTCCGTTGTCGGTATGGTCGGCCTGGAGCCTACTGTTGCCGCTATCGAAAACGGCACGGACATCGCCCTTGCGAATAAAGAAACGCTGGTGGCGGGCGGCGAACTGGTAATGCGCCTAGCCGCAGAAAAAAATGTCAATATCTACCCCGTAGACAGCGAACATTCTGCGATCTTCCAGTGCTTGCAGGGCAATAAGCCCTCGCAGATGACAAAGATTATCCTCACAGCTTCGGGCGGCCCGTTTTTCGGCAAGACAAAATCCGAGCTTGCAAACGTCACGGTAGAGCAGGCGCTAAATCACCCGAACTGGAGCATGGGCAATAAGATAACCGTCGATTCCTCAACGCTGATGAACAAGGGTCTTGAATTTATCGAAGCTATGCGCCTTTTCAGCGCTTCTCCAGATGACATCGAGATAGTCGTTCACCGCCAAAGCGTCGTTCACTCCGCGGTCGAGTTCGCCGATTACTCCGTGATAGCGCAGATGGGCGTTCCCGATATGAAGATACCGATACAGTACGCCCTGCTTTATCCCGACCGCGCCGAGTGCCCGACGGGCAGACTTTCGCTCACCGATTACGGCAAGCTGACTTTTGAGAAGCCCGATCTCGATACTTTCGACTGCCTGAGCGCCTGCATAAAAGCGGCTCGGCTGGGCGGCATAGTTCCTGCCTGCGTGAATGCGGCGAACGAGGTCGCGGTGGCGGCTTTCCTCGGCGGCAAGATCTCTTTCCTGCAAATAGGCGAGCTTGTCACCCGCGCACTCACCTGCATGGAAAACACCCCCGCAGATTCCTTGGATAAAATACTCGCGGCAGATAGATTTGCCCGCGAATTTATAGAAAAACAGATAAAGGCGCTTTAAGCGTTCGTAAACAAAAGAAAGGCATATTTTTCTATGAGCAGAGTTTTAAGCATACTTTTCGCGTTGCTCATCTTCGAGCTTATAATCGTTATCCACGAGTTCGGCCACTTCATCGCCGCCAAGAAAAACGGCGTGCGCGTGAACGAATTCGCGATAGGCATGGGTCCCGCGATATTTAAAAAGCAAAAGGGCGAAACGCTCTACGCACTGCGCATTTTCCCGATAGGCGGCTACTGCGCTATGGAGGGCGAGGATACCGAAAGCTCCGATAATAAGGCTTTCTGCAATAAAAGCCCCCTGCGCAAGATAGTGATAGTCGTCGCGGGAATAGTCATGAACCTTCTGCTGGGCTTTACTTTTCTCATCGTAAATACCTGCCTTTCCGATGGAATTACCTCTACAACTGTCGCGAAATTCTACGAAAACGCTACCTCTAATCAAACTGGTCTTGCCGAGGGCGATAAGATAGTTTCGGTAAACGGTATGCGAATTTTCTCCGCTATCGACCTTTCCTACACTATGCAGAATGACGCCGACGGCGTTTTTGATATGGAGGTAAAGCGCAACGGCGAGCGTGTAAAGCTTACCGGCGTGTCTTTCATTACTGACGATTCTATCCATATCGACTTCATGGTAAAGGGCGTGAAGCTCAACCCGATCACTGTTATCGACAACGCTTTTCACGAAACTATCAGCTATTCTCGCCTTATCTATATCTCGCTTTTTGATCTGGTAAGGGGCAAATACTCGCTGAAAGACCTCTCAGGCCCCGTCGGTATAGTCGATCAGATGAACGAACTCATCGACTCGCAGACCAGCACCGAAACTGGTATCGACTGGAAAGGTCTAACGCAGAATATGCTCGCGATGGGCGGCTTTATCTCGATAAATATAGGTCTTTTCAATCTGCTCCCCCTGCCCGCGCTAGATGGCGGCAGACTCATGTTTCTTATAGTAGAGCTTATCCGCCGCAAACCTGTCAACCCTAAGTATGAGGGTCTTGTGCATTTTGTGGGTCTTGTCTTGCTGATGCTCCTAATGGTGGTAGTTACTGTAAGTGATATAACTAAAATATTCTGACAAATTAGACGATCCATACAATTTTCCGAAAGGTCTGTAATAACATGAAAAGAAACGTAAAGCCGGTACTCGTGGGCGACCTCACGCTAAATGGCGAGAAAATATATATACAGTCGATGCTGAATGTCGAAGCGCATAAAACTGAGGAGAGCGTCCGCCAAGCAAAAGAGCTTGAAGCCGCGGGCTGCGAGATAATCCGCGCCGCTATCCCCGATATGGAAGCAGTAAAGCTCGTTTACGCGCTGAAAGAAGCCGTGAATATCCCCGTTGTGGCAGATATTCATTTCGATTATCGCCTTGCCATCGCCTGCGCCGAAGCAGGTATAGATAAGATAAGGATAAACCCGGGCAATATCGGCGGCGAGGAAAAAGTTAAAGCGGTAGTAAAAGCCTGCACCGCGCGCGGCATACCGATAAGGATCGGCGTAAACGGCGGCTCGCTGGAAAAAGAACTTCTTGCGAAATACGGCTCGCCCACCCCCGAAGCGCTCGTTGAAAGCGCTATGCGCCATGTACATATTCTCGAAGCCTGCGATTTTGACGATATAGTCATTTCGATAAAGTCCTCGAACGTGCCTACCATGATAAACGCTTACCGCCTTTTGGCGCAGAAGTGCGATTACCCACTGCATCTCGGCGTTACCGAAGCGGGCACTGAACGCATGGGTATAATTAAATCCGCCGTCGGCATAGGCTCGCTGCTGGTAGACGGCATCGGCGAAACTATCCGCGTTTCGCTCACCGACGAGCCTGTAAAAGAGATACGCGCCGCTAAGGATATTCTTATGGCGGTAGGAAAGGGAAGCGGCGTTAAGATAGTAAGCTGCCCCACCTGCGGACGTACTAAAATAGACCTCATCTCGCTCGCAAAGCGCGTGGAAAACGCCGTGAGCGGTATAGATAAAAACATCACCGTGGCCGTAATGGGCTGCGTGGTAAACGGCATCGGCGAGGCAGGCGAAGCTGATATAGGCATCGCAGGCGGTAACGGATGCGCCGTGCTCTTTAAACACGGCAAACAGATCTGTAAGCTCAGCGAGGACGAAGCCCTCGGCAGACTTATAGAGGAGATCGAAAAACTCTGATAAACGGGAAGTACCATGAAAGATTATAAATTATCCGAATTCTTAGAAGGCTATAACGAGCAGGTGCCGCAGATATTGTCCGACACCTGCGTATTGAAGCTTGTCTATACCGAGCATGACGGCGCGCTGGAGCTTTTTGCGCGTTCAAATCGGCTCGTACCTTTTGCAGACGTTTCGCAGTTTGAGCGCTCTATGTGCGAAAAGCTGGGGCTTAAAGAGCTGCGCCTGCGTCTGAAATATACGCCCGATATGCTCTGCGCCGAGTATTTTCAAGACCTCACCCAGTTTCTAAAATCGCGCTTTCCAGTTGTAAACGGCTTTTTTGAGGGCGCGGACATCAGCTACTCGGGCGGTCTTTTTACCGTAGGCTTGAAGCACGGCGGCGCTGATATACTCAAAAAGGCGGGCATAGAGTCCGCTTTTCCCGCGCTGGTGTTTGAGATGTTCTCCATCAGCGTGCGCATAGAGCTTACCGGCATTACGCAGGTTGATACCGCCAGCTTTGCCAAACAGCAGGAGGATTATCTGAATAGTATCCCGATAAATAATCCTTTGTCCTCTGCTCCTGCAGGCTTCTCGCCCGCAGGCGGCTCTGCTCCTTCCGCTCCGCACGAATACCGTACCTGCAACGTTGAGTTTACAGGCCTGCCGATAATCGCCGAGGGAGCAAAGGTACTGAAGGGCGCGCCTATCATGCCTACCGAGCGCGTAGTGCCTATGAACGAGATCACTTCCGAGCTTACCGATAGGATAGTTATTTGGGGCGAGATCTTCCATATCGACACCCGCGAAACTAAAAACGGTATGCTGATAGCTATTATCTACTTCACCGACTTTACTTCGTCATTCTCGATGAAGCTGCTCGGCTCGGCTAAAAAGTCCCGCAACCGCCTCAGCAAGGACGAGCTTTCCGCTATGCTCGAGGTCATGAAAAAGGGCACGAGTATTATCGCGAGCGGTAAGGTGGTCGAGGACGATTACGACCATACTTTTAATTTCATGCCCGACGATATTATGCAGGTAAAGCGCACCACTCGCCAAGACACCTGCGAGCATAAGCGCGTAGAGCTTCACTGCCATACCAATATGTCCTCTATGGACGCGCTCGCCGCTCCCGGCAACCTCGTAAAGCGCGCTTTCGAGTGGGGGCATAAGGCTCTCGCGATAACCGACCACGGCGTAGTTCAGGGCTTCCCCGACGCCGTAAATACCGTTAAAGGCATACGCAAAAACGGCGGAGATTTTAAAGTTCTCTACGGTATCGAAGCTTACGAGGTCAATAACGATATTGTCATCTATAAAGGCTGGGAAAAGACCCCGCTTACCGATGAGATAATAGTTTTCGACCTTGAAACCTCGGGCACAAATCCCGTTAATGACAGGATCATAGAGTTCGGCGCGGTAAAGCTGCGCGGACTTAAAATAGTAGACCGCTTTTCAGAGTTCTGCAACCCCCACCGCGAGCTTACCGAGTTCATCACAGGGCTTACAAGCATAACTGACGATATGCTTAAAGACGCGCGCGACGAGGGCGAGGTGCTCAAAAGATTTAAGGAATTTTGCGGCGGCAAACCCTTGCTTGTCGCGCATAACGCTAATTTCGACTGCGGATTTGTCAGAGCAGCCGCAAAGCGCGCGGGGATAGATTTCCCGTTTTCCTCGCTCGATACGGTAGTTATGTCGCAGAAAATGCTGCCCGAGCTTGAAAAGCATAAGCTCGATTATGTGGCCGAGCATTTCGGCTACGGCGATTTTAACCATCACCGCGCCTGCGACGACGCCGAAGTTCTCGCGAAAATTTTCATCAAGCTGGCTGAGATGATCTCCGACCAGTACCCGCATATGGTCATAACCGCCGATATGCTGAACAGCCTGCTTGCCGATACCGATAAGGTCACCGCGCCCGAGTCAAAAACTTACCACCAAATAATCCTTGTGCGCAATAATACAGGTCTGAAAAATCTCTACCGCCTTATCTCTGATTCAAACCTCAAATATTTCAAGCGCCGCCCGCGTATACCGAAGTCGGAGCTTGTGAAAAACCGCGAGGGTCTTATAGTTGCCTCCGCCTGCGAAGCTGGCGAGCTTATCCGCGCGTATCTCAATAACGAGCCTATGGATAAGATAAGGCAGATAGCTTCTTTCTATGATTATCTTGAGATACAGCCAGAGGGAAATAACCAGTTTATGCTCGTTTCCGAGAAAGACCCTTACACTCATATCAATAGTTTGGAAGATCTGCGCAATATCAACCGCTTTGTGGTAAAGCTGGGCGACGAGCTGGGCATACCCGTTTGCGCAACGGGCGACGTTCACGTCATGGACCCCGGCGACAGCGCCTATCGCGCCATTCTTATGGCTTCAAAGGGCTTTACCGACGCGGATAATCAAGCGCCTCTATACTTCAAGCCTACTAACCAGATGCTCGATGAGCTTTCCTACCTCGGTGAGGAAAAGGCTTTTGAGGTGGTAGTTACCAATACGAATATGATAGCCGATAAGATAGAGAGCGGGCTGAAAGCTTTCCCCGACGGTACATATACGCCATTTATCCCCGGTGCAGTGCGCGAATTGCAGGATATTTGCTGGAAAAAGTGCTGCTCTATCTACGGCGACTGCGCCCCCGAGTCTATCGAAGTTCCCGAAGGCGAGGACGTTCACGTTGCCGAGTATTATAAAGACCATATCCCCGAGATCGTCTATAAACGCCTTGACCGCGAGCTTGCTTCCATAATCAAGCACGGTTTCGCAGTGCTTTACATGATAGCGCAGAAGCTTGTTTACAACTCCGTTCAGCACGGCTATCAGGTAGGTTCGCGTGGTTCGGTAGGTTCGTCCTTCGTAGCTTCGATGTCGGGCATTTCGGAAGTTAATCCGCTTATGCCGCATTATGTCTGCCCGAAATGCCGCCACAGCGAGTTTATTACAGACGGTTCGGTCGGCTCGGGCTTCGACCTTCCGCCGAAAAATTGTCCCGAGTGCGGTACTGATATGCACCGCGACGGCCACGATATTCCGTTTGAAACGTTCCTCGGATTTGACGGAGATAAAGCGCCTGATATAGATCTTAACTTCTCGGGCGATTTCCAAAGCCAGTCGCACCGCTATACCGAAGAGCTTTTCGGTAAAGACCACGTTTTCAAAGCGGGCACTATCTCTGGTGTGCAGGAAAAGACCGCTTACGGCTACGTTAAAAAATATCTCGAAGAGCGCGGCAGAACAGCCCACCCTGCCGAGATACAGCGCCTGGTGAACGGCTGCCTTGACGTAAAGCGCACTACCGGTCAGCACCCCGGCGGAATGGTAGTTATCCCCGGGGATTATGAAGTTTACGACTTTACCCCCGTGCAGCACCCCGCCGAAAAGGACGAAGCCGACGTTATAACCACCCACTTCGACTTCCACTCGCTGCATGATACTATATTGAAGCTCGACGAGCTGGGTCATGATGTTCCTACTATATATAAGTACCTCGAGGAATTTTCAGGACTCGTTATCACCGAGATACCCATGTCCGATCCCGCAGTTTACAGCCTCTTCACCTCTCCCGAAGCGCTCGGCGTTACCGAAGAGGATCTTATGTGGAAAACGGGCACGCTCGGTATCCCCGAAATGGGTACTTCTTTCGTCTGCCAAATGCTTCTCGATGCGAAGCCGAAGAATTTCAGCGACCTGCTGCAAATTTCAGGACTTTCTCACGGTACAGACGTTTGGCTGGGCAACGCGCAGGATCTCATCAAAAACGGCACCTGCACGATTTCGGAAGTTATCGGAACGCGCGATAGTATCATGACATACCTCATCTATCACGGCGTAGACCCGAAGCGCTCGTTCAAGATAATGGAGATAACCCGTAAAGGTAACGCGCCAAAGCTGCTTACCGACGAGATGAAGCAGGATATGCTAGACCATGACGTGCCGCAGTGGTATATCGACAGCTGTTTGAAGATAAAGTATATGTTCCCGAAAGCGCACGCCGCAGCGTACGTTACTTCGGCGATAAAACTTTGCTGGTTCAAAGTCCACGAGCCGCTTGTGTTCTATGCAGCCGTTTTCACCGTCCGCGGCGAGGATTTCGACGCTGAAACAGCCGTAAAGGGCGTTCATATGGTAAAAAATAAGATACTCGAGCTGAAAGCTAAGCCGAAGGAAGAGCGCACCGCTAAGATAGAGGGCACGATAGATACCTTAATGATAATCTACGAGATGCTGCTGCGCGGTCTGGAATTTCTGCCCGTAGATATTTATAGATCTCACGCTTTCATTTATCGCATAGAGGACGGCAAGCTGCGCCTGCCTTTCGTTTCGATAAACGGCGTAGGCGCTTCCGCAGCGAACCAGCTTTACGAAAAGGCGCAGAGCGGCGACTTTATCTCGATAGAAGAATTCCAGCAGCAGAGCGGCGTAGGCAGATCGGTAATAGAAACGCTGAAAAATAACGGCGCTTTCGGCGACCTGCCCGATTCTAATCAGACTACGCTTTTTGGCTTCTGATAAATTAAATTTACAGTACGGTAAAAGTATATTCATACCCCTGCTTGACAATGCGCAAGATGTATGATATTATATTTAAGTAATATGCTACTATGTTAGCACTTTACTATAATGAA
This sequence comes from Ruminococcus sp. 210702-SL.1.03, assembly GCF_020559915.1. GTDB lineage: Bacteria > Bacillota > Clostridia > Oscillospirales > Ruminococcaceae > YE71. The sequence goes on from NZ_JAJCLZ010000016.1 coordinate 32,675, forward strand.
GTAATTATAAGTGGAAAGGAAATAGAAGTATAAATGAAAAGATATGACCTAATTACTCCTGAGGGCACGAGAGATCTGCTCTTTGAGGAGTGTCTTGCAAGAAGAATGGTAGAAAATAAACTCACAACGCTTTTTTCCAGATTTGGTTACAGTGAGGTAGTTACCCCCGGTATAGAGTTTTACGACCTTTTCAGCGGCAGTTCGCGCAATTTCCAGCAGGAAAGTATGTACAAGCTTACCGATTCTAAGGGCAGGCTGATAGTTATGCGCCCCGATTCTACTATACCTATAGCGCGTCTTGCTTCCACCAGACTTAAAGACGCTAAGCGCCCGCTGCGCCTTTACTATAATCAGTCGATATATGAAAACAACGCGCTGCTTAAAGGCAGGTCTGACGAGGTAGTGCAGACGGGTATAGAGCTGCTGGGCGGCACTAATACTAAGCGCGCTGATTACGAGGTGCTCTGCACAGCGGTAGAGGCTCTTGCTGAGTTCGACGAAGAAAAGTTCAGACTCGAGATAGGTCATATCGGCTACTTCAAAGAGCTTGTTGCCCGTCTTGATGTAGACGAGCGCGTGCGCGAAGAGATACGCTTGCTCATCTCGCAGAAGAATTATCCCGCGCTCAACGACCTGCTTGATGAGGTCGGCGAAAATCAGATAACCCATACACTAAAGCAGCTCCCGCGCCTTTTCGGCGGCGTAGAGGTGTTCGATAAGGCAGCCGAGCTTTTCACCGATGATAAGATAACGGCTATCCTTTCTACTCTCAAAGAAGTTTACAGCCGCGTTTCCAGCTTAGGCTACGATGGCAAGATCTCGGTAGACCTCGGAATAGTAAGCCATACCGATTACTACACGGGAATAGTTTTCAAGGGCTATATCTCCGGCGTAGGCAGCTCGGTGCTCAAGGGCGGCAGATATGATGGCCTTATGGCTGAGTTCGGCGAGCCTTGCCCCGCGGTAGGCTTCGGCGTGAACTGCGATGAGATAGCGAGATACCTCAGAAAGAACTGCCTTGCTCCTACCCTCAAATCTGCCGACTGCATAGTTTTCGGCGAAAAGGGCTATGTTGTAGAGGCGATAGCTTTTGCGCAGAAGCTTGTGCGCGACGGCATGGTGATAGAAAACAGCCTTTTTGATACCCTTGAGGAAACCAAAGAATACGCGGCTTCAAAGGGTATACATAAAATATTTATCATTAACGAAAACGTATCGCACATAGAAATATAAAACGCAAAGGACGGAATTTTTATCATGAATAAACCTCTTAGAATAGCTCTTACAAAGGGCAGACTTGAAAAAGATACCGTTGGTCTGTTTGAAAAGATAGGTTTCGACTGCACCGCGGTTAGAGAAAAGGGCAGAAAGCTCATTCTCCCTATCCCCGATGGCAATATCGAGGTAGTTCTCGCTAAGGCGAACGACGTTATCACCTACGTCGAGCACGGCGTGTGCGATATAGGCGTTGTCGGTAAGGATACTATAATGGAGATGCAGGGCAAGTTCTTCGAGCTTGTAGACCTTGGCTTCGGCAGATGCAAATTCGCCCTCGCTACTAAAAAAGGCTCGAAGTTTTACGGCGGCTATAACGTAAAGACTATAGCTACCAAGTACCCCAACATCACCCGCAATTATTTTGAAAGCAAGGGCATGGATGTCGAGATAGTTAAGATAGAAGGCTCGGTAGAGCTTGCCCCCCTGCTCGAACTATCCGACGGTATAGTCGATATTGTCGAAACAGGCACTACCCTTAAAGAAAACGGGCTGGAGGTAATAGAGGACGTTTGCCCCATATCCGCCCGCCTTATTGTAAATATGGTAAGCATGAAAATGCGCCAGCAGGAGATAGAAAACTTCATCTCGCTGGTGGAAAAAGCGCTCGATAAGCCCGAGCAGTAAATTCTGCATCGCAAAAGTGCTTTGTGTTTGAAGTTTAAATTGGAGGAATAGAAAATGGCAATCATGAGAAAGATCGTCGCTGACGGTGCTGCTGAGGAAGAGTTTTTCAAGCAGGTAGAAAAGCGCAGCGGCGAAACTGATAAAAAGGTAACGGCAGTAGTTACCGAGATAATCGAAAACGTAAAGGCTAACGGCGACAGCGCTGTAAAAGCTTATACCGAAAAGTTCGACGGCAAGCTTCCGCAGTATTACGAAGTACCTCGCGAGGTAATAAACGACGCTCTTACCGAAGCGGACAGCGCCTTTACCGACGCTCTGCTCAACGCGGTAGAAAACATCACCGATTTCCACACCCGCCAGAAGTCCCAGAGCTTTGTAAACGCTAAGGAAAACGGCGTTATCCTCGGTCAGCGCGTAAGAGGTCTTGAAAGAGTAGGCCTTTACGTTCCCGGCGGCACGGCTGCTTACCCATCCTCTGTTCTTATGAACGCTATCCCCGCAAAGATCGCGGGCGTTAAGGAGATAATCATGGTAACTCCTCCGCTTAAAGACGGTACTCCCAATAAGGATATTCTCGTAGCGGCTGCCGTTTGCGGCGTTGACAGGATATTTATGTCGGGTGGCGCACAGGCTATCGCAGCCCTCGCTTACGGCACTGAGGAGATACCGAAAGTAGATAAAATAGTAGGCCCCGGCAATATCTTCGTAGCTACCGCTAAGAAACTGCTTTATGGCACCGTAGATATAGACATGATAGCAGGCCCTAGCGAGATCCTCGTTATGGCTGACGAAACTGCCGACCCGAAATTCGTAGCTGCCGACCTTATGTCGCAGGCTGAGCATGATAAGCTCGCTTCATCTATCCTCGTTACTACCAGCGAAGAGCTTGCTGACAAGACTCTAGCTGAGATAGAAAGACAGATGCAGTACCTCTCGAGAAAAGAGATAATCGCAAGCTCACTCGAAAATTACGGTGCTATCCTTATCTGCAAGACTAAGGACGAAGCCTGCGCGCTCGCAAACCGCTTCGCCCCCGAGCACCTCGAGGTACTTTTCGATAACCCGATGGAGTATATCGGCAAGCTCGATAACGCAGGCTCTATCTTCCTCGGCAAATACGCTTCCGAGCCCCTCGGCGATTACTACGCAGGCCCGAACCACGTTCTGCCTACCAGCGGCACAGCTCGCTTTTTCTCGCCCCTCGGCGTAAACAGCTTTGAAAAGCGCACCAGCTTTACATATTATACCGAGCAGGCTCTGCGCGAGGCTAAGGACGATATAGTTCTCATCGCCGAAAAGGAAGGCCTTACCGCTCATGCAAACGCTATCAAGGTAAGGTTTTAAACCCAAAACAATACTAAAAATTTTAGGAGAAAAATAATGAACAGAGCATATCTCGACTCGCTCCCCGAAGTGAGGAATAAATATGGTTTTCAGCTTAAGGACGACGAAAAGGTAGTCTTTACCTGTAAACTGGCGGTTTTCGGAACATCGCAGGGCGCGATGCTCGGCGGCGACAACACCGTTTTCGCGCTGACAAATCAGAGAATAATGGCAAATAACGGCAGAGGTATATGGTGTGTTTCCATCTCTGATGAGGACATTGCGAGCTACTCGTTGGTAAATAAGGGCAAATTCATCTTTAAAGAGCGTTACGCGCTCGTAATGCTTAAAGATCTTCTCGCTTACGGCGAGGACGGCGAGCTTACCCTCGACGGCTTCCGCTTTTACTTCTCAAAGCGCAATGAAGCCGCTTTCGACGCTATCATGCAGCAGGTAATGCAGTAAGGGGAAGCGCCGTGAATAAATGGTATGATGAAGAGTACGAGTTTGAGGTAGAGGTCACGGGCTATTTGCGCGGCGATTCTCCCGTGCGCTATTGCCGCAACGGCGAGGAGATAGGCGATAAGTATACCTGTACCTACGGCTGCCCCGTAAATAAAGACGGATCCGGTATATGCTCAAAGACCATGATTGTGCTTTACCCGCTGATGGAGGCGGTGCGCAGCGGCGGCGACCTTACAAATCTCGGCGGCAGCGGCAAATATGTAAAAGATATTGTCTGCCCCGACGGCTGCGTTATCTTCCGCCTTACCGCCAAGCCGCTCGGCAACCCTAACTTCCATACGGGCGGTTTCTGGAAACAGCAGTAAATACACACAATTTTTCATAAGCAGGTGACAAATATGCGTACAGCAGAGATCAAAAGAAAAACTAAGGAAACGGATATTGAGGTCTTCGTCAAGCTTGACGGCGATGGCAAGGTGAATGTCGATACAGGCATAGGCTTTTTCGACCATATGCTCACAGCTTTCGGCGTTCACAGCGGTATAGATATGCAGGTGAACTGCACAGGCGACCTTAATGTCGATGGCCACCATACGGTAGAGGACGTTGGTATAGTGCTGGGTCAGGCTTTCGCTAAGGCGCTGGGCGATAAGGGCGGTATAGCCCGCTACGGCTCGGCTTATGTGCCTATGGACGAAGCCCTCAGCTTCTGCGCGCTGGATATAAGCGGCAGACCTTTCCTCGCTTTCAGCGCGAATTTCACCGATTTCCGCTGCGGCGAATTTGATACCTGCCTTACCGAAGAATTTTTCAGAGCTTTCGCGATGAATTCTGGGATAACGCTGCATATCCGCGAGGAATACGGCAAAAATGATCACCATATCATCGAAGCGATGTTCAAAGCTGTCGCTCACGCCCTTAAAGACGCTATGGCGGTAACGGGCGGCGGCGTACTTTCTACAAAGGGAGTGTTGTAAAATGATAGCAATAGTCGATTACGGCGCGGGAAATATCTTCTCGGTAAAAAATGCGCTCGATTTCCTCGGCGTAGAAAATAAGCTTACGGCCGATAAAGCCGACCTCGAAGCTGCGGACGCGATAATCCTCCCCGGCGTAGGCGCTTTCCCATGGGCTATGAAAAAGCTCACCGAAAGCGGCCTTGTAGATACCGTTAAAGAGCAGGCAAAGCTGAAGCCTTTCCTCGGTATCTGCCTGGGTATGCAGCTTCTTTTTGAAAAGAGCTTTGAGTTTGAAGAGTGCGAGGGTCTGGGGCTGATAAAAGGCTATGTCGATAAGATAAACGAGCCCGACCTCGTTATCCCGCATATGGGCTGGAACAAGTTGGTTTATAATCAGCCATGCCCGCTTTTTGACGGCCTTACCGATGACGAGTACGTTTACTTCGTTCATTCCTATAAAGCTTTCTGCGCCGACAGCGCTCTTTGCGCATACGTTGAGTACGGCGGTAAAGTTCCCGCTATGGTGTCTGACGGAAAGACTATCTTCGGCAGCCAGTTCCACCCAGAAAAGAGCGGTAAAACAGGCTTGAAGATACTCGAAAATTTCGTGAAACTTGCAGTGGAGGGAAAGTAATATGCTGGCAAAAAGAATAATACCCTGCCTTGATGTCCGCGATGGAAAAGTGGTAAAAGGCGTTAATTTTGAGGGCATAAAAGAGGTCGGCGACCCCGTTGCCTGCGCTTATGAATATAATCTTCAGGGCGCTGACGAGATCGTGTTTTACGATATAACCGCCTCGCACGAGGGCAGGGGAGTAATGCTCGACGTAGTCCGCGAAACTGCTAAAAAGGTCTTCGTGCCCCTCACGGTCGGCGGCGGTATCAAGACCGTTGACGATATTAGAGATACCTTGCGCGCGGGCGCTGATAAAGTTTCCGTTAACTCGCAGGCTGTTCAGAATCCGCAGCTTATCAAAGACGGCGCTGATATTTTCGGCAGCCAGTGCATCTGCGTCGGCATCGACGCAAAAAAAGTCGCCGATAATAAGTGGACTGTTTATATCAATGGCGGCAGGATTGATATGCAGCTCGACCTCATCGACTGGGTAAAGCGCATCGAGCAGCTCGGCGCGGGCGAGATCTGCCTTAATTCCATAGATACCGACGGCGTGCGCGGCGGCTTCGACCTTCCTATGCTTAAAGCTGTCTGCTCGGCGGTAAAGATACCCGTTATAGCAAGCGGCGGTGCGGGCAAGCTCGGCGATTTTGCCGAAGCGTTCTTAGAAACCGACTGCTCTGCGGCGCTCGCGGCAAGCCTTTTCCATTTCAAAGAGCTTACCGTTTCGCAGGTCAAGGCGGACTGCCGCAGCAAGGGGATAATCGTGAGGTAAAAAAATGAGTATTTTCTATACGGTGCTGACATTTTTTGTGCCCGCGGTCATAATCATCTGCGGGTATATCATGAAAAACTGCCATTCCGCCGAACCGAATCCCACCGTCGGCTACCGCACAGCTCGCTCTATGAGCAGCCGCGAATCATGGGTTTTCGCGAACGAGCGCTGCGGCGGCTTGTGGATAAAAATAGGCTCGATTGCGGCGGCGGTATCTCTGCCTTTCTGCGCGGCGTACTTCTTTATCAGCACAGCTTACGGCGCGGCGCTGATGTGCGCGCTCATGCTTTTGCAGACTGCCGCAATGCTTCTGTCGATACCCCGCGTGGAGAAAGAGCTGAAAGAAAAATTCGGCGATAAATAATAAACGAAGGGAAACCCGATAATGAGTAAGATCAAGATAGATATTAACGATCTTGACAAGTATTTTGTCAAGGGCGAGCTTGTTCCTGCGATAGCTTTTGACGTTGACACCAAAACGGTGCTCATGCTCGCCTATATGAATAAGGAGAGCTTGAGAAAAACTCTCGAAACAGGCTATACATGGTACTGGAGTCGTTCGCGTCAAGAGCTTTGGAATAAGGGCGCTACCAGCGGCCACCTGCAAAAGGTAGTTTCCATCTATTCAGACTGCGACGACGACACCCTGCTGCTAAACGTAAAGCAGACGGGCGCTGCCTGCCACACAGGCTCGTATAGCTGCTTCTTCAATGAAATTTATAATGAGGAGAATTGATATGACTATTTATGAAGAGATCTTTGCTGTTATAAAACAGAGAAAGGCTGATTACGAAAACGGCAAGGCTAAGGAAAATTCTTACACAGCGTACCTCTTTGATAAGGGCGTTGATAAGATATGCAAAAAGGTCGGCGAAGAAGCTACCGAAACCGTTATAGCTGCTAAAAACGGCGATAACGATGAGCTTGCGAACGAGATAAACGACCTGCTCTACCACGTTATGGTGCTCGCCGCAAATCAGGGTCTTGAGTGGTCTGACGTCGAGAAGATACTTGATGAGAGAAACGAAAAGATAGGAAATCTCAAAACTTTCCATCAGGTAGATAAGAATACCTAAATATATGATAACAGGGCGGAAATCTTTTCCGCCTTTTTTGTGCGGTATTGCTCTATGCACAATTTTTCATCTGCCTGAATAGAATGTACAAACGGCGGCTATGCCCCGCCGCAGTCCCGAAGGGAGTACATTTATGTCAGGAGGATTTTATTATGAGCGAAATGAACTGCAATCCGAATAAGCCGTTTAAAGAAGCGGTCTGCGTAGACGTGATGAGGGTGTTCGATTCATGCAGCTCGCAGGAATGTCTTGAAGACTTACAGTTTTCATTCTCTACTGCCGAGCAGGAGGTGATCAATACCGCATCTTACATCAAAACTAAGTGCATACAGGTCACAGGCGTAAGCTTCACCATCGACCCCGTGCCTTTCAACAACGGCTTCTATACCGTAGACGTAACATATAATTTCAGGGCGGAGATCGAAGCGTATTTTGAAAATACCGAAACGCCTACCATCGTTTACGGCAGAGCTGCCTTCTCGAAAAAGGTCATTCTTTTCGGTAGCGACGGCAATACCCAGCGCTTCGTGTCAGACGGCATGAGCACTTTTCGCTACGCTTCCAAGACCAGCGGCTGCGCTGCCTGCTGCTCATCTGCGGCGCTGCCTACCGCGGCGGTCAGCATAGCCGAGCCTATGTGCCTTGACGCTAAGCTTGTGCCCAATACCGCGGCTGAGAGAAACGATGTGCTTATCACAATAGGCATTTTCGCGATAATCCAGCTAGAGCGCCCCGTGCCTATCATGATACCCGCGTTCGATTACTGCATACCCGGTAAGGAATGCTCTACCAATACCGATACCCCCTGCGAGCTTTTTGATAAGATCAATTTCCCGATAGGCGAATTTTTCCCGCAGGGTCTTACCGAGCATAAGCCCTGCTGCTCGAAGCTCGAGGAAGAGCCCGCCGAGGAAGAACCTAAGGGCTGATAAAATTTTACAGAATATTTTTCACAGCGTGCCGTATTTTGCGGTGCGTTGTGAATTTTTTTGCTAAATATAGCGTAGCCTATTGAAAAAAGCGTATTTTGTGGTATACTATAATAGTATTATTGTATTCACGCAGCGCTTTTGCTGCTTTCGATTAAGGACGATCATATTATGAGAAAATGGAAGGTAAACGCGCCCGATCTTAAACTTGCGGGTGAGATGAAGCTGAAATGCGACCTAAGCCTTTTTGCGCTGAAGCTTATGACGGCTAGGGGTTTCTGCGATTTTCAGCAGGTTGTCGATTTTTTCAGCGATGACGAGCTGGAAGACCCCCTCATTACTGCGGATATGGAGCAGGCGGCTGATACTATCAATGAATTTATAGATTCCTACCGCCTTATTTGTATTTACGGCGATTACGACTGCGACGGCGTTACCGCTGCCGCTATCCTTTACAGCTACCTGCAAAGCATGGGTGCGAACGTTACATATTATATCAACGAGCGTGAGGAAGGCTACGGCATGACGATAGACGCCGTGCGCAAACTGCATGAGCAGGGCGTAGAGCTTATCGTTACCGTGGATAACGGCATCTCCTGCGTTGCCGAGGCTGAGGAGATATACAAACTCGGCATGAAGCTTGTAGTTACCGACCACCACCAGCCGCCCGAGATACTCCCGCGCGCCGAAGCCGTGGTAGACCCCCACCGCGCCGATTGCCCGTCTACATTTAAAGACCTCGCGGGCGCGGGAGTTGCGCTGAAACTCTGCGCGGCGCTTGACGGCGGCTTTGAAGCCGTGGTAGAGCAGTACGCCGATATTTGCAGTATAGGCACTGTAGGCGACGTAGTTTCCCTGCGCGGCGAAAACCGCAGTATAGTCCGCCAGGGTCTTATGTATATGCAAAATACCGAAAATTACGGACTTAACGCGCTGATAGATAAGGTGCAGCCCGACCGCAGTTTGCTCAACGCCCGCTCGCTGAGCTTTCGCCTTTGCCCTAAGATAAACGCCGCAGGCAGGTTCGATTCACCCCTGCTCGCGCTAAAGGCTCTGCTTACCGAAGACCCCGAAGAGGCCGATTCTCTTACCGAGCGCCTGCTAGAGCTTAACGCTGTTCGCCGCGAAACTGAGGGCGCTATTCTGGAAGAGATATATAAATATATCGACGATGACCCCGCCGTGCTCAACGACCGCGTGCTCGTGCTATGCGGTAAAGGCTGGCACCACGGCGTTATAGGCATAGTTTCTGCGCGCGTTATGGAAACTTACGGCAAGCCGAATATCATAATCTCTATCGACGAGGACGGCACTGCCCGCGGAAGCGCGCGCAGTCTGCCCGGTTTCAGTATTCACGCCTGCCTAACATACGCTTCGGAATATCTCGATAAATTCGGCGGACACGAATGCGCGGGCGGTCTTTCGCTAAAAGAACGCTACCTGCCGCAGTTTAAGGCTAAGGTGCAGGAGTTCGCCGATAAACTGCGCGCTATGCCCGCCGACGTTACCGAATGCGATATGGTCATTCCGCCCGAGGATATTACTATAGAAAATATCCGCTCGCTCGAAGTTCTCGAGCCTTTCGGCGCGGGCAATCCCTATCCGCTTTTCTGCCTGCCTAACTGCCGTGTAAACGCTGTCTACCCGCTTTCGGGCGGCAAACACAGCAAGATAGACTTCACCTACGGCGGCAAACGCTTTCAGGCACTGATATTCTCCACGCCGCCGCAGGAGCTTTTCTTTAGTATCGGCAGCGTTATCGACATCGCCGCGAATATCGAGATAAACGTCTTTAACGGCAACGAGAGCATAGCGATAAAAGCCGAGGATATAAAGCCGCACGGCATGGATACGGGCAAGTACCTCGCCGCGCGCGACTGCTACGAAAAATTTAGAAAAGGCGTGCCGCTGCCGCCTGCATTCATCGCGAAGATAATGCCTACCCGCGCCGAGCTGGTAAATATGTACAAGCTCATAGCGGCTATGGGCGAGGTGGCGCTCGATACGCTTTTCATGAAAATAAACAGCCCCGCTATGAATTTCTGCAAACTGCATATCATAGCCGATATATTCTGCGAAGCGGGTATAGCGCAGTTCACGCCTTCGCGCCAGAGCATAAAAACTCTGCCTGTAAAGGCTAAGGCAGACCTCAGCGCCGCGCCAACTATGCGCCTGCTCGCGCAGCTTTCAAGATAGCTTTTTTTAGACTACATATCATTCTGAGAGAGGGTATTACAGCCATGGATAATATGGATAACAATATAAAAAACGACGCTATAAAGACCGAGCCTGCGGGTATACAGCCCTACCTGCCAGCGCCGAGGGAGAATGATTACCTCGTGCAGGTCAAGGAGGATATTACCATCGACGCTTTGATACAAAAGATCCTCGACGGCGAGAAGCAGTATGATCTTTCTAAGATAGTCGAAGCTTATAAGCTTGCCGAAAAGTATCACCACGACCAAAAGCGCGAGTCGGGCGAGCCGTATATCAGCCACCCGCTCTCAGTAGCGTATATCCTGCTGGAGCTTGGAATGGATACCGACACTATTTGCGCCGCACTGCTGCATGACGTTGTGGAAGATACAGAGTGCACATTGCAGGAGCTTGAAAAGCAGTTCGGCAGCGATGTAGCTATGCTCGTAAATGGCGTTACAAAGCTGGGCAAGGTGGAAATATTTACCAAAGAAGAGCAAAAAGCCGAGAATATCCGTAAGATACTGCTCGCTATGAGTGAGGATATTCGCGTTATAATAATCAAGCTTGCCGACCGCCTGCACAATATGCGCACGCTGAAATACTGCCGCGAGGAAAAGCGCCGCACCATAGCGCACGAAACTATGAACATCTACGCGCCGATAGCTCACCGCCTGGGAATAAGCTCTATCAAAGACGAGATAGAGGATCTAGCTTTCTACTACCTCGACCCATACGCATATATGGAGATAGAGGAGCAGATGAAACTGCGCAAAGACGACCGCGAGAACCTCATCGAGAATATCAAAAAGAAGATACACGAACGCCTTGAAAAAGAGAATTTCGACCCCCTGCCGCAGATAGACGGAAGAGTAAAGTCGAATTACGGTATATATAAAAAGGTCTACCGCGACGGCAAAGACATCGACCAGATATACGACCGCTACGCAGTAAGAATAATCGTAAATACCATACCCGAGTGCTATAACGTCCTCGGCATAATACACGATATGTTCCGCCCGATACCTAACCGCTTTAAGGACTATATCTCTACCCCGAAGCCGAATATGTATCAGTCGCTTCACACAACAGTTATCGGCAGAGAGGGCATACCATTTGAGGTGCAGATACGCACATGGGAAATGCACCGCATGGCTGAATACGGTATCGCCGCGCACTGGAAGTATAAAGAGGGCATAAAGGGCGGCAGCAGCAAAGAGGATAACCGCATAGCTTGGGTGCGCCAGATAATAGAGTCGCAGCAGGAGTCGAACGACGTGGAGGAGATAGTCCGCGCCATAAAGAACGACCTTGCCCCAGAGGACGTTTTCGCTTTCACGCCAAAGGGCGATATGATAACCCTGCCGAAGGGCGCTACAGTTATAGATTTTGCCTACGCCATACACACGCAGGTAGGCCACAGAATGTGCGGCGCCAAAGCAGATAAAAAGATGGTTTCTTACGATTATCAGATCAAGACAGGCGAGATAATCGAGATACTTACTACCAATATAGAGGGCCACGGTCCAAGCCGCTCGTGGCTGAATATCGCCAAGACCAACGAGGCTAAGTCGAAGATACGCTCGTGGTTCAAAAAAGAGCGCCGCGAGGAAAATATATTCGAGGGCAAAAATGCGCTGGAGCGCGAGTTTCGCCGCAATAATATGCGCGTTCCCGAAGAGGACTTAGAGGAGTTTTTGCGCTTAGATATGCGCAAGCACAGCTGCGAAACGCTGGACGATTTCTTTGCAGCGATAGGCTACGGCGGCGTGCAGCTTTCAAAGGTCATGCAGCGCCTAAAAGTGGAGTATACGAAAAAGTATTCCGAAAAGCAGCAGCCCGAGGTCACTCAGGATGATATTAAGCCTAAGAGCATAAAGAAGAAGTCGGGCGTTGTGGTAGACGGCATAGACGATTGCGTGGTAAAATTCGCGCAGTGCTGTAACCCCTTGCCGGGCGACGACGTAGTAGGCTTTATCACGCGCGGCCACGGCGTTTCGGTGCATAAGTGCGACTGTGCAAACTACCTCTCGCAAAAGGATGATCCCGACCAAAAAGACCGCTGGATACCCGTGCACTGGGAAAGCTCAAAGACCGACCCCGTGTACTTCAAGACCACGCTCGACATTATAGCGGTGGATAGAATAGGTCTGCTGGCAGACGTTTCATCAGCCCTCGCTATGATAAATATTTATATATACGAATCCTCCTCGCGCGAGCTGAAAAACGGCAACGCTATCCTCTCAGTAACGCTCAGCGTAGCGGGCATGGATCAGCTAAACAGCGTTGTTGCGAGGATAAAGAAGATAAAGAACGTAATATCCGTTGAACGCAGCGGAAAATAAAAGGAGAGTATCATGGAGATAATCAAGCTCAAGCCGCTAAGCGTGTGCGATACGAACAGCTATATAGTAGCTACCAACGAGGGCAACGCAGTGCTTATAGACGCACCCGCCGACGCCGATTACATATACGGCGAGATACTGAAACACGGGCTTACTCTGAAAAAAATACTGCTTACTCACGGTCATTTCGACCATGTTGGCGCTGTTGCAGACCTTGTGGAGAAAACGGGCTGTAAGGTGTATATACACGAAATGGATCAGGCAAAGCTCAGCGAAGATACTGACGGACTGCTGATAAACCTTTTCCGCGTGCGCGGCTATAAGCCTTTCGATAAGTCGATAGCTATAACTGAGGACGATATAATCAAGCAGGACGAGCTGGAATTTGACGTGCTGCATACACCGGGTCACACTTCCGGCTCGGTATGCTATATTACGGGTGACGTTATGTTTTCGGGCGACACGCTTTTCGCACGCTCGGTAGGTAGGACCGATATGCCTGACGGCAATTACAGCGCTCTCATGTACTCCATGGAAAAGATAAAAGACCTTGGCGGAAACCTGCGCATACTGCCTGGTCATATGTGCGAAACTTCGCTTGATAGCGAGCGCAAATATAATCCATACCTAATTTAAAACGGGGATAGTAAAAACATGAAAATTATTTTCAGCGGAAACGACTACAAATATGAAATAGAGGCTGTGATGAAGCTTTTCTTTCCCGCGCAGCATTTTGAATTTATATATGCGGAAAAAGAAGCGGCGGAACTTGCGGCTGACGAGGACTATGTTTTTGCAAGAGAGCTGAGAACGAAAAGAAAAACTCTGCTGTATGCAGCGGCGCGGATAGGCGGTAAAAACTGCCGCCGCGTTTCTTCTCTAACGCCAAATGCGGCTGAAGGAGAGTGTGAGCTGGAGCTTTCAAAGCTGGTGTATCAGTCGGTAAGCGCATTAACGGGCATAGTTTCGGAATGGGGCATAGTTACGGGAGTACGACCCGTGAAGCAGGTCAACAGGCTTATAGACAAAGGCTTGACGAAGGATGAAATATTTCGCACCTTGCAGAACGATTATCTGATCTCACCAAAAAAGTGCAGCATAGCCTACGACACTGCCGTTTCGCAGGCGCCGTTCTTGAAACAGCTTGAAGAGAGCGGCGGAAGTACATTCGGGCTGTACGTTTCCGTGCCGTTTTGCCCCAGCAGATGTTCGTACTGCTCGTTCATATCGCAGTCGGCTTCGGGAGCGGGCGTTAAGAAAATAATACCTGCATACATAGAAAATCTCTGTGACGAGATTCGATACACGGCAAAGCTCACCGAGCGCATAGGCATAAAGCCTGACACTATATACTTCGGCGGCGGCACTCCTACAGTGCTCACAGCGCCGCAGTTAGGGCGAGTTATGCTGGCGGTATCTGAAAGCTTCGACCTTTCGCAAGTGCATGAGTACACGATAGAGGCGGGCAGACCCGACACCGTAACGGCTGAAAAGTTGGAAGCGATGAAGCAGGGCGGCTGTACGCGAATATCTATCAACCCGCAGACGCTTAATGACGATGTGCTAAAAGCGATAGGCAGGGAGCATAACACACAGCAGTTTTACGAGAGTTTCAAGCTTGCACGCGCGCAGGGGTTCGATTCTATAAATACTGACGTGATAGCGGGACTGCCGACCGACACACTAGAAAGCTTCAAGCGCACGATAGACGAGTTGATAATTTTATCGCCCGAGAGCATAACCGTACACACGCTTTCGGTAAAACGCTCGGCTCGGCTGAACGGCAGTGATGATAAGAGCGAAGTGTTTAAAAATCCCGCCGCCGAGATGGTGGACTACGCGGCAGAGAAGCTTTACGCCGCGGGTTACAAGCCGTATTATCTGTACAAGCAAAAGAATATGGTGGATAATCTGGAGAATATAGGCTGGGTGAAGTCCGGATATGAAAGTCTGTATAATATCTATATAATGGAAGAAGTGCAGACGATAATCGCTATGGGAGCAGCAGGCTCGACAAAGCTGGTAGACCTGAAAAACGGCAGGATGAAGAGAGTTTTCAATTACAAATATCCGCTGGAGTACAACAAGCATTTTGACATTATGCTGGAGCGGAAGAACGAGATAGAGGAATTTTATGCTGAAGAAAAATGATGTTGTAACGCTTGAGATAACCGGACTTACGAACGAGGGAAACGGCGTCGGTAAGGCTGACGGTATAGCGGTATTCGTACCGCTGACGGCTGTTGGCGATGTGATAGAATGTAGGATAGTAAAGGTGAAAAAGAGCTTTTGCTACGGCATTATCGAGAACATCATAACCGCTTCGGCAGACCGCTGCGAGGACGGCTGCGGGGCTTTTGGCAAATGCGGAGGCTGTTCGTTCAGACACATTAGCTACGAGGCAGAATTGAGAGCAAAGGAAGAATTTGTATACAGTGCGTTCACGCGGATAGGTAAGCTTTCACCGAAATTTGAGGGGATCATCGGCAGTCAGAACAGCGAGCACTACCGCAACAAGGTGCAGTTCCCGATAGCGGCAGACGAAAAAGGAAGACTTTTCAGCGGATTTTATGCAAAGCGTTCGCACAGGGTGATTCGTTCGGAAGGGTGCGCGCTGATACCTGATATATTCACTGAGATCTGCAGCAGACTGCTGGAATTATGCACTGAGCGGAAGGTCACGGCGTATGACGAGGAGAGCGGCAGGGGACTGCTGCGGCACATTTACATGAGAAAAGGCGCGCACAGCGGCGAGATAATGGTCTGTATCGTTGTGACATCAGCGAAGCGGCGCGGTGTATTTGCGGAGATAGCCGAGCAGATATGCGGCGAGTTTGCGCAGATAAAGTCTTTCATCATGAACATAAATCCCGATCGCACGAATGTGATACTTGGCAAGTCGAGCGAAGTACTTTGCGGCAGGGAAGAGATATACGACGAGATGTGCGGCAACAGGATAGCGATCTCGCTGCATTCATTTTACCAGATAAACACATTTCAGGCTGAGCGCGTATACGAGCTTGCAAGAGAGTATGCGCAGTTGAAGCCGACGGACACTCTGCTGGATCTTTACTGCGGCGCGGGCACGATAGGCCTTTCGATGGCGGCAGGCGTGAAAAAGCTGATAGGCGTAGAGATAGTAGCGCCCGCGATAGACGACGCGAAGAAAAATGCCGCTGCGAACGGGATAAAGAATGCAGAGTTCATATGTGCCGATGCGGAGCAGGCAGCGCAGACTTTATACGAGCGCGGCGAGCTGCCGAACGTGATAATTGCTGATCCGGCGCGAAAAGGCTGCACGCCCGAAACGCTGAAATACATAGCTAAGATGTCGCCCGAGCGGATAGTAATGATCTCATGCAACCCCTCGACTGCCGCGCGCGACTGTGCCGAGCTGGAGAAGCTGGGTTACAAAGCTGAGCAGTGCATGGCGGCGGATTTTTTCCCGCGGACGGGGCATGTGGAGACGGTAGTATTGATGTCAAGGGTTGAAGGGAAATAGGCTCGAAAGCCCAGTAATACTGCGGTTTTCGGGCAATCGGGCAATTTTGGTATCTGGCAGACGAAACGCTTCTCAGTAACTTATCCAAGGGCAATCCCGCTCAAAAAGTGTGAGAGTTGAGTTGCCACGATAGATGTCACTATGTTGAGTTGCCAAGTTAGATGTCGGGTAGTTGTGGCTGTGAGATAGATGTCAGAGGAGGAGATAAGATGAAACATGGGAAAGCACCCGATCCGAATATGATCCATCCGATTGCAGGATATGATAAAGAAATCTATGTAAAGCCCACAATTCAGAATCCGAATATCACTGTCGGAGACTTTACCTATATTGCCGATTCGGAATTTGAGAGTCATGTGACGAACTTTTATCCATGGAGCAAGGATAAACTGATCATCGGGAAGTTCTGTCAGATTGCAACGGGCGTTGAGTTCATCATGAATGACGCCAATCACCAGATGAGCGCTGTATCCACATTCCCGTTTTATACGCTGGATGGATGGGATATGGAAGCGCCTTTAGCATCGGATATGCCGTTCAAGGGTAATACCGTAATTGGCAACGATGTGTGGATCGGGCAGAATGCAGTAATTCTTCCCGGAGTAAACATAGGGGACGGAGCAATCATTGGAGCTAACAGTGTTGTCGGCAGTAATATTGCTCCCTATACCATAGTGGCAGGAAATCCGGCAAAGGTCATAAGAAAACGATTTGATGAAGAATTGATCGATCTGATGCTTCGCTTCAAATGGTGGGATAAAAGCATCACAGAAATCAACGAGCTGATTCCTATCCTGACGTGCAGCGATTTGGAAAAGGTTAGAGAGGAATTGAAGGCAAAACTATGATCATACTGATTACGGGCGCATCACACACCGGAAAAACGCTTCTTGCACAAAAAATGCTCGAAAAATACAACTATCCGTATCTGTCCATCGATCATCTGAAAATGGGACTGATCTGCAGCGGGAATACCGATCTTACGCCGGAGGACGATGATGAACTTATAGTTTATCTTTGGCCGATTATCCGAGAGATGATAAAAACAGCAATCGAGAATAATCAGAATCTCATTGTAGAAGGATGTTACATTCCATTTGGTTGGAGAAAGGATTTTGATGACAAGTATCTGGGAAACATTCGATTTATATGCCTTGCAATGACAGCTAAATACATTGATGTACATTTCGATGAGATAAAAGCACACGCTTCTGATATTGAATCAAGGTTTGAAGACGAGTATATTACGGTTCAGCAGCTGAGAGAAGATAATCAGGCGTACATCAGGGGCTGCTATGAGAATGGCGAGTCTGTAACTCTGATCGACGAGGATTATGAACAAGTAATAAAACTACTTTTGAAATGACCACCTCCATTTTTCAGACAGACCAAGGCTCCTCACTACCGGCAATTACGTCGGCGGCGAGGAGCCTTTTTATGCTTCGATGTCGATTGTGATCCCGGACTTGAATTCCACAGTGAAGTGGTCAGCGAAGACAGCATAGCTAAGACGGCGAGAGACTTTTGTGACAAGCTTTTTGCGATAGAGTCCGAGCTTGATAAGCTGACAACAGAAGAACGTCCCCGCCCAACAACCCACCACCCTACCCAGCCAACTCCAAATAGAGTAAACTAGAATTATCTAAGTAAGTCGAACCGGAGTTGATCAGAATGAACGAAATAGCAAGGATAAAGAACGAAGTCAGACTAAAGCAATGGGCAGAAATGGAGCAGCTCAGAAATGAAAGCGGCTTGAACGTTTCACAGTGGTGCAGACAGAATGGCATAAATCAGAAAACCTATTACTACCGCCTGAATCGGGTGCGTAAGGCTTTGTGCGGCGAAGTTGAAAAGCATGAGATCGTTCCGGTAAGTACTGAACCGGAAATCGCAGTATCACACGAACAGATATCTTTGTCCGTAGGAAACGTAGTCGTCAATCTGCCCGATGATTTCAATGAGGACACTCTGAAACGGCTGCTGGGAGTTCTTCGATGATAGGTGATGTGAGCCATGCGGAGCATATCTACATTGTGTGCGGATATACCGATATGCGCAAAGCAATAGATGGTCTTACTGCTATCGTTCAGCAGAATTTTGGACTTGATGTTTTTTCAGGAAGCCTCTTTCTGTTCTGCGGGAAACGATGTGACCGCATCAAAGCTCTGCTCTGGGAAGAGGACGGATTCGTCCTGCTGTATAAGCGTCTTGAAAGCGGTAAATACAAATGGCCACGTGATTCCAATGAAGCGAAATTGATAACCCGGCAGGAATTTCGCTGGCTGCTTGAAGGTCTTTCGATAGATCAAAAAACAGCCATCAAACCTGCAAAGAAAGGAAAAGTGTGCTGAGTTTTCAACAGAAAAAATGAACATATTTGTTGATATATATTCTATGCCCGAAATGTCTGATCTTAATAGACTTTTCGGGCTTTTTATGGTAAAATATATACAGTGAGATCTTACTTTCGGAGGTGAGTACAGTGATAGAAAGAGGCAATATGACAAAAGAGGAATATATCGCTGTACTTGAAAAAGAGATCAGAAAGCGTGATAAAAAGATCGACAAATTAGAGGTCGAAAATGAATGTCTCAGAAAAGATAATCATATCTTCCTTGAAGCGCTGATACTCTCTAAGCATAAAATATTCGGAGCATCAAGCGAGCGAACCGAATGTGAAGATCAGCAATCTTTCTTCAACGAGGCCGAACAGGAATATGCAGAGAAAACGGAAGAGCCTGTAAAGAAGGATGTCAAGGGTTATGTCAGAAAAAGTGCAAAGACAAAACGTGATGAGATCATAAAGAACATCGAGACCGAGGTCATCACCTGCACCATTCCCGATGGAGAAAGAAAATGTCCTCGCTGCGGTTCGGAGATGAAAGTTATCGGCAAAAAATATGTCCGTGAAGAGGTAGAGCTTATCCCAGCAAAGCTGATCGTAAAGAAGTATTACAGCAATACTTATGGCTGCAAAAAGTGCGAGAAAAAGAATATGCCTGTATTTTTGCACGGATTTGTGCCGGCACCTGTTTTGCCACATTCGCTTGCGTCTGCGTCAACGGCTGCGTGGGTGATATACCAAAAGTACGTCAATGCTGTTCCGCTGTACCGTCAGGAAAAGGACTGGGAACGTCTTGGATATGTACTCAGCAGAACGATCCTGTATAATAAAACTTGACACTCCAACCTCAAAGAAGTAAAATAAAAAGAGAAAAAAATGGAGGTAAAGAAATGTCGGAAAATAAACAATATGAAAATGAGTACAAGGTGCAGGCGGTAAAGCTTGCAAAAA
>NZ_JAJCLZ010000160.1 GCF_020559915.1 Ruminococcus sp. 210702-SL.1.03
AATGATTTTTGTCAGCACAATTCTCAAAATAATTGACAGCTTTTTGTATATCATACTTTTCTTCCTGCAAATACAGCTTTGCAAGTGCATACTGCGTATACTCGCTATCTTCTGCCAAGAGCAAATACTTTTCTGCTTTGTCCAGATTTTGAGGCATTATCTCGCCCTGCAAATAAATTTTTCCTAGCCTGTAACAAGCAATGACATCTCCGCTGTCCGCACACTCAGTAAGCAAGGCTATTCCTTTTTCAATGTCCTGTTCCAAATGCTCTCCTGAAATAT
>NZ_JAJCLZ010000161.1 GCF_020559915.1 Ruminococcus sp. 210702-SL.1.03
GATACTTCATGCCGTCCGCAGTCTTAACGCCTACTACAAATGCCGTTTTGCGGTATACGGATTGCATATCCTGCGCGGTATCGCGGTCGGTAATATCGTAGCTGTCGCCTGCTGCGTCGATGATAGATTTGTGCATATCTACCGTGCCGTAGTCAGCGCCGTTGTTGACGAGCTTTATCGTCTGCGTTTTGTTATCGGTGTATGGCGGAATAGAAAAAGTTGCCGAAGCTGTGCCGTAGCCTGCGGCTGAGGATATTTCCTCGAGGGCGT
>NZ_JAJCLZ010000162.1 GCF_020559915.1 Ruminococcus sp. 210702-SL.1.03
GATACTTCATGCCGTCCGCAGTCTTAACGCCTACTACAAATGCCGTTTTGCGGTAAACTGACTGCATATCTTGTGCAGTATTGCGGTCGGTAAGATCGTAGCTGTCGCCTGCTGCGTCGATGATAGATTTGTGCATATCTACCGTACCGTAGTCAGCGCCGTTGTTGACGAGCTTTATCGTCTGCGTTTTGTTATCTGTGTATGGCGGCACGCTGAAAGTTGCCGAAGCTGTGCCGTAGCCTGCGGCTGAGGATATTTCCTCGAGGGCGT
>NZ_JAJCLZ010000163.1 GCF_020559915.1 Ruminococcus sp. 210702-SL.1.03
GGTTTGAAAGATCGGCAAAACAGAAAAACAAGTTTGCTCAGTTCAGCCTTGCAAACCTGTATTACTATGGCAGCGGAGTGAAGAAAGATCTGTCGCAGGCTTTTCTTTGGTATCAGAGATCATCCTCTCAGGGTCAGCCTTATGCGGCTTATTCTATCGCTCAAATGTACAGGTATGGAGAGTATGTCACCAAAGATAACGATACAGCACAGAGATATTACAAACAAGCTTTGTCGGGATTTTTGAAAATCGAAAGCGATGATATGGC
>NZ_JAJCLZ010000164.1 GCF_020559915.1 Ruminococcus sp. 210702-SL.1.03
CCGATTTCGGAGGGACGGTGATGAGCGTTGCCGTCTATCTGCTTGTGATACGCAAGATACTCAAAAGGCGCGAGGAAGGTACATTTTAAAAATAAAATAAATAAGACAGAAGCATTACAGGCTATAGTCTGCGGCGGCTCCCTGAGGGGATCCCCGCAGACTATATTTTAGTTAGTTTCTGTTTTGTCTTAAAGGAATGATACGGTTTGCCGTTTTCAGCGCATATCTTCCACAAGGAGGATTTGGATTGTGTCCGGAGACGGG
>NZ_JAJCLZ010000165.1 GCF_020559915.1 Ruminococcus sp. 210702-SL.1.03
ATATCCTTCGTTGAACTACTTTTCCATTTTCAACAAGATCAACTATACTATGTGCTTTTCCTGTCTTAGGAAGAGCTTTGTGATTTGAATCAAGTGAATCCTTATCAATAACAGTTCGCTTTTCCAGCATTTCAGAATATGTCTTACTATCTATTGTACCATCAATAATAGATTTGTCAAGCTTTTTTGCAAGATATTTCTTGTTCTCATGTACCGCTTTTTGCGAAACGCTTTTGCCAAATCCAACTACGCGCACCCTGTC
>NZ_JAJCLZ010000166.1 GCF_020559915.1 Ruminococcus sp. 210702-SL.1.03
ACATTTTCATCGCTTGTCACGATAATCTGACAGGACTTTGTGATGCAATAAATGCCATATTTCCAAAGACAAAAAATCAGCTTTGCATTGTTCATCAGATAAGAAACAGCTGTAAATTCGTGCCTTACAAGGACAGAAAAGCAGTGTGTGCAGACCTTAAGAAAATCTATGGCGCAGTCAATCTTGACGACGCTGAATACGCTAAAGAAGAGTTTCGTGAAAAGTGGGACAAGAAATATCCCAACATCATAAAATCATGGG
>NZ_JAJCLZ010000167.1 GCF_020559915.1 Ruminococcus sp. 210702-SL.1.03
ACTATGATTTTCTTGACGAGATCCAGGTGGAGATGTCCTCGGCAAGACAGTTTATTTTTGCGGTGCGGTTCAGGCGTGAAAAAGACGAGCAGATTTTTAACATCATCAATCGAGTGGATAAGGCTATCTCAGAACACGGATTTGCGGCAAAACGAATGGGCAAGTCTGACATCAAACGTATGCTTGCACTGTACTTCGGGACAAGCATATCGGGCGAGGGAATCCCTGATATTGAGGGAGAAGCGGAATTTAATTTGG
>NZ_JAJCLZ010000168.1 GCF_020559915.1 Ruminococcus sp. 210702-SL.1.03
CCAAATTAAATTCCGCTTCTCCCTCAATATCAGGGATTCCCTCGCCCGATATGCTCGTTCCGAAGTAAAGCGCAAGCATACGCTTTATCTCAGGTTTGGACATTCGACGAGCCGTAAAGCCATGTTCTGAGATTGCTTTGTCAACACGATTAAGCGTGCTGAATATCTGCTCGTCCTTTTCACGCCTGAACCGTACCGCAAACATAAACTGTCTTGCCGAGGACATCTCCACCTGGATCTCGTCAAGAAAATCATAGT
>NZ_JAJCLZ010000169.1 GCF_020559915.1 Ruminococcus sp. 210702-SL.1.03
TTGCCGGAATTTCTGTAATATCTGTCACGCACTTTTGCAGCGGTGCAGCCGCTGTGAAATCACGTTTCAGAAGATCGTCTGATTTGTGTGCTTCACGGTCAGCTCTGGTGATCCCGTTGGGCTTTCGTTTGGGTCTATGAATCAGGTTTATCTGCTCCATCACGCTGCGAACGGTTGCTTCGCACGGGATATTGATCCCATTAAGCTTGCCGACTTCTTTTCTGTACTTAAGCGCCTGATACATACGTACTCTGCCG
>NZ_JAJCLZ010000017.1 GCF_020559915.1 Ruminococcus sp. 210702-SL.1.03
GTAGAGCAGGGGACTGAAAATCCCCGTGTCGATGGTTCGATTCCGTCCGGAGGCATTTATGCGGATTTAGCTCATCTGGTAGAGCGCCACCTTGCCAAGGTGGAGGTAGCGAGTTCGAGCCTCGTAATCCGCTCCACATATTAAACCTGTTCTTTAAAAAAGAGCAGGTTTTTTTGTTATACTCGGCGCTTTCCTGCTTGACAAATCGAATTTACTGTTATATAATATACTTAGTAGGAATTAACGTCCTGCGGTTTTTGAATTGGAGGAAGTATAATGCACATTTCAACTAAGGGCAGGTACGCCCTGAGAATGATGATAGATCTGGCGCAGCACCAGACCACTGAGGAAAACGTGCCGCTGAAAAAGATCGCCGAGCGCCAACAGATCTCGGTGAAATATTTAGAGCAGATAATCACTGCGCTGAGCAGAGCGGGGTACGTCAAGAGCCTGCGCGGCTCACAGGGCGGCTACCGCCTGGCTTACCCGCCCGAGCACTACACCGTAGGAATGATACTGCGGTTGACTGAGGGCACGCTCTCGCCCGTAGCCTGTCTGGATAATGAGGTCAACGAATGCCCGCGTCAGGAAGTCTGCCCTACCCTTTTCGTTTGGCAGAAGCTTTACGATGCCATAAACGAAACGGTAGATTCCATAACGCTTCAAGATATTCTCGACAATCAGGCGGCAAATTCGCCCGCGGACGATTACGTTATTTAAGAGCATATAGATACAAAAAGACCGAACGCCTTTTAAAACGTCCGGTCTTATTTTTTATCAGTAGTACATTACAACAGGCGTGCCCATCGCGACGTTATCGTAGATGTACTTCGCGTCGTCGTAGGTCATGTTGATACAGCCGTGCGAGCCGTTGTACTTGTAAATATCTCCGCCAAATGCGCCGCCGCGCCATGTCGAATCGTGCATGCCTATGCCGACTATGGCTATTCTGTTCCAGTAGTTGCAGGTGGTGTCCCAAGTATCGCCGTCGGCGTTGGAATCCTTCATGCGGTAGTTGGTAGCCTTCTGCCATACTTTGTAAACGCCGGGAAGAGTAGTGCGTGCTTCGGAAGTCGTCTGACCAGAAACTATGTAGCCCGATCTTATCTTCTTGCCTTTTTTGTAGTACCAGAACTGCTGATTGGTAAGGTCTACCTCGAGGTAAGTCTTGCCTATATCGTCATTCTTGCTTCTTGCGGAAGCAAGACCCGTAAATTCGTAGTTGCCATGCGAATAGTAGATAGGCTCTACCTTTTTCTTGGTCTTGCCCTTTTTGATGAGTCCGACGAGCTGATCGCAGGTCTGCTGCTGGTCGAGCCACCAGCCGTACTTAGCGTCAGAGCTTATCGGCACGGTGATCTTGCCCTGTATAGTAGCCTTAAACTTTCGCTCGGTATTGTAAGTATCGTACTTTCTGGCGAGCTTTTCGATGTACTTCATGCAGGCGTCCTCGTCCACCGTATAGCTACCGTCGCGCTTGACGTGAACCATCTTGGTGAGCTGCTTGCCCGTGAGCGTTTCCTTAGTGTAATTGAAATCGTATTTTATCTTTACGTTCCAAAGCTTATTGAGCGTTTCAAGCTTAGCCTCAAGGTCGCCCGAAACGGTATCGGGAGCGGTGTAAGCGCCAGAATCTACGCCCTCTACCGTATAGCTTCCCTTATCCAGGCATTTTATAACGTACTTTTCCAGCTCGGTCATATCAAAAACGTCGCCCTGCACCTCGGGAACTATGTAGTAGCCGTCGTCATTAGTGCGCAGCTTGGCGTTTTCGTTGACGTTGCTGCCCCAGTCAGAGCTTTCCATCTCCTGCACCAGCTTGTTCTTATCGTAAGAAGCAACGTCGGTGAATGTGTAATCGGTCTTGCTGAGCAGCGCGGCGAACCAGCTCTTGCGGTCTATATCGTCGTAGACCTTTTTCAGCTCTTTTTCGTAGCTGTACGAATAATTTATCGAGCTTAGCTGTATATCCACCGTTTCGCCCGAAGGACGTATCACCTCTAGCGCATCGGGAACTTCCTCGTGCTCGAAAAGCTTTGAAGCCTCGGCAAAGGTCTTTCCGCTGACCTCTACGCCGTTGACGAAAGTATTCGCCGTAAACTTATCCTTGTAATACGCGTAGCCCGCGAAGTAAGCGAGCACGCCTGCACCCGCTATGCAGAGTACCGAAGCGAGGGCTATCTGCGGAGCGCGGCTCTTCTTTCTGCGGCGCTTTTTGTGCTGCTGCTTGCCGCCCTGAGCCGAGCGGGGCTTTGCGGCGTTTGCGTTTCTCGTGCCGCTGTCTGTTTTTCTTACAGCCTGCGGGGCGGGTCTGCCCGAAGCGGAGCGCTGACCCTGCGGACGGCTGCCTGCGGGGCGCGCGCCCGAGTGTACGGGCTGACCGTTAGCAGCGCGCTGCCCCGAGGGACGGTGCTGCGGGGCTGCGTTTGTGCGCGCCGAGCGTGCTTGACCTGCGGGCGCGAAATTCGGGTTAGGCTTAGGGCGGGGTGTACCGCCGTTTTTGATGCCGTTATCTGCGGCTTCTTTAGACGCCATTCTTTCTACACATTCCTTTCTCGCAATTCATGCTTTCCTTATTTATGTCAATAATTATTCTGTTATCCGACAAATTTCATTATAGCACACCCGCCGTAAAATTTCAAGTAGCAAAGAAAGATTTTAAACACTTTCTAATAATTGTAACATATCTGTAACGTGTGTCGGAAAAACAGATAAAGTGTAACAAATTGTAATAATAATGTAATTGAAATCTATTAAAAATTAGTTTATAATTATTTTAAAGATGATCTATGGCAGAGGAGAGGATACATATGGCAAAGATAAGAGTAGCCGCCATTCAGCGGCAGTATTGCAGCGGCGGAAGAGAGATAGCTAAGCTCGCGGCAAAGCGGCTGGGCATTTCCTGCTACGATAAAGAGCTTGCCGAGCTTACTGCGGCGAAGCTGGGCGTTACTTACGAAGAGATAGCGAAGTACGAGGAAACGCTGGTAAGCCCGCTTTTCTCGCCCGTAACGTTTCGCAGCGGTATAGACCGCAAGCAGAACATGAGCGAGATAGTTTTCGCGGCGCAGGCTGATATAATCACCGAGCTTGCGAAGAAAGAGCCCTGCATAATCGTCGGCAGATGCGCGGGCTTCATACTCAAAAACAACGTGCCTGCGCTGAGCGTTTTCGTGTATTCAAGTCAGGAGAACCGTATGCAGCACGCTATGGAGTGCCACGATATTTCCTACGAGGACGCACCCTCGCTGCTGCGCAAGATGGATAAAAAGCGCGCCGATTACTACAGAACCAACACTCAGCGCGAGTGGGACGCTATGTCCAGCTACGACATCTGCTTAAACAGCGGCAGGCTCGGCTTTGAGGGCTGCGCGGATATTATCGCCGAGATGATAGAAAAGAGCAAATAACGTTCGATAATTACTGATATAAAGGCAGAGCGCATGGGGCAGTTTCCGTGCGCTCTGTTTTTTTGCATGAAAATACCCCCGCCGAGCCGACAGGGGTATTTTTCTATATTATGATGTCAAAATCAAATGCCTTAGACCTTTTCTACTGCGATAGCTACCTTTTCGCCGTTGATGTCCCATTCCTTGGCGTTTTCAGCGTCCGCCGCCGAAATGTCCTCAGCGAGAACATCGTGAGCTATCTGCTCCTTGTTCTTCTCGATAATGCCGAGCACCTTTTCGCTGCCGCTTACGGCTACCTTGATGTGATCCATTACCTCGAAGCCCGAATCTTTTCTCATGGTCTGGAGCTTGCTTATAACTTCGCGCACCATGCCCTCTTCTATAAGCTCAGGAGTAAGCTCGGTGTCGATGGCTACGGTAACGCCGCCGTCGGTGAGGGTGAAGAAGCCCGCTTTCTGCTCAGACTCTATAAGCAGATCTTCCTTGAAGAGGGTGATCCCGCCTATCGAGATATTGAGCTTGATGAAGCCGTTTTTGTTCAGCTCGTCCATAGCGGAGTGGCTAGCCGTGCCTGTAAGCTCGCTGAGCTGCGTGCGGATCTCGCCCAGATTTTTGCCGTACTTAGGACCGAGGGTCTTGAGCTGCGGCTTGAACTTGTAGTCGATATACGCCGAAACATCGTCCGAGAACTCTACCTTTTTGAGGTTCAGCTCATCGCGGATAATGTCTACATAGTAGCTGTCGAGCGCGTGGTCTGCCTTTACATACATTACGTTCAGCGGCTGGCGGTTTTTCAGATTTGCGCCGTTTCTCGCGCTTCTGCCGAGAACTACTATATCGAGTACTTCGTCCATATCGCTCTCGAGCTTGAGGTCTACCATGCTCTCGTCCACCGCGGGATAATCGCAGAGGTGTATGCTCTCGGGGGCGGCAGCGTCAACGCTTCTTACTATATTCTGATAGATCTCCTCGGTGATGAAAGGCACCATAGGAGCTGCGCACTTGCAGAGGGTGCAGAGGGCTGTCCAGAGGGTCATGTAGGCGTTTACCTTATCCTGGCTCATGCCCACCGCCCAGTATCTTTCTCTGCCGCGGCGAACGTACCAGTTCGAGAGGTCGTCTACAAAATCCTGCATAGCCTTTGCAGCTTCGGGTATGCGGTAATTATTAAGATTATCATCGGCAGCCTTTACCATAGAGTTCATCTTGGAAAGCAGCCACTTATCCATTACGGAAAGCTTATCGTACTCTATATTGTGCTTGGTCGGGTCGAATTTATCTATCTCAGCGTAGAGTACATAGAAAGCGTAGGTGTTCCAAAGAGTGCCCATAAACTTTCTCTGACCCTCGGTAACTACCTTGCCGTGGAACTTGTTAGGCAGCCAAGGTGCGGAATTGGTGTAGAAGTACCAGCGGATAGCGTCAGCGCCGTACTGCTGGAGAGCCTCGAAAGGATCTACCGCGTTGCCCTTCGACTTCGACATCTTCTGGCCGTTTTCGTCCTGCACCAGTCCGAGAACTATAACGTTCTTATACGGCGCTTTGTCGAAGATAAGGGTAGAGATAGCGAGCAGCGAGTAAAACCAGCCGCGCGTCTGATCCACCGCCTCAGAAATAAAGTCTGCGGGGAACTGCGCTTCAAAAAGCTCTTTGTTCTCAAAAGGATAATGGTGCTGAGCAAAAGGCATAGAGCCGGAATCGAACCAGCAGTCGATAACTTCGGGAACGCGCTTCATCTGCTTGCCGCATTCGGGGCACTTTATGGTAACGGCGTCGATGTACGGGCGGTGAAGCTCAATATCATCGGGGCAGTTATCCGACATAGACTTCAGCTCTTCGATAGAGCCGATGGAATGGCGGTGGCCGCACTCGCACTCCCAGATATTAAGAGGAGTACCCCAGTAGCGGTTTCTCGAGATGCCCCAGTCCTGAACGTTTTTCAGCCAGTCGCCGAAACGTCCCTTGCCGATGCTCTCGGGTATCCAGTTTATAGTATCGTTATTTGCGATAAGTCTGTCCTTAACGTCGGTCATCTTGATGAACCAAGTATCTCTCGCGTAATAGATGAGCGGAGAGCCGCAGCGCCAGCAGTGAGGATACTCGTGCTCGAACTTAGGCGCTTCAAAAAGCTTGCCCTGAGCGTCGAGGTCTTTAAGAACTACGGGGTCGGCGTCCTTTACGAACATACCCGCGTAAGGAGTTTCGGCGGTAAGATCGCCCTTGCCGTCTACGAACTGTACGAAAGGCAGGTCGTACTTCTTGCCGACCTTAGAGTCGTCCTCACCGAAAGCGGGGGCGATGTGAACTATACCTGTACCGTCGGTCATGGTAACGTAATTATCGCAGGTAACGTAAAAGCCTTTCTTATGCTGCTTTTCGGCGCACACGCCCGTGCACTCGTAAAGCGGCTCGTATTCTTTATATTCGAGGTCGGTGCCCTTGTAAGTTTCAAGAACTTCGTAAGCGGCCTTGCCATCTTCGGCGAGTTTGCCGAGAACGCGGTCGAGCAGAGCCTCAGCCATGATATAGGTATAGCCGTCGGCAGCCTTTACGCGGCAGTATGTTTCGTCGGGGTTTACACAGAGAGCAACGTTGGAAGAAAGAGTCCAGGGGGTGGTCGTCCAAGCGAGGAAGTAAGCGTCCTCGCCCTTTATCTTAAATCTTACTACAGCCGAGCGCTCTTTAACGGTCTTATAGCCCTGCGCAACTTCGTGAGAAGAAAGGGGCGTTCCGCAGCGGGGGCAGTAAGGAACTATCTTAAAGCCCTTATACAGCAGACCCTTATCGTATATCTGCTTTAAAGCCCACCATTCCGACTCTATAAAGTTATTATCGTAGGTAACGTAGGGGTGCTCCATATCCGCCCAGAAGCCTACTGTGCCGGAGAAATCCTCCCACATACCTTTATACTTCCAAACGGACTCCTTGCACTTTTTGATGAAAGGCTCTAAGCCGTATTCCTCTATCTGCTCCTTGCCGTCAAGGCCGAGCATTTTCTCTACCTCAAGCTCTACGGGCAGACCGTGGGTATCCCAGCCCGCCTTACGGGGAACTTGATAGCCCTTCATAGCGCGGTAGCGGGGTATCATATCCTTGATAGCGCGGGTAAGAACGTGGCCTATATGCGGCTTTCCGTTAGCGGTAGGAGGGCCGTCATAAAAGACATACGATTCGCCTTTTTTTCTGGAGTCGATACTTTTTTCAAAGATATTGTTCTCTTCCCAAAAGTGCTCGACCTCTTTTTCTCTCTGAACGAAGTTCAGATTAGTGTCCACTTTTTTGTACACTTTAATCATTCCTTTCAGTTACGTCTGCAATAAAAAAGGCTTTCGCCCGAAATAGGGACGAAAGCGCAAAAGCTTACGTTTTTTAAACCACCTGTTTCAGCATACCTGCATATGCGTTTCCTTTAACGCGGAAAAAGCGGCGGAGCTTACTGGGCGAAAGCTGTAAACGACCTTCGTGGTTCTGCTCTGCAACTCGGAAGTGATATTCGGCAAAGCGGTACTCACGCCGCGCTCACACCCTCCGCGGCTCGCTGAGGTATTTCCCATAAAAACAATGCCTACTGTCTTCGTCACAGTCTTTAGCTATATAAATCTATTATAACAAAGCTTTAAGGCGTTGTCAAGGGGCGTTTGTTAATTTTTTGTGTACCGCCGCGCCAAATATTTTCCCCATTGCCCCCTTTTGCCCCCTTTACATCTTCGGAAAAAAATGCTATAATAAATGTGTATAGACAACAGTCGGGAAAGGGGTGTTTGGCATGGGCGCGTCAGGCGGCAAAACAGTGCACGCAGGTCACCGCGAGCGTATGAGAAGGCGCTTCGCGGCAGACGGCATGAGCTTTGATTCGTTTGAAGATCATGAACTGCTTGAAATGCTGCTTTTCGGCTGCTATCGCCGCAGGAATACCAACGAGATAGCCCACGCCCTGCTCGGTTTTTTTTCATGTACCGAAGCTATGCTGAAAGCACACGAAGAGCGGCTCTGCGAGATCGAGAACGTGGATATTTCCGCCGCGCGGCAGATGCGCTTTTACGGTGCGCTGCTCGATATGGCGGCGCAGTTCGCCGAGCCGGTGGTCGCGGACATCACCGACAGCGCCAGACTTTGCAGGATACTCCGTGCTGCCGAGCTGAAAGGCGAGGTCACGGCAGTCATCTACGAAACGGAAAACGGCGCGCTGGGCTGCCGCGCATTCAAGGCGGACGAAACGCTTTATGAAGCTCCCGAAAACGCCCTGCGGCATATCGTTCCGCGGTGCAAGGGCAAACTCGTGACTATCCGCTGTACGGCACGCCCCGAGGATATTTCGCTGATGCAGGAGATGACCTTTGCGGCGATGGCGGCGAAATTTGCCGCCGTGAACCAGCTGGAGCACACCGACCACTGCATTTTCGACGGTCAGGAGCTTTGCTCGCTCGGCGATATGGAACTAATTTGAAGCAGGAGAAAAGTTATGAAATTTACAGCAGATCAAAATAATGTTAAACTTGTAGGAAGAACTATGCTCATCGGCGATACGCTTTGGCTCGGGCTTTCGGGCACGGGCGCGGAGTTTGTGTTTACGGGCAAAAAGCTCAGCGTTACTTTCGTTGCCGACGAGATCGCCCACGGCGACCAGAACGAGATAGCGCGCGCAGCGGTCTTTGTTGACGGCGTGCGCAAAGCAGATGAAATGCTCGATACCGACGAAAAGACCGTATGCGTTATCGACAGCGAAGAGCCTGTTACCGCGAACGTGCAGGTGATAAAGCTTACCGAAAGCCCGATGTCGGCGGCGGGCGTGAAGCCTCTGGAAACTGACGATGGCGCAAGCATTGTTCCCGCGGCGGAAAGACCGCTGAAGATGGAATTCATCGGCGACTCTATAACCTGCGGCTACGGTGTTGACGACGAGGTGGCCGAGCACCAGTTCAAGACCGCGACCGAGGACGTCACCCGCGCCTACGCCTACAAGACCGCCCGTATGCTGAACGCGGATTACAGTATGTTTTCTGCCAGCGGCTACGGCATAATCACGGGATACACCGAGGGCGACGTTAAGCTGGAAGACCAGCGCCTGCCGCAGTTTTACGAGAGCCTCGGCTACTCGCGCGGAAGTTTCGGCGGGGTAAAGCCGCAGGACGTTGCCTGGGATTTCTCGCGCTTCGTGCCCGACATAATCGTGATAAACCTCGGCACTAACGACGACAGCTACTGCCGCGATTTTGCCGACCGCCGCGCTGATTATCAGGCGGAGTATGTGAAATTTCTCAAAGAGGTGCGCAGGCTCAACCCCGACTCTGTAATATTCTGCGGAGTGGGCATAATGGGCACGCGCATATACCTGCCGCTGGCGCGCGCCGCCGCCGCTTACTGCGCCGAAACAGGCGACCGCAAGGTTTTCACCGTGAAATTCTTTGAGCAGGATACAGAAAAGGACGGCGTTGCCGCAAACTGGCACCCCACCGAAGCCACCCACGAAAAGGCGGCGAAGTACCTCACAATGATAATAAAAGAAACGCTGGGCTGGGACTAAGCGGCGCAAATTTTACCGCCGCGGCTGTTTATACTATTAAATATAAACTAGAAAGGACTGCACGTTATGGCTGATATACAGGATCTTACTTTTGAAGAAAATTATTTTGACAGTGCCGACGGCGTTCACCGCTGCCGATACATCGCCGCGATCCCCAAAGGCGAGATAAAGGGCGCGGTGCAGATCTCGCACGGTATGTGCGAATACATCGACCGTTACCGCGATTTCATGGCGTATCTGGCGCAAAACGGCTTCGCGGCTTTCGGCAACGACCATCTAGGCCACGGCAAGACTGCCGCAGACCCCGCCGACCTTGGCTATTTTTCGCCCGAAAACGGCTGGCAGAACGCCGTCGCCGACCTGCACACGCTGACCAAAATAATGAAAAAGCGCTTCCCTGCCCTGCCGTTTTTCATGGTGGGCCACAGCATGGGCAGCTTCCTCGCGAGGGCTTACGCTCTGCGCCACGGCAGCGAGTGCCGCTCTTTTATTTTCATCGGCACGGCTGACGGCTTTGAATCCGCCGCGGCTGACATCATCGAAAAGGGCGCGGGCTTCGCAGGCAGGCTGACCTCAAAGCTTACAGGCAAGGAAACGAACCTCGGCAGAGCGGCGATAACGGCTATGCTAACGCAGGGCGAGATACTCAAAAAAGTAAAAGGCGAAAGATACCGCAGCGAGCTGCTGAACAAGCTGGGATTTGGTCGTAACAATGAGCGCATAGAGAACTGCCGCACCGAGTACGACTGGATCTCGCGCGACGAAGAGATAGTTGAAAAATACGCCGCCGACCAGCTTTGCACCTTTATTTTCACCGTCAACGGCTTCATAAATCTGGCAGAGGTACTTTGGTACGTTTCAAACGACAAGTGGTACACAAATCTGCGCAAAGACCTGCCGCTGCTGCTTCTCGCGGGCGACGCCGACCCCGTTGGCAACTACGGTAAAGGCGTGCGCAGCGTTTACGAAAAGCTCTGCGAATACCGCTGCGACGCTTCGATGAAACTTTACGAAGGTGCGCGGCACGAGCTGCTGAACGAGCTTTGCCGCGAGGAAGTTTACGGCGATATACTCGAATTTATCGGCGCGAATTTGTCCGACTAATTGTACAAATTTCCGGACAGCATAGGTGATGACAGATGTTTTATAAAGTAAAGAGCATGGGGCTTACGGGGCTGAACGCTTTTCCCGTTACCGCCGAGATAGAAGGCAGCAGCGAGCTTCCCGACTTTCAGATAATAGGCCTTGCCGACGCCGCCGTGCGCGAGTGCCGCGAGAGGTTAAAGAGCGCTTTCCGCACCACGGGGCTGAATTTTCCCGAACAGCGCGTAGTGGTGAACCTTGCCCCCGCCGATGTGCGCAAGACTGGCACGGTGCACGACTTAGCGATAGCCGCGGCGCTCTGCATGGTGCAGGGCTGGATAAAGAAAAGCGCGGTGGAAAACGCCGCTTTCATCGGCGAAGTATCGCTGGGCGGCGAGATACGCGCGGTACGCGGCGTGCTGCCAATGACGATCTTGGCGCAGAAGCTGGGCTGCAGCGAGATATTCGTGCCCGCCGACAATGCCGCCGAAGCTTCGGTAGTTTCGGGCATAAAGGTCTACGGCGTGCCCGACCTGCGAACGCTTGTCGCGCACTTTTATTTCAAGAAGAAGATAACGCCGCAGCCCGAGTATCAGCCCGATTTTGAGCAGGCAGCGGACGGCTGCGATTTCTGCGACATAAAGGGTCAGGAGCTTGCAAAGCGCGCGCTCGAGGTGGCTGCCGCGGGCGGGCACAACGCGCTGCTGATAGGCCCGCCGGGTTCGGGAAAATCAATGCTCGCAAAGGCGCTGCCGTCTATACTGCCGCGCATGACCTTTGACGAAGCCATCTCCGCGACGAACGTTTACTCGGTAGCGGGCGAGATAGACCCAGAGCACCCGCTTATAACCAGCCGGCCTTTCCGCGCGCCGCACCACACGGTATCTACGGCGGGACTTTCGGGCGGCGGCACTATACCGCGGCCGGGAGAGATCTCGCTGGCGCACAACGGCGTGCTCTTTTTAGACGAGCTGCCCGAATTTTCGCGAAACGCGCTAGAGATACTGCGCCAGCCGCTAGAGGACGGAAAAGTTACAATATCTCGCGCGGCGGGCACGGTGACATACCCCAGCTCGGTAATGCTGCTGGCGGCGATGAACCCATGTCCCTGCGGATATTACGGCCACCCTACGCGCAAATGCACCTGCGGCGCTAAGAAAGTAGAAAACTACCTTTCGCGCATATCAGGCCCGCTGCTCGACCGACTTGACATACATTGCGAAGCGGCGGCGGTAGAGTTTTCCGACCTAGCCTCAAAAGAAAAAGCCGAGCCTTCATCGGCTATACGCGAGAGGGTGCAGGCGGCGCGCGACATTCAGAACCGCCGTTTCGCGGGCACGGATATAACATGCAACGCGAAGATAACGCCCGACATGATGAGCGAAGTGTGCGTTATGACGAATGACGCTAAGGACGCGCTGAAAACGGTATTTGAAGCCTTTGGGCTTTCGGCACGCGCCTACGACAAGATACTTAAAGTAGCCCGCACCGCCGCCGACCTTGAAAATTCCGAGCTGATAGAGGACAGGCACATAATCGAAGCGGCAGGCTACCGCACGCTGGACAGAAAGTATTGGGCGACATGAGGATAGCTATAATCGGGCACAGCGGCTCGGGAAAATCTACGCTTGCAAGAAATCTTGGAAAAGCTCTGGACACAGACGTGATGCACATGGATAAGGTGCATTTTGAGGCGAACTGGCAAATACGCGCAAAAGAAGAAAAAGAGCGCATGGTAAAAGAATTTCTCGACTCGCACACGTCATGGATAATCGACGGTAATTACACAAAATTGGAGTATCAGCGGCGAATGGATGAAGCTGAGCTTATAGTTTTGCTGCTTTTTAGCAGAGCCGCCAGCCTGCGCCGAGTATATCGCAGATATAGAATGTACAAAGGAAGATCGCGACCGGATATGACTATTGGCTGCCAAGAAAAACTTGACGCTAAGTTTATAAAATGGGTGCTTTTCGGCGGACGCTCTAAAGAAAAAATGGCGGACTACCTCGACATTATGGAACGCTACGGCGAAAAAACGCTTGTCGCAAAAAATCAAAAACAGCTTGACGAAATATACAAAAAACTTGCCGCGCACAAATTCGCCGACGAAGAAAACGTTATCGGTGTAAAAACCGACAAAATTTAATGAACAAACTTTTAAAAGTGCCGAAAACACTGGAAAATATTCTACCGATATGATATAATTAAATCATGAATGAGAAAAAAAAACGGCGCGCGTTCGCTAAAGCGCTGCGCTGACAAAGATTTTTTTATGAGGTGATATTGAAATGACAGACGAAATCATGTCTTTGTACAAATTATGGTGCGAAAAGGCTACCGACGACGCTGATCTTCAGACCGAGCTGAAAAGCATAGAGGGCGACAACGACGCTATACTCGACCGCTTTTACAGAGATCTCGAATTCGGCACGGGCGGCCTTCGCGGCGTTATCGGCGCAGGCAGCTACCGCATGAACATCTACACCATCCGCCGCGCTACTCAGGGTCTTGCCGACTACGTAAACGGCGACTTTGAAAAAGGCTCGGTAGCTATCTCCTACGACTCGAGAATAAAATCTGACGTTTTCGCTAAAGAGGCTGCAAGAGTTCTCGTTGCGAACGGTATAAAGGTATATATTTACAAAGAGCTTATGCCTACCCCCATGCTCTCCTACGCTGTACGCTACTTCGGCGCATCCGCAGGTATCATGGTAACGGCTTCGCACAACCCCGCTAAGTACAACGGCTACAAGGTTTACGGCGCTGACGGCTGCCAGATCACCCTCGACGTTGCAAACACCGTTATCGGCAAGATAAACGACGTGCCCATGTTCGGCGGCGCTAAGATAGTTTCCTTTGAGGAAGGTCTTGCCAGCGGCATGATACAGTACATCGAGCAGGACTGCATCGACTCTTACCTCGCTAAGGTAATGGAGCAGGGCATACATACCGACCTCGTTGCCGAAAGCGGACTCAAAGTAGTTTACACCCCCCTCAACGGTACCGGCAACAAGCCTGTACGCGCTATACTCTCGAAGATCGGCATAAAGGACGTTACCGTAGTTCCCGAGCAGGAGAACCCCGACGGAAACTTCCCCACCTGCCCCTTCCCGAACCCTGAGATAAAGGAAGCTCTCGCTTACGGTCTTAAGCTTTGCGAAACTGTAAAGCCCGACCTGCTGCTGGCTACCGACCCCGACGCTGACAGAGTAGGCATAGCAGTTCCCTCACCCGCAGGCGACTACGTTCTCTTCTCCGGCAACGAAGTCGGCGCGCTGCTTATGGAGTACATCTGCCACGAACGCAAGGCACTCGGCACTATGCCCGAGCACCCCGTAGCTGTAAAGACCATCGTTACCACCGACATCGTAAGCAAGATGGCTGAGGAGTACGGCGTAGAGCTGAGAGAAGTTCTCACCGGCTTCAAATTCATCGGCGAGCAGATAGGCTTCCTCGAGGCTAAGGGCGAGGACGCAAGATACATCTTCGGCTTTGAAGAGAGCTACGGCTACCTCGCAGGCTCTTATGTACGCGACAAGGACGCAGTAGTAGCTTCTATGCTGATCTGCGAAATGGCTGCATTTTACAGAACTAAGGGCATCTCGCTGCTGGAAGCAAGAGATAAGATGTACGCTAAGTACGGCAACTACCTCCACTCACAGGAGTCCTTCGTTTGCGAAGGTGCGAGCGGAATGGAGCGCATGAAGGAGATCATGGCTGACCTGCGCACCAATACCCCGAAGGAGATCGGCGGACTCAAGGTACTGAGATTTGGCGACTACATGGCTTCGGAAGAGGTAGACCTCGCTACCGGCGCAAAGACCGAGATCACCCTGCCGAAGTCTGACGTACTGGCATTCCGCCTTGAGCAGAACGCTTCTGTTATCATTCGTCCCTCGGGTACTGAGCCTAAGATAAAGGCTTACTACACCACCATCGGCGAGAGCAGAGAGGCTGCTAAGAAGCTGGAAGCTACCATAGCGGGCGACTTCAAGAAAATACTTGGTTTCTAAGCGAAAAATTGCATAAATACACAGCCGTTCTCTTGTGGGAACGGCTGTTTTTTTGGCGCGGGTATTGCAAAATCAGCGCGGATATGTTATAATTAAAATGATATATCGGCGGCAACGCCTTTTATGGAGGTATTAGAAAATGATACATACACTGAAAGAAATTTACGGCGCGGAAGCAACGCCATTACAGGCTCAGCGCTATGCCGCCGCCGCAGAGGAATTTGAAGCGCTTTTCGGCATGAAGCCGCAGCGCTTTTTCAGCGCCCCAGGCAGAACCGAGGTCGGCGGAAATCATACCGACCACAATAACGGCAGAGTGCTCGCCGCGGGCGTTTCGCTGGACGTTATCGCCGCCGTAGTGCCCACCGACGATGGGATAATCCGCATAAAGTCGCAGGGCTTCCCTATGGACACAGTAGACTCGAGCGACACCGAGATAAAGGACGAAGAGGAAAACACTTCCTGCGCACTGATACGCGGAGTTGCGGCAGGTATGCTTCGCCGCGGCTACAAGGTCGGCGGCTTTACCGCTTACACCACCTCAAACGTGCTAAAAGGCTCGGGACTTTCCTCCTCCGCCGCGTTTGAAGTGCTGATAGGCACTATACTCAGCGGTCTGTACAACGATTTCGCGGTATCGCCCGTTGAGATAGCGCAGATCTCGCAGTTTGCGGAAAACATTTACTTCGGCAAGCCTTCGGGACTGATGGACCAGATGGCTTCATCGGTCGGCAGCTTTATCACCATCGACTTTGCCGACACGGCGAACCCCGTTATTGAGGCGATAGACTTTGACTTCGCCGCCAGCGGACACCGCCTCTGCATAGTTGACACAAAGGGCAGCCATTCAGACCTCACGCCCGAGTACGCCGCTATCCCCGCCGAGATGAGATCGGTAGCGCAGTTTTTCGGCAAGGACTATCTGCGCGAGCTGACCAAGGCGGACGTTATGGCGAACATCGCGGCGCTGAGAGCAAAGCTTGGCGACCGCGCTGTACTGAGAGCGCTGCATTTCTTCGGCGACAACGAGCGCGTAGTTAAGCAGGCTGCGGCGCTGAGATCGCACGATTTCAAGAAATTCCTTAAACTCATCAACGAATCGGGCGACAGTTCTTACAAGTATTTACAGAATATATATGCTTCATCTAACCCCGCCGAGCAGGGTCTTTCGCTCGCGCTTTACATAGCAAGCGATGTTCTCAGCGGCGAAGGCGCTTGCAGAGTGCACGGCGGCGGATTCGCAGGCACTATACAGGCATTCGTGCCCGAAGAAAAGCTGGAGAAATTCAAGTCGGCGATGGAGGGCGTATTCGGCGAAGGAAGCTGCTATGTGCTCTCGATAAGACCTTTCGGCGGAACTGAGGTATCGCTGTAATGGCAAAGAATAGCTTTAACGACATGATAGTTCGCGCGATGCAGAAGCGCGACGCTGGCCGTGTGGCGCTGAAAAAATCGAGCTGCGGCGCAGTTATGATCGACGGGCTGACATTTTCCGTAAGCGCTGAGAGCGACGGCGCGGCTTCCTCAAAGGGCGTGATGTTCACGCTTTCGGGCGAGGCAGCAGACAGCGGCGAGCTGACGCTCGACATGATCGACGTGACCTACCCCGCGGGCGCGGGAGTTAAGACGATACGCCGCAAAGCCGAGCTTTTTGAGCGCAAGGACGGCGGAAAAGTTTGGCGTGCAAAATTCGGCGAGATCAAGATACCGCAGTGCGCGGAAGGCAACATTTTTGCCGATGGCGCAGTGACGGAGGACGAGCTGCGCGGCGGCATGAACAAGCAAATTATTTTCAAGTTCGTGCCAAAATTCAGCGGCGCGGGCGAGCCGGAAGTCATGCTGAACATCTACCCGATAGAGAACCCGCTGGACGGCAACTTCGCCGAATGGGTAACGCTGACCGCCGATCAGGAGTTTTTTGAGCACGGTGGACTGTCAAAAATTATGAACCGCAAAAGGAAATAACCAATTATGAGAATGAGAAGAAAAAAGCACCTTGACGAAAGGCTAGCTGCCTGCGGCGACATGATAATATTCATGGATCGCGAAAACAGGGATTTTTCGGTAAAAGATACAGAAAATATGCTCGATTACAAGGCGATCTTCGGCAACGACAAGCCGATAGTGCTTGAGATCGGATGCGGCAAGGGGCAGTTCATACGCGAGCTGGCGAAGCGCGAGCCGCAGTACAACTATTTGGCGGTAGAAAAAGCCAGCAATGTCATCGTTGACGCGGCGGAAAAAACACTGGCGGAGGGCATCGAGAACATTCGCTACCTGCGCGGCGGCGCGGAGTACCTCGACTGCTATGTGCAGCCGCTTTCGGCAGAGCGCATCTATCTGAATTTCAGCTGCCCGTTCCCCAAAAAAAGCTACGCGGCACACCGTCTGACGCATCGCAATTTTTTACAGATATACGAAAAACTGCTGAAAGACGGTGGCGAGATACACCAGAAAACGGACAATATGCAGCTTTTTGAGTTTTCAATCGCAGAGTTTTCGCAGAGCGGGTGGGGGCTGAAAAACGTTTCGCTCGATCTGCACAACTCAGATTTCGAGGGCAACATCGTGACCGAGTACGAGCGGCGCTTCTCAGAGCAGGGCATGCCGATCTACCGACTCGAGGCGATGAAGCCGAAAAGGAGCATTTGATATGAGCAATTCTATTTACAATAAGCTGGAAGCTTGTCTAAAAAGTGTACGTGAAAAGACCGATTTTGTGCCCGAGATAGCGCTTGTACTCGGCTCGGGACTTGGCGCATTCGCCGACGAAAAGGTAAATGTGGAAGTTTCAGTAAACTATGATGAGATCGAGGGCTTTCCCGTTTCGACCGTGCCGGGGCACAAAGGCAGGTTCGTTTTCGGAACAGTCGGCGGAGTCAATGTCGCCGTCATGCAGGGTCGCGTGCACTACTACGAGGGCTACCCGATCAGCGACGTGGTGCTTCCCGCCCGCCTGCTGCGCATGATGGGCGCGAAGGTGCTGTTTTTGACCAACGCTGCGGGCGGCATCAATCCTGATTTTTCCGCCGGCGACTTTATGCTTATCCGCGACCACGTTGCGCTTTTCGCACCGAACCCGCTCGTTGGCACGAATGTCGAAGAGCTGGGCACGCGTTTTCCGGATATGAGCAATGTTTATGATAACAAGCTTTGCGAGATAATCCTCGATACGGCTAAAGAGTTAAATATATCCATCAAGCAGGGCGTTTATGCTCAGCTGACCGGACCTTCATATGAAACGCCTGCCGAGATCAGAATGCTCGGAAAGATGGGCGTTGACGCAGTTGGAATGTCCACTGCGGTCGAGGCGATCGCCGCGCGCCACGCAGGAATGAAAGTTTGTGGAATTTCGTGCATTCCTAACCAAGCATCAGGCATTCGCAAAGACCCTCTTACGCATGAGGAGGTTCAGCAGATAGCCAGCGCTGCCGCGCCACGCTTCAAAGCGCTCATCGCCGAAGCTATCGAGAACATTTCCGACTACATTTCGACCGAGGGAATTTCTTAACTTAACAAAAAGCAAACGTCCTGCTCCGCCGTGGAACAGGACGTTTTTTTATATCTCAATTTCGATGGAGTCGGACAATTTCGAGTCGCCGTAAAAGTCAGTTCCTGCCTTGATTTCCTCAATACGGAATTTCAGTGTGACTTTTTTGACCGCCAAAATGTCGCCCTCCAGCATGAAAAAAGCGTTCGCACTCGTTTCGCTCGGCAAAGTCACGTTGTTAAAGCAGTCAGCGCTGACCAGCGCGCCGGCGCTGTCAAAAGCGCGTATCTCAGTCAGCGAGATCATACGCTCAGCGCCGCTGTTTTCGGAAACAAACTTCAGCCAAAGCCGCTTTTCGCCGTAGTTTTCCGCAACTTCCGAGCCGACCGACCAAATTTTCAGCCCATCGCCCTCATACACCAGCTTGCCATTTTTAGGCGGCGTGTAAGAGTGTGCGCCATCTGCATACACAATGCTCACCCGCTCGCTAAGGTACGCATCGCCGTCGTCTTTATCGATAAAAAAGCGCAGGCTAACACTGTCTATCTCTTTCTTTTCAGGCAGATCGTCACAAATTCCCGTCAGCACGCGCGTTTCTGTGCTGTTCGGCGCGACGATAGCGAGAGTGTAGGCGCTGCTGACAAAGCCGTTCACAGCCACCGCGTCGGTCGAAATGATGACCTCGTCGGACGAATCGTTCGTCATCTCAAAACGCAGCGTCTGCCGCGAAAGATCGCTCTCTATAAGCCGAACCGACACTCCTCCGCGCGAGTAAAGCAGGTCGGGGTCGACAGATTTACCGTCCGTGTCAGCATTTTCTATGGTATATTCAGTATCGTCTAACTTACTTTGCACATTTTGCTTAAAAGTAACAGATGAGGACTGCTCTTGCGAGTTTAAATTATCTGACGGCAGTTCGGCAGTGTTGTAAGATATGCCCATCAAAACCACTAAAAAGATGACAATACACGTCAGATAGCAGCGAAATTTCATAGTTCAGATCACTGGAGGTCGCCGCGGTTGAATTCCGAAAGCTCTAAGCCTTCATTGCGTTCCAGCGCCCACCTAATATTCCATTCACTGGTGAAAAGCAGCAGCGGATTTTCCTTGAGGTCGGTCACGAGCTTGGTGTCAGAGCTGAGCTTAAGGTCCTTCGGCTCGCACGGCGCGCTGTCGATCCAGCGGATGAACGAGTAACCCAGCCCCTCTTTGAGCATTTCGACGCCGTACTCGTTTTTCATTCGGTACTCGAAAACGTCGAACTGAAGCACGCCGACAACGCCGACGATGACTTCCTCCATGCCCATCAGCGGCTCGCGGAAGATCTGGATAGCGCCCTCCTGCGCGATCTGCGTGATACCTTTGACGAACTGCTTGCGCTTCATCGTGTCTTTCGAGCGGTAGCGCATGAAATGTTCCGGTGCAAAGGTGGGTATACCCTCAAATGTAAATTTATGTTTCGGTGAGCAGACCGTATCGCCTATCGAGAAAATGCCGGGGTCGAATACACCGATGATGTCGCCCGCGTATGCCTCGTCAATTATCTCGCGCTCCTGCGCCATGATCTGCTGCGGCTGCGAAAGACGCATTTTCTTATTTCCTTGAACGTGCAAAACTTCCATATCTTTGTCGAATTTACCCGAGCAAACGCGCATGAAAGTTATCCTATCGCGGTGAGCCTTGTTCATATTTGCCTGAATTTTGAAAACAAACGCCGAAAAATCGGGTGAGAATGGGTCAATAACACCGTCGTTCGACATTCTGGGCAGTGGCGGCGGGGTCATTTTGAGAAATTCTTCCAGAAATGGTTCAACGCCAAAATTCGTCAGCGCTGAGCCGAAAAATACCGGTGAAAGCTTACCGCCGTGCACCGCCTTGAGGTCAAGCTCGTCGCTCGCGCCGTCCAGCAGTTCAATGTCGTCTTTGAGCGTTTCGTAATTCACCTCGCCGAGAATGTCGGCAAGAGCGGGGTCGGTGAGGTCGGCTTCGGTCGCGGAGACCTTGTGGCTGCCGCCCGTAGGGTCAAAATAAATAACGTGACGGCTGCGGCGGTCGTAAACGCCCTTGAAATCCTTGCCAGAGCCTATCGGCCAGTTGATGGGGCAGGTCGGCATACCTAGCTCCTGCTCGATCTCCTCGATGAGGTCAAACGGATTGCGGGCTTCACGGTCAAGCTTGTTAATAAAGGTGAAAATGGGTATATTTCTCATTGCACATACCTTAAACAGCTTCCTCGTCTGATTTTCAACACCCTTTGAAGCGTCGATGACCATGACAGCGGAGTCCGCCGCCATCAGCGTGCGGTAGGTATCCTCCGAAAAGTCCTGATGTCCCGGTGTGTCCAGAATATTTATGCAAGCACCGCCATACTGGAACTGCATTACCGAGGAAGTTACGGAAATCCCTCTCTGCTTTTCAATTTCCATCCAGTCAGAAACTGCATGGCGCGAATTCTTCTTGCCATTAACAGCGCCCGCCTGCGCGATTGCTCCGCCGTACAGCAGGAATTTTTCGGTAAGCGTGGTCTTACCGGCGTCGGGGTGCGAAATTATCGCGAAGGTGCGCCGCCTTTTTATCTCTTCAACTAAATCAGCCATTGATTTTCCTCCAAAAAACATAATATCTATACTATTATACTATATTTGCGCAAAAAAATCAAGGGCGCCGCGAAGTTTTTCGCAAATTGCGAGGCTTCGGGCGCCTATCTCATATATCAAATGTCAGTTCATGGAAAATGTTGGTCTGTTTAGCGGGTGAGATGCGCACTTGCAGCCTGCCCTGCGCGGGTCTTGGCAGCACAAAATCAAAGATACCGCTGCTTTTTTGCCGCATCGCGAGCACGCCGTTTATGTAAAGGTCGAGTTTTGCGAGGTCTGAGCTGACGCAGATGTCCAGAATGCTCTCGCCCAGCGCTACTTTTCTGACGTGCAGCAACTCGCCGCCCACCGAATTTTCCTCATATTTCAGAATACGCAGTTCATCCATCGCAGCAGTCCTCCTTCACATTTCATATAATAATATTTTCTAAATATATTATATTCCAAGGGTACTTGTTTTGCATGAATAAAGGTGCATAATTTTCCGAACTTTTATCCTTTTGATTTGCTAATTTTTCTTTACAAAGATTTTTAACAATTCTATGCAGAATTTGTGCACAAATTTACATAGATCTATAAAAAGCCGTCAGTTGTCGATAAACCCTTCGCAAGCCCTCGCCAGCTCACCCAAGCACGGCTCGAACCGCACCGAGTAAAACAACTCTTCGCGAAGCGGCTGCGTCGCTTTTATGCAGTCGTGCGTGAAATTCACCGCCAGCTCTACCGCCGTTTTCAGCTCCATGCCGAGGGTCATTCCGCCCGACACCACGCTCGAAAAAATGTCGCCCGTGCTGTGGTAGCTGCCGTCGATATTCTCGCAGGTCGCTATGAAAAAGTCCTCGTTCAGCGCGCTGTACGCCGCCGCACCGTTGAGCGCAGGGTCGCTGCAAGCGCCTGTAAACACAGCGTTTTTGCAGCCCAGTCCCGTCAATTTACGCAAAATTTCGCGCAGCTCCTCGGGCGATTCGCACCCCGCGATCTCGTCATAAGGCTTGTTCAGCAGCAGCGCCGCTTCGGTCGCGTTCGGCAAAATACAGTCGGCGACAGAGCAAAGCGAGCGCATCGACTCAACGAATTTTGCGTCAAAACCCGCGTACATCCGCCCCGCGTCACCCATCACCGGGTCGACGACGACAAGCGTTTCATCGGTACGAAAATCTCTGATAAAACGCTTCACGACCTCGATCTGCTCGCACGAACCGATGTATCCCGTATAGATCGTGTCAAATTTTAGCCCTAGCTTTTTCCAGTGTGCTGATATTTTGGGTATGTCTGACGTCAGATCATGAAATGTGTAGCCCGAGAAACCGCTGCCCGTGTGCGTTGATAGCACCGCCGTCGGAATGACCGCCGTTTCGACGCCCATCGCCGAGATAACAGGCAGTGCAGCTGTCAAAGAGCACTTGCCAAAGCAGGATATATCTTGTATAGTAACCAGTCTTTTCATGTAAAATCTCCCGCTTTAGTCTAAAATATCGCTGACGATCTGCATTGGCGCGGCGTTGCCGTTGACAGAAAAATCTGAATTTTCCTTATAAAGGGGCTTGCGCTGTTCGTAACGGTCGAAAAGCTGCTCCCGCGTGGAATTGTAAGCGATCGGACGATTTTTATCGCCCTTGATTCGCTCATAGCAAATGTCGAACGGCGCGTCGATGAAAACAACCGTGCCCATGCTCTTCGCCCGGTCGCCATTTTCTTTTTTGAGCAGCGTTCCACCGCCCGTCGCGACAACGCCCGCAGCGGCAGAAAGTTCAGAAAGCGCCACAGTTTCCACTTCTCGGAAATAGTTCTCGCCGCGTTGCTCGAAGATCTGCGGTATGCTCATGCCCTCGCGCTGCTCGATGTAGTCATCAAGGTCAACAAATTCGCGCCCCAGCTTTTTAGCAAGCAGCCTGCCGATGGTCGATTTACCGCAGCCCATGAAGCCGCAGAGGTAAACGGGTCTGTTCTTTTTTATCATATGTATCACCCTTTAAAGCGGGAAATCGCGGTCAACTTCCGCCTGCATTTCCTTGATTATCGCGGCGACTTCCTCGTCAGTGTAGCGGTCGCCGTCCCAGATCTCGTGCGCCTTGACCGCCTGCCAAACCAGCATCGCCATACCGCCGGAGGTTTTCTTGCCCATCTCTGCCGCTTTCTTCAAAAGCCGCGTCTCGCCGGGGTTGTAAATAACGTCGAAAACGGCATCGCTCGCTGCGATCATCTCGTCCGTAGCGGGGCAAGCGTTGACCTTCGGATACATTCCAACAGGGCAGGCGTTCATCAGCAGGTCGAACTTCACCGACGTATCGACCGCCGTGTTTAGCACAATACTGATTTTAGCGTCAGATTTCATTACCTTGATCTCTTTAACAGCCTGCTCGGCAAGCGGCATATCGCTTTCAAGCACCGCGATCGTCAGGTCAGCACCCGCAAGCGCCGCCTCTATCGCCATCATTCTGCCAACCCCGCCGCAGCCGATGAGCAGTACTCTGCCGCCGAAATTAACGTTCATCGCGCGGATAGTTTCCAAAAAACCAACGCAGTCGGTGTTGTAACCCGTGCTCACGCCGTCCTTGTTATTCACGCAATTCACGCTGTTGTAACGTTTTGCGGTGTCATCAAGCTTGTCGATCTGCTCGATAATTCCCATTTTGTGGGGTATCGTAATATTGTAGCCGGCGAGCGAATCAAGATAGTCAGCCTTAGCCGCAAGCTCTGCGGGCGGCACTTCGATTATCTCATACGAGAACTCTCTGCCGCGCAGA
This sequence comes from Ruminococcus sp. 210702-SL.1.03, assembly GCF_020559915.1. GTDB lineage: Bacteria > Bacillota > Clostridia > Oscillospirales > Ruminococcaceae > YE71. The sequence continues at coordinate 22,865 of NZ_JAJCLZ010000017.1, forward strand.
TCGAAGAGCGCCTTGTGTATCGGCGGCGACATCGTGTGTTTCAAAGTTTCGCCAAGAATTGCATATTTTCTTTCCATTTCTACCATTCCTTTCCAGTTTTCTATATAAACTAGCACAATATTGGCTTGCACATCAGCCCTTTGCGTCATACCAGCTCTTGCCTGTATGAACATCTACTGTAAGTGGAACAGCCAGCTTCACAGCCGCCTCCATCTCCTCTTTCAGCAGCGCCGCCGCCCGCTCAGCCTGCGCCTCGGGCGCTTCCAAGATCAGCTCGTCGTGCACTTGCAAGATCAAGTGCACCTCGGGCAGTTCTGCTTTCAGCCGCCGATAGACTTTCACCATCGCGAGTTTGATTATGTCCGCCGCCGCGCCCTGTATCGGCGCGTTCATCGCCGCGCGTTTGCCGAACGCCTGCACGTTTTTGTTCGACGCCGAAAGCTCTGGAATGTAGCGCCGTCTGCCAAAAATTGTAGATACATAGCCGTTTTTCTCGCCGTCTGCAATAGTTTTATTCATAAATTCTGTAACTTTTGGATAATTGTCCAAATAGCTCTGTATATATTTCTTAGCCTCTGCGACCGAAACGCCGATGTCTTTCGAGAGCGAAAACGGGCCAATGCCATAAATGATCCCAAAATTTACAGCTTTAGCCGCCGAGCGCATCTCGGGCGAAACGAAATCTTCGGGCAGGCCGAAAACCTGCGCGGCGGTCGAAGTGTGAATGTCGCTGCCGCTCAAAAAAGCCTGCTGCATATTTTCGTCGCCGCAAACGCTAGCCAGCACGCGCAGCTCGATCTGCGAATAGTCGGCGTCCACCAGCAGACAGCCCTCGCGCGCGATGAAAAATCGGCGCATTTCTCTGCCAAGTTCTTTACGCACAGGTATATTCTGCATATTCGGCTCGGTCGAACTGATGCGCCCCGTGCGCGTTTCCGTCTGCTTGAAGATGCTGTGCACCCGACCGTCGGCGTGTATCTGCTTGAGCAGGCTGTCGACGTAGGTCGAGGAAAGCTTGGAAAGCGTGCGATATTCTAGTATCATCGGCACGATGGGGTGCTTGTTCGCGATCGACTCGAGCACCTCGGCGTTGGTCGAGTAGCCGCTTTTCGTTTTTTTCTTGCACGGCAGCCTGAGATCCTCGAATAGCACTTTTCCGAGCTGTTTCGGACTGGAAATATTAAACTCTTGCCCCGCTAATCGGTATATTTCGTCAGTGATCTCGCCGAGGTTTTCATTCAATTTGTCGCCGAAAGCGCGTATTCCGTCCGCGTCTGCGTCTACGCCATAATATTCCATCGAAGCCAGCGTTTCGCAAAGCGGCAATTCTATGTCATTATATAATGCCGTCATATCTGCCGCTTCAAGCTCCTGCGTCAGCCGCTCAGCCAGCGCGATGAGCGAGCAAACGTCGGCAAATTCGCCCATATCCGCTCGGTACGCCACCCTGTAAGCCAAGCAAAGGTTCTCCGCCGTGTATTCGCTCGCCTGCGAGTTCAGCAGATACCCCGCCAGATCGCACGAAAACGTTAGCCCGCGCAGCTCTCCGCCATGCTCAAATGCCCAGCGGTGCGCAGTTTTGCCGTCGAAGCAGACTTTCTCGCCCTCTGCTGTAAAGTATTTCAATATCAATTGCTCATCGTCAGTATGATAAACCGTTTCGCCGCTCTGAACGCAAAGTTTTTTGCCGTCAAAAGTGAATGCCGACTTGCCGTTCGGCAGGTTATCCGCCGTCAGTTCAGCCGTTTTCAGCGGCGGCAGATCGTCTGTTTTGACAGGCTGAGGAGCGTTTTCAGCATTGCCTGTAAGCCCCAGCCTTGCCATAAGTTTGTTCATTTCCAGCCGCGAAAGCAGCATTTTCAGTTCGTCGTCCTTGCGCTCGCCGAAGGTGTACGCCGCCGTGTCGCGCTCGATGGGCGCATTTTTCACGATGGTCGCGAGGAATTTACTGCGCACAGCGTCCTCATGACCGCTCTCCAGCTTCTTGCGGACGGACGGCGTCAACTTCATACTGTCCAAATTTTCGTACAGTTGTTCAACGCTTCCCTGCTCTTTTATCAGCGCCGCAGCTGTCTTTTCGCCTATGCCCTTTACGCCCGAAATGTTGTCCGAGCTGTCGCCCATCAGCGCTTTCAGCTCGATAAGCTGTATCGGCTCAAGCCCGTAATCCTCGCGGAATTTGTCGGGTGTGTAGACCACCGTTTCGCGGTTGGTCGCAAGGCGCACGGTGCAGCTCTCGCTGACGAGCTGCAGGCTGTCGCGGTCGCCCGTTAGGATAACACATTCGTCACCGTTACCAAAAATTTCCGAGAGCGTGCCGAGAATGTCGTCCGCCTCAAAACCCTCGCACTCCAGCGTTTTCACGCCAAGGTCTGCCAGAATTTCCTTTATCAGCGGCATTTGCAGTGCCAGCTCGTGCGGCATGCCCTTGCGGTTCGCCTTGTAAGCCGCGTCAGACTTGTGGCGAAAGGTCGGCGCTTTGAGGTCAAAAGCCACCGCCGCGCAGTCGGGCTGCACCGCTTCCAGCTCTTTCAGATAGATGTTCATGAAGCCCGTGAGCGCGTTCGTGTACTCGCCTTTTGAGGTCGAAAGCGCTTTTATGCCGTAAAACGCACGGTTCATGATGCTGTTGCCGTCAATTGCCAGTATTTTCATTTTGTACCTCACTGCTCCTCAGAAATTTTATCCAGCGAAAGGGTAGCTATGCCGTTCAGGCTCTCGTCCGCGCGCTTGCCCGCAAGAAAATCGTAGTAACCCTGACAAGCGATCATCGCCGCATTGTCGCCGCAATATTTCAGTTCGGGCATATACAGCTTTACCCCGCGATCGGCGCAGGCTTTTTCAAACGCACCGCGCACGCCGCTGTTTGCCGAAACGCCGCCTGCGATAGCCAGCTTTTTACTGCTCAGCATTTTTGCAGCAGCCATCGTGCGTTCAACGAGCGTGTCTGCTACCGTTTTCTGGAACGAAGCCGCCATATCTTCGCGGCGCAGCTGCTCGCCCTTTTGCTCGGCGTTATGCACGGTGTTTATGACAGCCGTTTTCAGACCCGAAAAGCTGAAATCAAACTCGCTGTTCGGTATCTTCGGCTTCGGCAGTTTGTAAGCATTCGGATCGCCCAGCTTCGCCGCCGCGTCGATGAATTTTCCGCCGGGATACTCGTAACCCAGCGTGCGCGCCGCTTTGTCAAAACACTCGCCCGCCGCGTCGTCGCGCGTTCTGCCGATAACGTGGTACTTCGTGTAGTCGCGCACCTCGATGATGTGGCTGTGCCCGCCCGAGATGACCAGGCAGAGGTAGGGCGGCTCGAGCTCGGGGTGGGTGATGTAATTCGCCGCGATGTGCCCCGCGATGTGGTGCACGGGTATCAGCGGTATGCCGCTCGACATCGCCAGCCCTTTCGCGAAACTTATGCCGACCAGCAGCGCGCCGATAAGCCCCGGCGCGTATGTCACGGCTATCCCGTCGATGTCGGCGAGGGTGCAGTTTGCCTGCAAAAGCGCCTCGCGTACCACCCAGCCAATGTTTTCCGCGTGGCGGCGCGAAGCAATCTCGGGCACTACGCCGCCGTAAAGCCTGTGCTCGTCGATCTGGCTCGAAACTATGTTTGATAGCACCGTTTTGCCGTCCTCGACAACGCTCGCCGCCGTTTCGTCGCAGGAGCTTTCTATTCCCAGTATCTTCATAACCGTCATTCCTAACTGTACATATTTTTGTACTCTTGATCTATATTAGCGTGATTGTCCTAAACTGAACCTGTGGGTCGCATTGCGCTCACCCCAGCCCATACACCGCCGCCAGCTCGGGCGATATGCCGCCGTCAGCCGTCTGCGTGTAGAAATTTTTTTCCGCCTGCAAAAACGGGCTGCCGCCTTTTCTGCCCTCCAACAGCACCAGCCACGGTATACTGTCCTGATTTTTGGACACAAAACGCATACGCTTCGGCTCTATCCCCGCCGCGCGCATATCGCACATCATGTCGCAAAGCCGCTCGGGACGGTTGCAAACGCAAAGCCTGCCGCCGTATTTCAGCGAGCGCGCCGCCGCTTTGCAAACGTCTGAAAAGCTGCAAAGCACCTCGTGCCGCGCGCCCAGAGCCACCTCGCCCGCGCTTTTTATGCCCGCTCCGTCGCGCTTGTACGGCGGGTTGCAGGTGATGAGGTCAAGCTCGCGCTCCGCACGCCAGTCTTTCAGGTCGCCGCAGACGGGCTTGAAATTTTCGAGAGCCGAGCTTTCCGCCGTCAGCGTCATCAGCTCGTACCCCTCGCGGTCGATCTCCACCGCCTCTATCGACTTCGGGCGAAAGCGCTCGTACATCACGGCGGCGACTATCCCGCAGCCGCTGCAAAGGTCACAGACGGTGTCTTTATGGCGCGGCGCGGCGAAATCTGCCAGCAAAAAAGCGTCAGTTCCGAAGCGGTGCACCGCCGAAATGTGCAGCTTTACCCCGCCGATCTGCTCGACGGAAAGCCCTTTTATCTCACTCGGCATCCTGCTCCGCCGCCCCTTTCCTAAAAAATTTCGTCATTATAAAAGCGTCCTCACGCGGGTTTTCGTAAAAATCCCTGCGCCTGCCCACCTGCGAAAATCCCAGCTTTTCGTAAAGCGCGATGGCGGGCTGATTTGAAACGCGCACCTCAAGCGTCAGCGAGCTGCATTCGCCGCATTCGCCAAGCGCCGCGTTTATCATAGCCTGCGCTATCCCGCGCCTGCGAAAGCCCTCGCGCACGGCGATGTTGTTTATTATCGCCATCGGCGGTGTCAGCCATATATTCACAAATCCCGCAGGCTCGCCGCCAAGGTAGGCTATGAATGTCCGCGAGAAATCTAGCGTTATCTCCTCGTGAAACTGCTCGGCCGTCCACGGGCGGTCGGCGAAGCACTCGGCCTCTATCTGCGCGGCAGCGGTGTAATTATCCTCGCTCATCGGCAGCAGCGAAAGCTCACTCATCGCCTCTGCCCTCCAGATACGCCGTGTAAAGCTCGCCCTTTGAGTAAGGCGTTACCTTAGCTATCTCGCGGCAGGCGTCGGCGGGGCGCATACCGTTATCCGCCAGACCTTTCACCTGCGCCAGCGCGCTTTCGAGCGTATCCGCCGCCTCGTCAGCCGTCTGTGCGCCCTCTACCACAAGCACGAACTCGCCCTTCGGCTTGTTTTCGGTGTAAAACTCCACCGCCTGCGAAAGGGTCGTGCGGATTATCTCCTCGTGTATCTTCGTAAGCTCTCGGCAGAGCGCTATACGCCTGTCGCCGAAAAATTTCAGCATATCCTCCAGCGTATTGAGCAGCTTGTGCGGCGCTTCGTAAAATATCAGCGTATCGGGGCAGGTCTTTACCGCCGCGAGGTGGGCGCTGCGCTGCTTTTTGTTGACCGAGAGAAATCCGCGGAAACTGAAATTTTTGCTGTTCAGCCCACTAGCCGCTATCGCCGACATCGCCGCCGTAGGGCCGGGCACTACTCGCACCTCTATGCCGCTCTCGGCGCACTGTTTCACCAGCAGCTCGCCGGGGTCTGATATACAGGGCATTCCCGCGTCGGTGACTATAGCCGCGCTCTCGCCCGCCGCAAGCCGCGCTATTATGCCCGCTCCCGCCGCCTGAGCGTTGTGCTCATGGTAGCTTATAAGCGTTTTTTTTATGTCAAAATAATTCAGCAGCTTCGCCGAAACGCGCGTGTCCTCAGCGCAGATGAAGTCTACCTCTTTCAGCGTTTCCACCGCGCGGTAAGTCATATCGCCCAGATTGCCTATCGGCGTGCCGACTATATATAGTATACCCATTTTCAGTTCTCCGTATTTCTTTCGATCATCTCGCGCGCCATTCGCTCGAGCTGGCTGTACTCGGTAAGCTCTGAGCACTCGCGCCGCAGCGCCGCAGCCCCGTGCATACCCTTTACATACCATATCACGTTGTGCCGCATCTCGCGCATACCCTGCCCCTCGCCCTTTTCGTCGATGAGCATACGGGTGTGGCGCAGCATTATCTGCATTTTTTCCTCTACGCTTTTTTCGGGCGGCAGGCTGCCGTTTTGCAGATATTCGCGTATCTCCTCGAATATCCAAGGTCTGCCATAGCTTCCTCTGCCGACCATTACAAGGTCACAGCCCGTTTCGCGGTACATTTTTTCGCATGCCTGCGCGCTGTCAACGTCGCCATTGCCGATAACGGGTATGCTCACCGCCTGCTTTACCGCCGCGATAACGCCCCAGTCTGCCTTGCCCGAGTACATCTGCCGCCGCGTTCTGCCGTGCACCGCGACCGCCGAAGCGCCCGCCTGCTCCATGCGCTTTGCAAATTCGGGAGCGTTTATGCTATCCTCGTCCCAGCCCGCGCGTATCTTCACGGTAACGGGGCAGTTGGCGTTTTTCACCGCCTCGCGCACTATCAGCTCAGCCGTCGCGGGGGTCTTCATCAGCGCCGAGCCGCTGCCGTTGCCGACTACTTTAGGCACGGGGCAGCCCATATTTATGTCAATTATGTCAGGCTCAAAGCGATTGAGCATATACGCCGCCCGCGCGACAGAGGGCGCGTCCTCGCCGAAAAGCTGAAGGGCATAGGGGCGTTCGCGCTCGTCCACCGCGCACATTTTAGCCGTCTTTTTATCACCGTAGCAAAGCCCTTTGGCAGATATCATCTCGCTCACCAAATAGGCCGCGCCGTACTCGCGGCACATAAGCCGATAGGCTCTGTCCGCCACCGAAGCCATTGGCGCAAGGGCGGCCGTGCGCTCTATCTCAACGCCGCCGATAGAAATTTTATCCATAAATTATTCGTTTCCGTTTCCTTATTTTAATTTCTGCATATACACTTTTAATTATATCACACCAGTCGCTTTATGTCAAATTTTTCGGCGCAAAAAAGGCAGGTAAAAAAGCCTGCCTGTGTGCATTATTTGTGCGCTACGCCGTCGAACCAGTGCTCGCGGCCGTCGATCTTGTAGGAGATAACTTTGTCGATGTCTACGTTCTCGATGCTGTGAAAAATATTCTCCTCAACTTCGGGGGTGGTCTTTTTCAGCTCAGCGATGAGATTTTTGACCTCCACGCGCTTCGAGCCTGTGCCCGTGGGGTTGCAGGTGGTGCAGGTGTCGGTAAAACGGCAGGCGCAGGCTATGAAGTGCAGATCGTTGTGATCGCGCCAGCGCTTTATCTCCTCCTCGCGGATAAGGTACAGCGGGCGAATAAGCTGCATACCCTCATAATTCTGGCTGTGCAGCTTCGGCATCATGGTGCGTATCTGACCGCTGTATATCATGCTCATGAATATTGTTTCGATAACGTCGTCGTAGTGGTGGCCCAGCGCTATCTTGTTGCAGCCCGCGAGCTGAGCGTTTTTGTAAAGATGTCCGCGGCGCATTTTCGCGCAGAGGTAGCAGGGGTTCTTATCCACGTTATAGACGGAATTGAATATATTGGTTTCAAAAACTTTTATCGGGAATCCGAGCCTGCGGGCGTTGCTCTCGATAACTTCGCGGTTCTGCGGGCTGTAACCGGGGTCCATCACGAGGTATGTCACGTCAAAATCTAGCGTGCCCTCTTTTTTCAGCTCGCCAAAAAGCTTCGCCATCAGCATCGAGTCCTTGCCGCCCGAGATACAGACGGCGATGTGGTCGCCTGCCTGAACTAGCCGGTACTTCTCTATCGCCTGCTTGAATTTCTCGTAAATGCTCTCGCGAAACTCGGTGTGCAGGCTTTGCTCGACCGCGGCGGCTTTCTCGGCGAAGTTGACCTCCTCAGCCATTTTCACGCGCAGCCAGCCGTAGTAGCCCTCGGCGAGGTTTGCGGCTGGCAGACCCTTTTCGCGAAGCTTTTCGGCGGCGGGGTCGCTTATCAGACCGCTTTTGCAGCAGACCACGAGCAGCTTATCGGCAGGCAGGCTCTCGGCGCGCTCCTCCAGCTCGGCGAGCGGGATATTCACCGCGCCGTTTATATGCCCGTACTCAAATTCATCAGCGTTGCGAATGTCGATAACAAGGCAGCCTTTTTCGGCGGTAAGCTGCGAAAGCTCCGCCAATGTAATACTATCTCTTACCATATTCATCATACATACACCTGTTTTCTGAAATCATTTAGGCAATACCGCGCAACTATTGTGTGCGAATTGCGTAGTCAGATTTTTCGTCAGATTGTACTAAAACGACGACGGCAAGCTAGCGCTTTCCTAGGAGTTTTAGTGCAATATGACGGAACAATATGCAAGCAAGGCGTACACAAAGCCGATAGGCGGTAGTTGTGCGGTGTTGCCTTTTAATATAGTATATCACATTAACCCTATCTTTTCAATAGGAATTATCAGAAAATTTAATAAATATCTTAAAATACAGCTTGAATTTACGCGGCAAATATGTTATGATATTATGAACGATCATGAACTAAAAGGAGAAATAGAAATGCTGGATCAATTTTCGAGAACTGAGCTGCTCTTCGGCAAAGAAGCTATGGAGAAGCTGAAAAACAGCCGCGTTGCGGTGTTCGGCATTGGCGGCGTGGGCGGCTACGCGGTAGAGGCGCTCGCACGCAGCGGAGTCGGCGCGCTCGACCTCATCGACGACGACAGAGTATGTCTGACCAACCTGAACCGCCAGATAATCGCGACCCGCAGCACCATCGGCAAGCACAAGGTGGACGTGGCTGAGGCGCGCGTGCACGACATCTGCCCCGACATAAAGGTCACGGCGCACAAGTGCTTTTATATGCCCGACACCGCCGACCGATTTGATTTTACGCAGTACGACTACATCATCGACGCCATCGACACGGTAACAGGCAAGCTGGAGATAGTGAAGCGCGCGGACGCGGCGGGCGTGCCCGTAATATCTTCAATGGGCGCGGGCAACAAGCTCGACCCGACGGCTTTTCGCGTGGCTGATATTTACAAAACGAAAGTCTGTCCGCTGGCGAAAGTAATGCGTTACGAGCTTCGCAAACTGGGAATCAAGAAGCTGAAAGTGGTATATTCGGAAGAAAAGCCCATTCGTCCTATCGACGACATGGAGATCTCTTGCAGAAACCACTGCGTATGCCCGCCCGGCACGGAGAGAAAATGCACCGTTCGCCGCGACATACCCGGCTCGACGGCGTTCGTACCCTCGGTAGTAGGTCTGATAATCGCGGGCGAGGTCATAAAGGACATTGCAGGCAAATAAAAAAATCAAGCGGCTGAAAGTGCGGCGCTAATATAGCAGTATAATCCCAACTACTATATTAAGACCAAAACAGCGAGCTATGAAAATGAAAGACAGATACTTCCACAAGAGAGGTATCTGTCTTTTTACATAGAAGAAGCGGCTTCCGTTATTAGATTTAACTGGAACTAGTGGTCTGAACTAATTTATTCTTTATGATTTCCAGACTTTTAAAACCATTATGTTCAGATGAAAATCCTGATATAATTGCTTCCATCGTTTCGGAACTCCAGTAAATCGTTAGTTTTTTCTTTGTGCGAGTTATCGCTGTGTAAAATACACCTTTTGTTATTTTTTCGGTATTAACGCTCGGAATAACAACTTTTACAGAATCATATTCTAAGCCTTGTGCTTTATGAATCGAAACGGCATATGCTAACTGGAAAGGTATAATAGTCTTCTTAGCATCTTCCTCGTCATCAATTTCATCTTCATCGAAAGCATATACAATAAGTTTAATCCGAGTTTTTTCATCAAGTGTGTCAATATACTCAATCTGGTCTGATTTACACTGTTGTTCAGTGATTATAGTTTCGACATCAATAATAAATGCTATTTGATCGTCTGTCTTTTCAATGTCTACAATAATTCCTTTAAGGTTATTATAGAGGTATGTGAAACGAGAGTTATCATTAAAAAGGATTTTGTCTCCCTTTTTAAACCTCCAGCTTTGCCATATTATAGCTTCTCCATTTGGATTTGCATTTTGGAAATAACTGTTTATATTATTTAACCCGAATTTCCCATCATAGTTTAAGCATAAAACAACTTCATCTTTAACATCAGAAGTAAAAATATCTGATCCTATTTCCTTTGAAAAGGATCCGTCTATGACGAGTTTTTCGGTGATTCTAACATCATTGTTCCTTACTTCTTCCCATAGGCTCAGTAAGTTTTCTTCCTGAGTCCGCCAAGTATCAAGTAATTCAACGTTAGCTCCATGTGTAGTTATAATATCTTTAGCATAATAAAACCAGTTACCAAAATCTATAGATTCGATTTGATTGATGTCTCCTGCAAGGACAATCAATGAATCCGAACTAATTTTACTAATAAAGTTAAGCATTGTTCGATTATCTATTGTACTGCACTCATCTACAAAAATAATATCATAATCTGGCAAATTAACTCTTCTTGTAAAACTATCAATACAAATAAAATCAGAATCTGATCCTGGATTATCAATTCTTCTTTGAAGGTGTTGAATGGCAGCATGTGTTTTAGTAAGAAAAAGCTTTTTTGATTTGGGCATAAGACTAGATATATAATTAATAAGTGTTGTTTTACCCGTTCCAGCAGCACCATATATCAACAGTATTCTTGAATTAACAAAAGCATATTTAATTGCTTTTTGCTTGGAAACATCAACCTTCTCAAAGAGTGCTGAATGATCTTTTATAAATCGTGCGTTTAGTTCTTTTTGACCTTTAATTCCTGCTTGCGTAAAATCTAACAATCTCTGTAGAATCTTAAGTGTAATGGTTTCATAGGCAGATATTGTAACTAAGCCGCTATCATTTACTATGCTATATCCTTGATCTTGCTCCCACTCAACTAAATACTCATTATAATCGTTAATGGATTTATCTGAAGCAATTTCGCTTGCTTTGAAATATAATTCACCCGATTTATTTATCGCATTTCTTATTCTTAGATATGGTAAAAGAATATTGATCTTTTCTGTTCCAGATGCACTAAGTATTTTTGTTATACTAACTTCAGCTGTTTTACTATGTGGTAAATTTGCTAGAAGCGGATTGCGTTCAAATGGACGACATCCTGATGCAAGGTAAAGAGGGGAACCAGCTAGCATTTTTGTGAATCTATTAGGCATTACATCAATTAGACTTTTTTCACGAAGATTAATCAAAAGATAACGAACAACATTTTTTCCAAATATTACGGAGTCGGAAGAATAATCTCTTCTCAATATCTCAATCACTTCTCTAAAGTGTTTAGTGTTTGTATTACAATATATTTGATCGATAATTGAATGGAAATCCATTTCTTGTAAATCAATAAGATCAAGCAACGTCATTCCCGTTTTGGTGAGAAAACTCATTAATTCAGCATACTCGCCATAGTTTGCATTCAACCTTAATGGAATATTTAATATTCTTCCAAGTTTGTTTAAACAAGTAGGTGCAATGGATACCCTCCAGTTTGTGATGATTTTTATATTTGAAGCAATACCCCATAAATCAATCGTTGTGTCGGTATAGCCAATATTAATTGAATAACCAGTTGAAATATTCTGCTTTGAATAAACAGTTATTCTATTAAATTTAGTAGCATATTTATTGGCTAATTGCAAGGTGATTTCATAATAGCGTTCGGTGCCAACATAAAATGGTGTTTTCTTTTGAACATAAAAACGTGTGTTTTCCACAGAATGAGGTGATAAATCCGTAGATTCAATAGCTTTTGCAACTATGTTATAGTACTCGTTGTCAAGTTGATCTGTATTAAGTGGAAACATTTCAAGATTTTGCAAGATTGAAATTTTGTAAATATTATTAAAAAATTCTCTAATCTGCCACATGAAGTTATAGTATTTTGGCATCAATCTTTCAGATTGACCATCTTCCGGAATACGGCAATCAATATACTTTAATCCTCTTAAAAAATTAGCAAGATATTTAGTTCTCAAATCGAGTTGAGCTTGTTCATATGCTAATTGAAGATTTGGCTTTGAGCATCCAAGATTATAAGAGTTTAGTAAAAGAGCCGCTCTACAAAGATCATATAATCCCGGTAGAATATCTTGTGAGACTTCATCTCTAGTTGCGCCAAGGCTTTCTATTGTATCAATACTTCTGACTATCGACCTATTACAAGCCATTACAATTCTTTTGATCTCATCAAGATTAAGCTGAGTTGAACTAAGCTTATTTACAAATGAATGATGTTCAATTATACGATCAAGTTTTTTACAAAAATCAATAATACTTTCATCGGTATTAAAAATTTCCTCTTCTGCCTCAAAAGCAACAGTTGTACTACCTTTGGAAAAATCAATCGAATTAATATAGTCTACGGACATATATTTCCAGAAAACACGCTCAGAGCCTCTTTCATCAGGATAAAGTACAACAAAGAGTATTCCGGGGTCTAAGGTGACATCCATAGCCATCGTTGCAGGAAAACCAAGACTTTGCAGTGAATATTTGATTTTCCCATTATCCTCTCTGTATGAATGAGATCCTTTTATCTGAACAAAGAAATTTTGCTTAGGTCGCCTTGATACATCAGGATCTGCTACATATTCAAACGTTCCATCAGTATTAGGCCACTTATCATTAGATGCAAATAATGGGTTAATCCGCCCATTTGAACGAAAAAAGAATTCTAATGTAGAGACAGCAGCTTCGTCTTCTGCTGATCTTTCAGTATGCGTTTTTATGTGCTTTTCTATTAGTTCTTTGGGCTGATCTAACATTTTTTACTCCTTTCTCTGCCTAAGGCAAACAATCGCATCATTCAACCGTATTATAATAATCTAGTCTTAAATCATTAAGTTCTTTTCGTACAGCCCGCCAATCCTTCATGTACAAATCCATATATGAAATAAAAACTGAATTATGTGTACGTTCCTTTAAATGGAGAAGTTCATGCAATATTACATACTCTAAACACTCGATTGGTTTCTGTGCAAGTTGTAAATTAAACCATAGTTTTTTCTTCTCTGTATTACAAGTTCCCCAGCGAGTTAACATATATTTGGTTTGCCAAGAATCACAGTATAGCTCAGTAAGCCTTTCCCACTTCGGAAGTAATCTTTCAATTTCCGCTTTTAGTAAGATACGGTACTGCTCTCGCACATAGTTTTCTCTTTGCTTTACTGTACTTTCTTCACGCATAGAGAGTATTACCTTATCTCCTTTTATTTCAAATCCGTTCTTTTGTGAATTAGGCTGAAAGGATAGATAATATTGTTTTCCCCATATGAAAAGCGTTTCTCCGCTTACATACTGACGTTTAGTGCTTCTTGCCTGATGTTGAAACTTTTCAATCTGTTTTTTGATCCAAATAAGATTTGTTCGGGCATATATTTCTATTGCCTTATCATCAATAGATGCCGGAGCTGAGATAACGACGTGTCCATCAGGAGGCTTGACCTGAAGATGCATATTCTTGATATTCTTTTTATGGATATCAATAGGTATACCAGAAATCACAATAGTCATATATTAGTATTCCTCCTGCTTTTCAATGATTTTAAATAATCTTTCGACTTCAGAATCATCATTAAGAATAATGAATAAAGCTTTCTTTATTCTGTTTTCTTTTATAGGATCACCACGGAATCCGCTCATTTTACTGCTAAGAACAGCATTATGAAGTTTGATTGCTAATATTTCATTACCGTCAGTATTATCGTATATAGCTTGCAAAGCCTTACTTTTTCTTATGCTTTCAGGATAGTCTTCATTTTGTTCCGGATGTTCAACATTTTTAGCAAGTTTTATTTGTTCCTCAAGGAGTTCCTTATAAGAGATAACGCCTTGCTTCCTTTTTTGAATCAGCTCATCCAGTATTGCTGACATCTTTTCATAATACTTAGGGTTGACCGCAACTTTTTCTACCATTTTACGACGAATATTATTTTCAATCGCTTCAGCTGCTCCTTCTTTTTTATCTGAGGGGGCATCTTCTTCGGTCATGGTTTCTCCCTGTTCTGTTACGAAATCAAGTAGTGTTAGATCATCAAATTCACCGATTTTAACGCTATCTGAAGCTGTAATATAGTTGTCAATCAGTTTACACATATCCGGCTCATAAGCTTTAAAATCCAAGAAGTCTCCGCTTTTATTTCCGATTGTCTGTTTCAGCTCAACATAGAATTTTACTTTTTCATCGTATGCAGATACTTCTTTGGCAGTATAAATATCAACCATGTATGGCTTGGCTTCTGCAAATGCACGAACTAAACCGCTTACAAGCTTATACAGCCTTTCTCTGAGACGAGAATAGATCTCATCAGTTTCTTCGCTCATGCCGGATTCTCCGCAGAAATAATGCATATACTGTAAATCGCCCTTTGGAGCTTCTACGCCTTCGCATAGTTCTTCCAACTGGTCATAGACTTCATTGAAATGCTTGATTGCTTCAGAACTTCTATCTTTGATAAGTCCATCAACATCTTCCGGATCATAGTTTTCAAATGCACCCGATGTATAGGTGTCCATCGCATTCTTTAAATCTCCGAAAAGCTGCTTGTAATCAACAATATATCCAAATTCCTTTGTGTCACCATCCAGTCTGTTAACACGGCAAATGGCTTGGAACAAACCGTGATCCTGCATACTCTTATCAATATACAGGTATGTACACGGCGGAGCATCAAATCCTGTGAGCAGCTTATCAACCACAATGAGCAGTTTCATGTTTGCAGGCTGGTTGATAAACTTATCTTTAACATCTTTTTCAAAGTCCTCGACTTTTTTCTGTATTGAAAGCTTTTCAGGAAGATTATCAGGATCAAGTCCTAACATACGGAGATATATCTCGTATTTTTCAAAAGTCTCAGTTTCATCATCAGCACTTACAGTATCAGTTCTCAGATCACCGGCTTGCGGAGTGTAAGAGGAGATGATCGCACACTTCTTGAAACCTCTTTGCTGAAAAATCTCGTAATACTTGCAAGCAGTATAGATCGAATCTGAAACGAGAATTGCATTTCCGTTTCCGTCCATTAGGCGAGGCTTCAAATCAAAATCCTGAATAATATCCCATGCCACACGTTCCAGTCTTGAACGTGAGCTATATATCTTTTGCATACTTGCCCATTTCTCTTTCAGCTTTGCTTTAGCTCTGCTTGAAAGAGAACGTGTTTTAACATCAAACCATTGGTCAACTCTGTCATGTGCACTGAGCTCCTGGGGGATATCTCTGTATTCATATCTCAGATCAAGTACAACACCGTCACGCACTGCTTCGTTATACTTATAGGTATGAATATAAGTGCCGAACACTTCTATACTTGTCTTCTTATCCTTTTTCAGGAGCGGTGTTCCTGTAAATCCGATGAATATCGCATCCGGCATGATTGCCTGCATTGCTGCGTGTAGCTTGCCCGACTGCGTTCTGTGACATTCATCAACAAAGACGAATATCTTTCCTTTTGCCTTAAAGTCAGCAGGGAGCGACTTCTTCAACTCATCAATATACTTGTCATAATCGGATTCAGTAGCTTCTCCGCCACGGCGACCAAACTTATGCACCAATGAACATAAGAGTGAACTGTCATAGGAATTCAGCTTGCGAAGCAGATCATCACAGCTCTTGGTTCTGGTGATCTTTTCATCAACACCAATGTATGTCTTTTCGATCTGCTCATCCAGTTCATCACGGTCGGTGACGATAAGCACACGAGGATTTTCTTCTTTACAATTGGCAAGGATCCATTTTGACAGCCATACCATTGTCAACGTTTTACCGCTGCCCTGAGTATGCCATAGAATACCGCCACGCTGTTTTGCTAATCTGTTCTGAGTACGCTTTATGCCGAAAAACTGATTATAGCGGCATACCTTCTTAATGCCCTTATCGAAAACTACAAAATTCTCAATGAGGTCTATAAAGCGTTTCTTATCGAACATCTGATACAGCTGCTGAAGCAGGAGGTTATCAATATGATCGCAGTATTCCATAATACGTGCATCTTCAGGATCACGCTCGTCCTCGTTTTCATGGAATCCGTCAGGCTTCCATTCCATATAGTATTTTTCACCCGTCAGAATAGTGCCGTAACGCAGACCTTCTATTTCATTGCCTGCCATACAAAACTGCACTGTGGTAAAGAATGATGCAATAAAGCCGTCCTTCTGATTGGTAAGGTTCTGCCTGATACCATTTGATACGGACACGCTGCTCTTTTTCAGCTCTATAACTGCCATAGCGATGCCGTTGACATAAATAACAAGGTCGGGTCTTTTCTCCTGACGGTCAATAACCGTTACTTCCTCGGCTATTGCAAAATCATTATTTGTAGGGTTATCAACATCAATGAAGTAAACCGTCTTAGGGGAGCTTTCGGGAGTTTCCTTGACCTTGGCACCGTATTTCAGCAGCGTATAGACCTTGTGGTTAGCATCATAAAGCCCATGTATCATATCATCAGCAGCCTTTATAAGTTCGGAAACAGCACCGTCTATCAGCCTTTCACTATAACCGCTAAGGTGAAGGTACGCACGAAGTCGGTCTTCTCGGATATTTTTATTTGCTCTGTCTTTCAGGTTGCCTATATATTTATAATCGAGGATATTTCTGTTCTTAAAGAAATCAATTACACGATTTTGCGTGGTTCTCTCGGTATCACCGATACTCATACGTACATTCCTCCTTAATGTGTTTGTTATTTCATGGAAAAAGTCTTCTGATCAATCCTGCTTTTATGCTTTTATATTTATCACACTTACGCTGATGAAGGGTGATAAGGAAATCAAGGTTACGGAAATAGTCTCCGATTTTCTG
>NZ_JAJCLZ010000170.1 GCF_020559915.1 Ruminococcus sp. 210702-SL.1.03
GTAAACCACAATGAAGAAATACAACTGTAATAACACGCTGGAATATGTGCACGAATCAGTCCGCATATGCAGAACGTTCAACGAGTGCTCGGGCTGTCCACTTGCGGAGCTGCACTGCGAACTGTACGAGATTACGCCCGAACACATCAGATGTGTGCAGGCATGGTCTGACGCGAACCCCGAGATCACGCTGACCGACAAACAGGTCGAGATCTTTAAGGCGCTTGACTTGCTAGGGTTCAGATACATTGCAAAGG
>NZ_JAJCLZ010000171.1 GCF_020559915.1 Ruminococcus sp. 210702-SL.1.03
TTTTCCTCGTCCGATATTTGGCTGTTGATTCTGCGTTCGATTTCTTCTCTCGAGGCTGAGTCCCTTCCCAAGGCTCTTTCGATGCGGAGTTCTCTTGGGGCATAGACCATCAAGCTTATGTCTACCACTTTGTAGAAACCGGATTCGAATAATATGGCGGATTCGATGGCGCATAAAGGGGAAGTCTGTCTCTCCACCCAAGCCGAGAAATGACGGTTTACCTCAGGATGAATGATCTGGTTGACCTGTTGTAATTG
>NZ_JAJCLZ010000172.1 GCF_020559915.1 Ruminococcus sp. 210702-SL.1.03
ATATGGCTTTAATTTCTTTGAGTTTGGTTCTATTTGCAAAAAGCCCTGCAAAGCCTGTGTGTATTTCGCAATAGACATTTCTTCGTTCCTTTCGCCAAGCTTGTCGGTAGAATAAAGCTTTCCAAGATCGTAAACAGCCAAAACATTTCCACGCTGTGATTCAGATAACAAAAGCTGTTCAGCTTTCTTAAAATCATTAAGCTTTGATATAGTATAATAAAACTTGACACTCCAACCTCAAAGAAGTAAAATAGAA
>NZ_JAJCLZ010000173.1 GCF_020559915.1 Ruminococcus sp. 210702-SL.1.03
CAAAGTGCTGTATCGCCGCAATCAAGGGCAAGCAGTTCGAGTACCCGATATATTTCGATGTCGAGGGCAAGTCGCTAGTCGGCAAGACGGGTGTGTCCGCGATGTGCAAGGCGTTCTGCGAGGAGCTCGAAAAGGCGGGCTATTTCGCGGGTATCTACATGAGCCGCAGCCCCGCGCAGACAATGCTGACGGCAGACGTTGCTAAGCGTTACGCCCTCTGGCTCGCGGAGTACGGCGGCAGGCTCAATTGGTCGG
>NZ_JAJCLZ010000174.1 GCF_020559915.1 Ruminococcus sp. 210702-SL.1.03
CTGCGACAGCGTACAGCCCGAAGGCGAGGTGTCGCAGGGCACGATAAACCGCAGCACGCTGATAGACCTTATCACGGCGCACAACGAGCAGAGCGAGCACCGCTTTGCACTGGGAAACGTTGAAATGGCGGGTTTTCCCGAGGGCAGTTCGTATGACTGGGGCGTGACGTTCGACGTGCTTCGTGCGCTGTTTGTGGATACGTTGGGCGGCGAGATACGTTTGCGGAAAGTCGGCGACACGCGCTGTATTGACT
>NZ_JAJCLZ010000175.1 GCF_020559915.1 Ruminococcus sp. 210702-SL.1.03
AGTCAATACAGCGCGTGTCGCCGACTTTCCGCAAACGTATCTCGCCGCCCAACGTGTCAACAAACAGCGCACGAAGCACGTCGAACGTCACGCCCCAGTCATACGCACTGCCCTCGGGAAAACCCGCCATTTCTACATTTCCGAGCGCGAATTTTTGCGACGATTGCGCGTTATGTTCTGCAATGATGTCAGACAGTACGCTGCGGTTTATCGTGCCCTGCGACACCTCGCCTTCGGGCTGTACGCTGTCGCAG
>NZ_JAJCLZ010000176.1 GCF_020559915.1 Ruminococcus sp. 210702-SL.1.03
GGCGTTGTGGCAGGCGGCAACGCAAAATCTCTTGCCGACAGATTCGCTGTTACCGCCGCCCATTGATGGCCTGATGAATGGCCTACCGTTGGCGCATGAGTTACTGGCACATGTACGTAACCCCGACGCGCAGCCGCACAGCATTAATCTGACGCAATTACCCATCAGCGAGGCTGATCGGCTTTTTCTCTCACGTCTCTGTGGGCCGGGAAATATTCAGATTCGTACCATTGGCTATGGCGAGAGCTAT
>NZ_JAJCLZ010000177.1 GCF_020559915.1 Ruminococcus sp. 210702-SL.1.03
CTAAAGCACTGCAAGAAAAAGTTTATATCGAATATGACAAAGTGAAAGCAGATACTTGGGACAGACGTAATATGCGTGTTGAATTTAATCCAAATAAACTTACACATGAAGAAATGATTTGGTTAAAACAGAACATCATCGACTACATGGAAGATGACGGTTTTACAAGATTAGATTTAGCTTTTGATTTTGAAGATGATTTGAGTGATTACTATGCAATGACTGATAAAGCAGTTAAGAAAACTATTT
>NZ_JAJCLZ010000178.1 GCF_020559915.1 Ruminococcus sp. 210702-SL.1.03
TGATATTATCGAGGATCCTGGTCACGTATTTCGGATCAACGGATATCTCCCTGTCCTCCCATAAAAGGGAAGCCCGGACGGTAAATCCGCTCTGTTCCAGGCAGATGCATGTCTCGGACAGGATGTCGAAGAATGCGGAACGGAAACTCTTCTGTTCCAGAGTGACAAGCTCAGTCTTCTTTTTCTGAAGGGAGTATTCCAGAATACAGTCGGCCATGTCTTTGATTTGTTGTGCCTTTACATCGATTT
>NZ_JAJCLZ010000179.1 GCF_020559915.1 Ruminococcus sp. 210702-SL.1.03
GCTCGCAGGTCTGCCATTTCGGCTAGGTCGCGTTGGGTCATTGCTGAGCACCTCCTCTTGCTTGTAACCATTCTTCGTACTTTCTCTTGTTCTCGGGGTCTTCGTAGAACTTCTTCATCGCCGCGCAGAGGGTCGCCGCAAGCAGTCTGCGTTCTATCTCGGGAACTTTGTCCCAGTCTATCTTCGGCACGGCTCACACCTCCTTCACCGACATTATGTATTCTCCCGCGCGCTTCTCGTCACGCGCT
>NZ_JAJCLZ010000018.1 GCF_020559915.1 Ruminococcus sp. 210702-SL.1.03
TTTCTATTTTACTTCTTTGAGGTTGGAGTGTCAAGTTTTATTATACTATATCATTTTTAGGCTTTTTATCTTCCGTTTCATCGGAACAAGGGGCATACTCTTTGAGCGAATCGGCGTTTATGTGATAAAACTTTTTCGTCCATTTGTCTTTCGACTTGCCCTGCTTTCTGATAGGGTATGTTCTGCTTCCGTCTTTTGACAGCATAAGCACGTTCTCGTCAGCAAGGGCTTCACCTATGGACTTCGCAGAAAGCCTTGACGAAAAAACATTTCTTAATTCCTTGCCGCTGATGATAAAGCTTCCCTCAAGCTGATCATCGTAATAACGAGGACCTTCGTCAAAACATATTGCGTTACGAAAATCTTTAATATCGTCATAGACGTTTTTCGAATTTAAAATAGCGGTGGCTACTTCCTCGACTATGTTTCGAGAGGAGGCATATTCGCTGCTGCGGTTTTCAAGGTAACGCAATGTGTCATCTATCTGCACTTCGATAGAGTTTTCGATAGAACGGCGCCTTGTGATCATTGTCATATCATCGTTCGAAACGCTTCTGATAAACTCACAAAATATATCGCAGGTGCAAAACAGTAAGGACTTTATAGCATAGTTTCGGTTAAAGCCCGAATACCTCACAGCCTTGTTTTTGTGATTCTTCACATCGCTAAGCTTGCTGTTAAGATCTTCGCTAAGTCTGTCATAATTTTTGCAGACCCACTCGATAGAGCACCGCACCATTTCAAGATACTGATCTTTATTACGACAAAGCTTGTTGATCTCCTTCGGCGGTATCGGATCTTTAAGATTTACTACAAGACAGCGATTTAGCGTGCTTGAACTTTTAAGCAGATATTCACCCGTCACAAAAAGCATACTTTCATTTTTGATCCTTTTGCCGTCACGGACTATCTGCCCCGGAGTTTGAACACGTTTGAGATTTTCCTAAAGTTTCTGTTCGTTATTCTCTCTTTCTCTGTTGGAATCAGTGCCGCAGAGGTCGTCAATTGCCACGCAACAATGCTTGTACTCGAATATCTTGTCGATCTCGCTTTTATTGCTGTGCAGATTTATAATATTTGGACTGCCCTCGAAATAATCTACAAGCAGTTTGGTTATCGCAGATTTTCCCGAACCCGAATCGCCGTAAACGTAAGTGTTGAACTCAAATCTGCTTCTTTGCGATTCGTCTATAAGTGGCATTATGAATGGCGTAAGTGCCGCCATAAGCAATACGCCGGGTATATTATCTGAATCAAGAAAATCCGATACCCACGGCATAAATTCAGCATTTTGCGTTGACAGCGGGCGTTTAAATTTTGCGAGGGCTTCGTTCTGCGGTGCTATATCAACGCCTATACGTTCCGTATCGCCAATAATGCAGTTGCCAAGCAGAAAAACGTAATGCGCATCGGAATCTTTCTCTGCGGGAAAGCAATTATAGCCCTGGTCGAGAGAATATCTGATTCGGTGTTCCACATTAAGAATAGCTCCTTTAATAGTTCCCGACAAAAAATCGTTGCAGGTGCTTTCTCTTTTATTAAATTTGACCTCATTACGAGGGATAAATCGCATAGCTTTTTCAAGACCGCTGCACGGAATTACCGCCGTGTAGATTTTTTCGCCGACCTTAAATGCGACCTCTACATAGCAGTAACCTGGGACATCTGCCGTCAATGACTTTACTTCGTAGTAATCAGTTATTTCTATAAGAGCGTTTGAAAAATGCTCGCCGTGATAGTAGATACCGTCCGGACCTGCTGAGTAGCCTTTGGGGTAATTTCTTATTATCATAAGTAAGATCCTTTCGAATTTAAGTTTACTGTATTATATCACAGCAGAAAGGATCGCGCAACCATTGTCTTTTTTTCAATATTTACACTATCCGTATTTTTTATATAATATTCCGTAAGAAAATCGTGCTAATATTAAATTTAAAGACAGTAAAAAATCAGAAATATATATAATCTGAAAATAAAAATCAATATTATGAAGGGAAATGCTATGATAAAAAAAGAATGTGAAAAAATACTTAATTTTGATTTGAAGTTTTTGGAAGAGGCAGCGTTTGATTATCCGCAATGCAAAGCGTCTAAAAACGACTATATTGAGCTTTCAAGTCTGCTAACAAATAACAGAACACAAATGATGCTTTTAGACCCAAAATCCGGCAACGATGGATCATCGAATATGATACCTGAAGAGAAACATTTTCAATTTGTGTATCCTAATAAGAAAGGAACAATTTCTGACTATGGTCTGGTATGTGCCAAAGAGCATGCTGCTAGCAAAAGTATTCTTGAAAAATTTCTGAATGCAGAATTAGAATATAAAGAAGAAGACAAAAACAGTTTATTCGGATTGATAAACAGATATGGATTTCTTTTTCCTGTATATGACAGCGAAGATGTAAAATATGAGGATGTTGTTTCGATCATAAAACGACTTAAGACTGTCGCCGAACTGATCACAGAATTATCCATACTGAAAAAATCAGCGTTAACAGATGGTCAAAAGGGAAAACACATAGGTTCAAAGGGCAGTACATTTGAAAAAGTTCTTGGCCTTACGTTAATGCTGTTAACGTGTCCCACAATAGAGATACAAATGAAAAACTTTACATATAGATCTTATGAAGATAACTATTATCGCCTATTGATCAATGCTTATATTCCATCCGAAGAATATGGAAGTTGGAGTTTAAAAGAAGTGTATAGCGACGATGATATGTTTTTTGATCTAAATACTGAAAATGCCGATTTTAAGCAATGGATGGATAATATGAATATGGCATTCGGAAAAAAAGTTAACGATAATTCAAACTCTGAGGATACTAAAGATGATACAGATTCAGGCTTCAAGAATAAAAAAATTGATGGCAATAAAGTTGTAAACGAATTTAATGAAATGCTCAGAAATTCTACAGGAAAGACCGTGATCGAAGATCCGACAAACCAAAATTGGCTATTCTGCCAGAACACATTGATTTTTAATAATGACAGAAATAAAAATAAACATCTCATAAGAACTCGTAAAGATCTCAGAATAGCTTCTTTTATACAGGCGTATTCACTAGGCGTCGGACTGATAGAAGGCTGTTCCGTGAAAGGAATAAAGCACCAAGATGAAGAAAAAACGAATTATGATAATATTAATGAAGATATGAGAGATGCTTTGATAAAGATAGCGACAGATGTTGTCAAGACAGAGATAAATTACAATATCCAAAATGTGACTGTACAATTTGACCCGCTTGACACTCATTGTTTAAAAATCAAATTCAACACTCTTCTTGAAGCTTTATATTACTCGCTGGCGTTTTGTTACAAAGCAGATAAAACTTATAAACGATGCGAAAAATGTGATACATTTTTTCTTATATCGTTGGGAGATTCTAAGAGAACAAATTGCGGTAACAAACGGGATCATAATAAGAACTCTAAATCGCCCGCCTCCAATAAATAGAATCTTCTGCTTGATCTTACCATAAGTGAAGGACATCTTATTGCAAGCAGTTAACATACTATATATGTAAATTATAAAATATACTGTAATTTTACTATGAAAAAATAAGTTTAAAAACCACAATGATAAGGGTTCAACCGTTACCATTGTGGTTTTTTTCGTAAGTATTTCCGCCGAAAATTGGTTTTGCTTGGTGAAGACATCTTGAAGAATACTTGTTTAGCATAATCAGTGTTAAAATTGATAAAACATTTAATTGATTTAATGCTCATTGACAAAAAGCGGGAAATAGTGTATAATAAAATAGTATATTTGTACCCAATTTTGTAGAAATGGTTGATTAGATATAATGAGTAGCTATTTTGATATAGTTTCTTATGAGGAACTATTAAATGAGATTAAATATGTTTATCGGTCAGATGACCGACCGTGGATTATTGGATATAGTGGAGGAAAAGATTCCACTACTGTGGTAGAACTGGTCTATGAAATGCTTAAGTCACTTGCTCCACAGTATAGGCACAAGAATGTTTACATAATATCCTCTGATACACTTATTGAAAATCCTTTGATTAAGATATATCTTAACAAAATGAATAACCTTCTCGGAGAAGCTGCTGCAAAAGACAGGCTCCCTATTAAGTCATGCATGGTGACTCCAGAATTCAACAATACATTCTGGACGAATATTATTGGTAAAGGCTTTCCTACACCAAGAATGAATGGTACATTTAGATGGTGTACTGACAGACTTAAGATTAAACCAAGTGCTGATAAGATAAAAGCAATCATGGCTGAGGAAGACAAGGAAGTCATAGTTCTTCTAGGTGTACGTAAAGCTGAAAGTATTGCTAGAAAACGACGTATTGAGGGTCGTGAACTTACAACACGTATGCTTAACAGACATGAAACTATTCCAAATGCATATGTCTATAATCCGATAGTTGAACTGACTACTGAGGATGTATGGACTGTTCTTCTTGAACACAATAGTGGCAGAACCCCGTGGGGATCAGATAATAGTGAACTTGTTGCCTTGTATTCTGATGCTGATAGCGGCGAATGTCCGTTTGCAGGAATGTCGAATTCAGGACAAACACAGAGTTGTGGTCAGTCAAGATTTGGCTGTTGGTGTTGCACCGTTGTTAAAGAGGACAAATCACTCAATGGGTTTATTAAAGCAGGACACCGCGAGTTGATTCCGTTAGCAGAGTTTAGAACATGGCTCATGAGTATAAGAGATGTTGATAAATATCGAGAAAAAAAGCATAGGGATGGCACCGTTTATGCGGATAAGCATGGAAATAAAGGGTACGGTCCATTTACCTGGGAAGCGAGAAAACTTATCCTTACGAAACTTATTGAAACGCAGAAAGCTATCAATTATGAGCTAATTACTCTCGACGAACTTAGAGCAATAGATGAAATATGGGATCGTGAGCTGGATCTTTCACGCAGAGTATTAGTAGATCTATACTACGATCTTACAGGTAAAAGACTTCCTTGGGATAGTTATAAAGAAGCACTTATAAAGTCAGATATTGTTGACCGTATTGAAAATATGTGCAAAGAATATAATGTCCCGAATGAACTTGTAAAGAATCTTTTATTATCAGTCCACCAAAACAAAAACTACTCAAATCCGAAAATAATGCGTAAGGATCTTGAAAAACTTTTGAATCAGCAGTGGCTTCATTTTGATATACTGAAGGAGATAGAAAATGCAGATAACGAAACTGGTGCTTATTAATTTTAGCTCCTATGAGGGCAGAACTGTATTTGACTTCACCGTAAAAAAAGAACAGCCTATAATACTGATAGGTGGTCTTAACGGTGCAGGAAAAACATCTATCTTCACAGCTATTAAAATTGCGCTTTATGGTCCTTTAGCTTTTGGTTATACTGGTAATAATACTTTTTATAGTAAGAAAATCAGAGGATTTATAAACGATAAAGCATTTCAAACGCAACCATTTACATCAGGAATTTCTATAGAAGTAAAGGTGAAAAAAGAGAGAGAAATAAAATATTATACAATTAATCGCAATTGGCATATTATTGACTCTAAAATAGAAGAATCTTATAGTGTTTATGAAGGAAACAAACCTCTTGAATATACTGATAGAATACTATTCGAAAGCTATATTTTAAATATCATTCCAATTGATTTGTTCGAGTTTTTCCTTTTTGATGGTGAAGAAGTCGGTACTATATTTGCTTCTGATGGATATAACAAGTATGTAAAAAATGCTTTGCTAACAATGTGCGGCATTGATGATTTTGAAATACTGCAACATTTCTGCAGAAATTATAACGGTAGAATAGAAAGCAAAGAGGAAATGGATCTTAATGATCAGTATCAAAACTTAGTTGATAAGATTGCTGAAACTGAAAAAGCGATAACTGTGTGCGAATCCATATTTAATGATAATATGCAGAAGATGGGTACTCTTCGGACCATTATTGAGCAGCGTGAAACGGAGTTCGTTCGTTCTGGAGGACTACCACCAGAAGAAGTCAAAATACTTGAAAAAAATGTACTTAAATATGATAAAGAACGAGAGGTCATTGCGCAGGAAATAAAGTCGTTTTTTGAAGATTTGATGCCGTTTTTCATTATGAAAGACATGATTCCTCAGTTAAAACAACAGATCAAGTATGAGGAGAAGGCTTCAATTCACGAGTATATCATCAATATGCTTTCCAAAGAGTTCATCAGCAATATCGTTGCTGATAAAACAAAAAAAGACAACGATATTTCTGAAGCTCTTTATGAAGCTATAGTGAAAAAATTCGAAGTGGCTAATGGAGCCTTTGATGAGATGATATTTGATTTTTCAAAGGCTGAAATGGGACAGGTATTGAATCTTGCTGATGCAATTACATCATTTGATTCAAAAGAGATTACAAAAAAGATAAATGATAAAGATAAAATGGTCAAGAGAGTTAGGTCTATCAGGAAAAGATTAAAAAACGCCTTGTCTGAGGAAGATGCAAAAAAATATACAGATGAGATAGAACGTTCTAAACAGGGCATAGAGCGTTTGGAGCTTGAATCTTTACAAAAGAAAAACGAAAAGATAGAACTTGAATCAAAGTTACAGGTGCTTAATTCTGAACTTAACTCGTTGCGCGAAAAGATACGCGACAACGTCCAGAAAAGACATGTATTGGATCTTAGTACAAGTATTTCACAGATGATGGAGCGCTTGATTAGCGACAGTATGATCAGTATACGCAAACAACTTTCTAAAAAGATAATAGAGAATCTTCAGCAAATCTATCGTAAAGATAATCTTATTTCTATAATTGAGATCTCAGAAAATTTCAAGTTTGATTTGTTTCAAACGCAGCAATTTACTATGGATGAGCTAAGATCACTTATAGCCAATGTTGGTGCCAAGGACTTCTTGGCTATTATTGGTAGTGAAAGTGTAAGAAAGCTTTGTAGACACTTCTCTGTTAATGAAGCAGAAGGTCTTAAAGATGCTATTCTCTCCTGTGATAATAATGATGAAGAGATAGAGCTCTATAGAAGAGTCGACTTAAATACACTTTCAAAAGGAGAAAGACAAATTTTCATTCTTGCTCTTTATTGGGCAATTATTCAGATTTCGGGAAAGCATATTCCGTTCATCATCGATACCCCTTATGCTCGTATCGATGCTAATCACCGTGAGGAGATTTCATCAAAGTTCTTCCCAAATATCAGTAGTCAGGTTATTATACTTTCTACTGATGAAGAGATTACTAAGGATTATTATAATATAATAAAACCTTACATATCTAAAGAATATTTACTTAAAAACGATCAGAGCGAAAACAAAACAACGGTAACTGAGGGTTATTTCTTTTAAAGGTGAGTAGAAAATGATATTTAGATTGAAAACGTCAAAGCAGACTCAGGAGATATTTGAGGAACTTGAAAGACGTACCAATTTCAAACCATATACACTAGTAAAACATGCTATTGCATGGTCTGTCGCAGAAAAGACATCCGTAAAAGATTTTAAATCCGATTCAAACGGATTGGATTTAAACAGACAGACCATTACAGGGGATAACGAAGAGTACTTTAAAGCCATGTTTGAGCTTATTGAGGGAAGATTTCTTGGTGAAGATGAATTCTTTCCTAAATATGTGAAAGCTCATATTGATCGCGGAAGTAAGCTGCTTCTTGATATGTACAATCATGCAGGTAGTGTTGATAAGTATATTCTTCATGTTCTGGGGGTTGGTGATACTGTATGATATATCTGGATAGCGCAGCCACATCTCCAATTGATGAAGAAGTGCTGGATGCTATGCTTCCGTATCTTAAAGAAGAATATGGAAATCCATCTAGTAAGTATTACTGCAAGGCAAATAACGCTAAGCAGGCAGTTGAGGAAGCACGTTCTAAGGTTGCAACTTTATTAGGCGCAAAAAGCGAAGAGATAATCTTTACTGCTGGATCCACTGAAAGCACGAATATGATTATTAAGGGAGTTCTTGACTACAGCAAATATTATTGCGGAGGCAAAAATCATGTTATAACATCAAACGCCGAACATAAAGCTACCTTAAACGTATGTAAATATCTAAATGGTGAAATTTATTCCAACAACGATGCTACTATGTCATTGTTTGCTGCTAACAACAAAGTTGACAGGGGCTATAATGCTACATTTGTTGAAGTCGATAAATATGGGATTATATCAACAGAAAAGTTTGAAGATGCTATTACTGACAGAACAGCCATTGCTTCATTCATTTATGTAAATAACGAAACCGGTACTATTAATAATATAGCTGATTTAGCCAAAGTAGCGCATAGTCACAATGTATTGTTTCATGCTGATGTTACACAGGCAGCGGGGAAATTTCCTGTCAATGTAAAAGATCTTGATGTTGATTTCATGTCCGTGTCTGCACATAAATTCTACGGTCCCAAAGGAATAGGTTGTGCATATATCAAATCTGATAAATACGGACTTCCTCCAATAACAGCACTTCTTCATGGTGGTGAGCAAGAGAGCGGAATACGTGCTGGCACACTTGCAGTGCACAATATTGTAGGATTTGGTAAAGCGGCTGAAATAGCTATGCGTGATATGGAGAAAAACTACAATCATACATGTGAGCTGGATAATTACCTTATCGCTAAACTAAAGAGTTGTGATAATATCAAAATTTTTATTCCTGATGAGTTCAGAGCAAAAGGAATCATCAGCATTTTAATTATGAAAAAAGACTTTAATAACGAAAGATTCATTAAGCGTATTAGTAACGAAGTCGCAATATCAACAGGGTCTGCCTGCAGTCTTGGAGAGCCATCTCATGTTATAAACGCTTTAGGACTTAAAGATCAGACTGGTAAGATACTTAGAATATCTCTAAATAAGTTCACAATGAAAAAAGATATTGACCAGTTTATTTCAGTTTTAATAAAGAATATATAGGATGTGATCGGATTGAGGATTATTGATGCAGTTGTTATTGTTCTAAAAGAAAACGGAAGTCTTACATCCAAAGAAGCCTATGAAAAAATAATCGAAAAAGGATTATACAATTTTGGAGCTAAAAATCCTGTAAATGTTGTAAATTCGGAAATACGTTGTCATTGTGAAGGCTTGAATTTTCCAAGCGCCTCTCCTGTTAAGTATTTCAAGATTACAGGTAAAAAAGGAAAGCACGACCTATATGCGGCAATTGATCCTAACGAACCGAATAGCGAAAACAATCCAAAGAAAATTATATATTCCGAAGAAAATCTTTTACCAGAGGAAAAGATTGATCAAACATATCTTTTTTATAAGAATGGCTTGAAAACCCAGATAAAAGACCGCATTCTTGCATGCCACCCAAGTTTTTTTGAAAGCCTTGTTGTACATCTATTGCTTGAAATGGGATATGGCGTAAATGATTAAGCGGGAAAAGTAATTGGAAAATCACACGATGGTGGTATCGACGGCGTAATATTTGAAGATAGATTAGGCTTGAGTAAAATATATATTCAAGCTAAGAGATATGATCCAAAGAATACGATTGGCAGGCAGATACTACAATCTTTTGTTGGTGCTATGCAGGATGTTCAGAAAGGAGTATTCATCACTACATCAACATTTACAAAAGAAGCGATAACTTATGCAGAAAATCAACAACAAAAAAGTCTAAAACTTATCAATGGTGATCTGTTAGCCGATCTTATGATCACGTATGGTATAGGTCTTGAAAAAATTAAAACGTATACGGTATACAAGCTTAATGAAGATTACTTTGAATAAGTTTATACATTATAAGAATTATATGTAATGGGGTTTTATTATGGCTTTAATGAAAGACAAGCAGCCGGACAACTATGAGGGAGAAAAGAAAGTCTGGCAGTGCATAAAGGATAATCTACCAGAAGATATTCTCTGCTACTATAACAGAGAAGTAAAAGGCAGAGAATTCGATTTCTGCCTACTTATAAAAGATGTTGGATTCATGATAATAGAAGTTAAAGGGTGGGACAAAAGCCATATCAGTGAAGTCGTTTCTCCTGACGAAATAATTATGTCTAATGGAAGCATAGAAGATTCTCCAAAGAAACAGGCAAGATCGTATGCTTTTAAACTCAAAAACATAATGAATGAAAAGTATGGTATAAATCCACTGGTCATGAATATGATCTGTTACCCTTTCCTCTCTGAAATCGACTATAATAAAATTGGGTTAAGTGTCGTTTCAGAACCGGAATACACTCTTTTCAAAGAAGACATTGAAAACAGCTACAACTTTTCGCGTAAAATACTTGGTGTTTATCAGGATTCGCAACAGCTGAATTTTGACAAAATGATTGGTGACAACTATGATACTGCAAGGCATCATTTTGAACCTACATATGTTGTGACTCCTTCTTCTCAAAATATTATTCCTTACTCTTGTCTGTCGGTATTCTCTAAAGGGCTAACTCTTACCAATATAAATGACATTATAACTTCATATTTTAAAGGAACCAAGCAGATAATATTCACACAAGGTGTTTCTGATCTTGAAGTTATAGCAAAACAATTATCAGAAGCTCTGACCAAAAATCATATAATATTAAAAGAATGCAATCTTGCTATAAGCACATCTGGCAACACAGAAACCATTCTCACGATTGAAAACAATAGACTTTCTTTATTTAATTTTGAAGCTTTCTTTATAAGCCAGGATATAGCTGCAAGTTCTTTCCAAGCATATAATGGCAAACTTTCGGAAGAGCAAGAAAATATTCTTTTGACTATTGTGGCTGTTACAAACTTTAACATTGATCAATTTCATATTGAACATGCAGAAATTGGGCGAGATATTCAGGTCAAAGCCGGTGCCGGAACAGGAAAAACTTATTCTATGGTTTCAAGAGTAGCTTTTCTTTGTAGTCATGCTTCTAATTCCGGTGTATTTGACCCTGCAGCTGAAATAGCAATGCTTACTTTTACTGATGATGCAGCCATCAATATGAAATCAAGGCTTAAACAACTTTTTGTAAATTATTTTATACTTACCAATAATACGCAGTACCTTGAAATGGTGACAAGTATTGAGAAAATGCGTATTTCTACTATTCATAGCTTTGCTAAGGAAATTATTTCGAATACTGCTATAACACTGGGCATTGGCACAGAGTTCGCTACTGTTATCGGAAAGTATGACAAACAAAAAATATTCGATCGACTTTTTACGGCTTATTTGGAAGGAGAAAACAAACACAATCCTATATTCTTTAATGTTCTTCCGGTTAATATAGAGGATTTTCGTAAGCTGATGCTTGATATTTCTAATAAGCTTTATGAAAAAGGTTGTGACATAAAGACTCTCGATATGACTTCATGGGGAGATGCCCCAGATAACATGCCGTACCTAAATAGAATAATTGAAAAAGTAGTTGTAGAGACTGAAAAAGAGTACTCAAAGTTTCTTATAGACAACAATGCAGTGGCATTGTCTGAATATATGATCCATCTCAACAAGTGCATAGATAATAAAGCATTTAACACCAATCTTTATGAATTCAAATATGTGTTTATAGATGAATTTCAAGATACGGATGATGCACAGATAGCATCATTTGTTGCTATGCAAAAAAAACTTGGATTCAATTTTTTCATTGTAGGTGATCTTAAACAGAGCATTTACCGTTTTCGTGGTGCGACTATGACTGCTTTTGAAAAAATGGGATGCAATAAAGAGAGGTGGCTTTCGTTCACTTTAAATCTTAATTACAGAAGTGACAAAAGACTCTTAGACAGTTTCGCTAAAACTTTTTCCTACATGAGCAGGATGGATCTGCTTAAATATGATCTAGCTACTGATGTTCTAAGAGGTATCAAATCTAATAACATTAGCGAAGATCTACTTGTTGTTCCGATTTCATATAACAATTCTGACAAAAATAATTCAACAAAATACTATGATATGCTATTCAACGTTATTGAACAACAACGGCAGAGAATTGAAATAGAAATGGGAACAAGAGAACTTTCGAAAAATGAACGAACCATAGCTATTCTAACAAGAAGCAACTATCAGATCAATGAAATTTTGAAAGAGGCTAAAAGAAGAGAAGTTGTTATAGAGAGTGACAACAACAGTGAACTTTATAGACTTGCACCGAGTACGGATTTGTGTCGACTGACATCGGCACTCTGCAATCCATATAACCCTACGTATCTTTTTGATCTTATTCACTCAAGGAATGTGAATATTATTTTTGATATTCGTTCTATAATCGGTAAAACTGCTGATGAGAAAACAGATATCTTTATAGATTGCCTTGATAAATTTTATTATTCTGCTATGGGTAAGACATGGAAAGATCTTGTTCGTGATATCCAAAAAGAGCCGGTACTGAAAACACTCAGGCTGATATATGAAGCTACGAAACCTTGGAGAGCTTATGCTCCATCAGATGAGTATATGCAGGAATACTATCGTACAAACTATGAACTTATCTTTGAGGAATTGTCCAAGATGAATAAGAAGAGTTATCTTACCCTTGATTCAATTAATGAGTCTCTTCACATCAACATAATGACAGGAACAGAAGCAAAATCGAGAGAGATCGACATTACTACTGATGATATAAGAGTTACCTGTCTTACTGTCCATAAATCAAAAGGTCTTGAATATGGCACAGTTATTATGCCTGCTACAGATGCTGAAATCGACAAACTTCATATAAATGGACTTGAGGTATCATACATTAATGGTGAAATAGGATACAGCATTTTTACTAATGGTAAGCAATACTCTAATAGTTTTTATGAATCAAAAACGGAAATAAGAGAAATGATGATGGAAGAATCAAGAATACTCTATGTCGCAATGACAAGAGCTATTGACAATTTCATTTGGTTCAATAATATCGATGCCAAGGGAAACAATTGGGGCAAAATGCTTGAGGAAATGAGCGGAGAGGTGTAAGAATATGGGTTTGAAAATATATACATACTCTAATCCTTATGAGATCAGACGTGAATCATACTGGAATGAGATAAAGGATTGCGCTCATTTTTGTGTTTCACAGACTATGGTAAATGGTTTTGAAGATATTTATCCGTCACTTAAGGAAGGCGGTTATCTAACAACTATCCGTATATTGATCAACACGCTTTACTCCGACTGGGAAGATGAAAACATACGAGTGAAACAGATAATGGAAGTTGATAATGCCATTAATGCTCTCCCTCTTGACGAAGATGTGAACGGTAATTCCAGGCGATCCCTTGAATACAATACCAAATCGCTGGTTAAATGCATACGTCTTTTCAAAGAACTGGGACTTGATGCAAATAGCTTTGATACATCACGTCTGAACACAGATCAAAAATATCTTATAGAAATATATAAGTATATTTCTAGCAGAGAAAAAACTTCCTTTGAATTTAAAAGACCTTTCTTATCAGAAATCATAGATGAAAAGATACTGGAAGCACTCAAAACCAAACATAAGAATTTTCCGTATGATAAACTTGATAGACATACTGTTGTTATCCACGGCATACATCAGTTTACACCTGCAATGCTGTGTGCCATTGAGGATATTTCACACTTCAAAAATGTAGTATTGCTTTTTAATTATCAGAAACAGTATGAATCAATCTATCAGACATGGACTAACATCTATTCTCTATTTGAAGAAGGAATAAAATACAGTGATGAACCTGAGTTTAAACCAGTTTCTCTACTGATTGATAGCTATCCTTGTAACACACTTGCTGACAATATTGGAACACTTTCAAATGGTAAGCTTGAAGTTAGGCCAGAAATCCTTAATAATATTGAGGTTATCGAATTTGAGAATACTACGGAGTTTGCTGGTTACTGTGCTAAACTTTTTGAAAACGCACGTAAAGTAAATAAACATAATGGCTCTCATAATCCAGTTCTATATGATATGTCAGAACAATTGTATTCGGCGTCTGGCAAGGTTAATGACATACTTAGAGCATATTTCCCTGAACAATTTGGCGAACGCCATTTCCTTGATTATCCTATTGGTCACTTTTTCGTTGCAGTTGTAGAAATGTGGGACAATGAAAATGAGAGTGTCAAAGTTGAGGATATGTCTCTTATCAAGGATTGTTTTGAATCGGGAATCATCAAAGAAAATGTTCCTGGGGAACTTCTCAATACATTCAATACTATAGAACCGTATATTGAAAAAGAAACAACACTTGTTGGCATTATAAGTTCTCTTAAAAGGCTTCGAAAGTATGTAAATCCGTCTGATAAGAAACTCCAGCGTATAGGATATCTTAATACCAGCAAAGAGAAGCTTGACATACTTAGGACAGCACTTCAAGAACTAAATGAAATAGTTATCAGTTTCTTCTCTGATTTTAGTAGTGGTGGTGATAACTTCAACCGTTTCTACAGGCGTATTCATGATTTTATTGTTAAACGAACGCAAGATCTGGAGTCTCTTGATAAGGAGATGAAAGAGGTTATTTGCAAACTTCTTGATCGTATGAATAAAATAGATCTACCTGATACAGGCACATTTACATGTCTGAAACAAACAATGTCGTTTTATCTTAGTCAAGATGATAATCTAATGCATGGGGCAAACTGGATTGTAAGAGATTTTGAGCAGATAGATGGTGATATTCTTAGAAGTAGCAAACAAAAAGCAGAGAAAACTTGTTATCATTTTTGTTGTCTTAGTGACAGCGATATATGTGCAGCTAATGACGAACGGCTTCCTTGGCCTCTCGATATTAACTTTTTTGAATATTCTTATGAGCCATTAGAAAAAAACTATCAAATATTCCTTAAGTCTAAAATGGAATTTAAGAATTTCAAACGTTATACTTTACTTTACGGATTAGAATTTAACCGCATCGGTTGTAAACTTAGTTATGTCAAGACTGTTGATCATAAAAATAACGAATTATATCACCTAATAAAGATGCTAGGAATTAAAGTGAGAAAATATCATAGTGATACTGTTGATAGCTATATTCCGCATTTGAAGTATAGTAATCCGACAGGAGAGCATTATCCAAAGGATAATGAAGGCGTTGATAAAATCAAATATAGTATGTGTCCATATAGATTTGCTCTTGAAAGTGTTGTGCAAGGTAAAACTATTTTCAGAGAAAGATTTCTTGTAGTATTCTATATGAGAGTCTTATTGCAAAATGCTATTCTCACTAACTACGTTGGAAAGAGATTAAACGAAAATGAACTTAAAAACATTATTATTGAAGAATACCAAATTCTTGATGATAAGTTTAAGATTTCAAATGAATATGAAAAATCCCAAATAATCTCAGAATTGTATAAGTATCTTGTAGGATATCTCAGAAAGCATAACAGTTTTAACAAACCATCTGACATCCATAGATTCAGGGATGACTTTTTGGTAGTAAAATTAGACGATTTTATAAGGAATGCAATGGGTATTGATCTTGAGGTTATTATAAATAACGACGAAGAAAGATACAAAGATAATCGAGGTGTACATTGCAAATATTGTTCGAGTAAGGACATTTGTTTGCGAATAGCACAAAATTAAGCTTTAGGTGGTGATGATATGCTGAAAATAGGAATGTATGTCAGATGTTCGATTGATGTTGAACATCCCAATGAACCAAGAGATTTCATTTCAGGTAGAATAGTTGAGATCAACGATTTTTCCGAGGTAGCCAAAGTGGAATTTTTTGATCTTTTAAATCTTAGAAAATATTATGATGTTCCCAAAACACTGGAATTTCCTTTATCAAAGCTTAATCATTGCATACTTAGAAATGGTTCTCTTGCTGAATACAACGGAAATATGCATCATATTATCCAGCACAATATTGATAAGAGTAATAACTTTATCTACTATTATCTGACTTCTGACACTAGCACAGTATTGAAGATTTGTGAAAAAGATATTAAGGCCACATTTAATTCAAATGATGTATCACCACTGTCACAATTAAAGCGCTTTGAGTTTCAAAATCCTATGTGGTATTTTGGCAGAAGTGCAGTCAATAACGCTATTCATACTATCGATAATGCTTTCTACGGATTTAAGGAACTTGCTGGTTGTAAGATATTTTTAAAGCCATACCAGCTTAAAACAGTTATGTGTTGCCTTTCCGAACCCAGTTGCAGATATATGATAGCTGATGAGGTGGGTCTTGGTAAGACGATAGAGGCCGCTTCTGTTTTAAAGGTGTATTTATCAGATAAGAAAAATAAAAAAGTACTTGTATGTGTTCCTGACGCATTGGTTGAACAGTGGAAGACAGAGCTTGCTTTTAAGTTTAGGCTGTTCAATGGTGACAATCTAAGCGGAAACAATATAAAAATAACTCCGATGAGTCAGATAACGATGACAAATGACAAATATGATTTTATTATTATTGATGAAGTACACTCTGTTCTGGGCAATGATTGCCGCTATGAAACGATGCTAAAACTTAGTCGTACTGCCAATAATGTAATAATGCTCAGTGCTACACCTGTTCAAAGTCGTAGCGAAGAATATCACAAACTTCTTTCGCTGATCCAGCCTGAAAGATATTCTGATATGGGAGAAGAAGAATTTACTGGCTTACTTGAATTACAAAATAAAATAGTCCGCAAAGTACATTCTGCGATAGAGTATCTTGAAGATTATAAAGAAGTTATAAGGGATTCTGATAATGAACATAATGAAGATACTCGCGAAGCATTTGACGAACTTGTTGATACACTTGAGGATATAGCTGGAAAAACAAAAGATAAAATGATCGAAGAAGATATTGAAAAACTCAATTATGAAGCAGATAATTTTTCCTTGATAAATCTCGAAAGGATGGTTGCGTATATCTGTGAGGCATACCAAATTGAAAAATGTGTAATACGCAACAGAAAGAAACCAGAAGACACAAACAACAGAGTTCTTAAAGAGATATCCTATGAAATGGATTCTGACTTCAATAATACAGAATTTAGGGTTTATTCATTACTTTCTGAATGGATATCTAGTAATAACTTCAACAAAAAAGAGTTTGATACAATGATACTGCCTCTTATCAGTGCATTTTTTAGTTCATCAGAGGCATTTTCTGATGAGCTGAAAAGGATCCCTTCTGTTCCTGTTGAAATCAGAAGATTGACTGATAAATGGATATCAGAAGACATAAAAACAATTGAAAAAATAAGAAGTATTCTGGATGACCCTGTGGATTTTATGTCAAGAATGGTTACCATCTGTGATTATCTAGAACAGGAAGCTTACGATAAAAAGGTACTTGTATTCACACATTTTACCGGAACGCATAAGCTGTTTCGTAGATTGTTGACCAAAGTATTTGGTGAAGAACATTGTGCTTTTTTCTGTGAAGGGATGTCACCTGATGAACTGGAACTTAATACTTACCGTTTCCAAAATGAACCTGGTTACCGTATAATGCTTTCTGATGAAAGCGGTGGTGAAGGCAGAAACTTCCAAAAAGCAGATGAGCTTATTTGTATAGACCTTCCATGGAGCGCTAATACACTTGAACAACGTATAGGACGTCTTGACAGAATAGGAAGAGACAAAACTAAAGATGTAGTTTCTGTAATAGTTTATGCAAATGACTCTGTAGAAAAGGATCTTGCTGATATATGGAACAAGGGTCTTAATATGTTCAATAAATCACAAAGTGGTCTTGAAATCATAATGAATGATATTGATGAACAGATAAGAAACGCCGTTATGAGTGATTTCAAATATGGTTTAGCTTCTATTGTTGATGACATGATCGATGAAATCAAAAAGATAGAAAAGCGTGTAAAAGAAGAACGGCATTTTGACATAACAGCATACGCATATCAACACATAAATAGCGAAATTGAGAAAACTGTAAAGCGCTATAATGAAAATGAGAGAGAGCTGTTCCGCAATTCTATGATGTCATGGTCACATCTTGCTGGATTTCACGGAAATAAAGTTGTGGATGATGTAGTGAGATTTAATGCATCATCTTTCTCACCTAAATCAGCATACAACACACTGTTTGTTCCTCCTGATATGGATGCAATTATAAATGATAAACTAAATCAGATGCAAAACCACATAAGAGTGCTTAATGGTGATAAAGCTATACAGAATGATAGCTACTCTATTCAGGGAACGTTTGAACGTAATTTGGCTTTAGAGAATGATTACCTTCATTTCTTTGCACCTGGTGATGGGATTTTTGACAGTATAGTGAACAATGCCGTATCTGCATATAAAGGAAGGTGTGCTGCTGTTGCTATTCGCAGCGAAATTAACTGGGAAGGGTTTGCGTTTAATTGGTATATTACTCCTGATGAACTACTTTTACTACAGAATGGTATTTCATTAAAACAGATCAATCAATACCGTGGTTTTCTTTCTTCGAAAATAATCAGCACATATATATCTATGGATAGAATGTGTGTAGAAACAGACCGCAGTGTTATAAGAGAATTTGAAAAATATTTCAACATACCAGTATCACAACTGAAAAATTATGTTGCAAACTTTGGCAAGCGCACGCCTTCAAATGATTTTCTTGATATAAGTAGAAAATTTGCAAGTTCAAATCTACTGTGGTTTAAAAGAACTCATTCTGTCGGAGAATGGGTAAGCAAAGTAACAGCTTGTCATGATGTTGCAAAAAAACAGGCTATTCAAGAGTTTCATAAACTCAGACGAATAGATCTTCTAAGTGATACGCTTAATAGAGAATACAGCTCAATATGTGTCTCAGCAGAATATTTCCATAGAGATATTGACCTTACAGAGAAAATGAGAGTAAATGAGCTAATACTTAAATCATTTACTAAACCGAGAATCGTGCTCGATTCAACATGTTACATAAGGATGATTAATCGATGACAGATCATGATATAATTCATAAGGTTCAGGATTTTTTTGATAATCCGGATATGAGAGTTAATAGCACAGACCTGCTAAATGGCG
Organism: Ruminococcus sp. 210702-SL.1.03; assembly: GCF_020559915.1. Classification (GTDB taxonomy): domain Bacteria; phylum Bacillota; class Clostridia; order Oscillospirales; family Ruminococcaceae; genus YE71. The sequence goes on from NZ_JAJCLZ010000018.1 coordinate 18,885, forward strand.
ACAATGTCAATACTGCTGTGGCTGATCGTATGATAAACGCTTATCAGCGCTTTATGTCTAACCAAACTTTTGAAAAGCAGATAGAGTTTGAATGTTCTTTAAGAAATTTTCTGCTTTTTCTCAAAACAAGCGTAACAATAAAAGGCTATAATTTGTTGACACCAAATCGTTTTGGTTTGAAGGTAAATTACTCAAACGATAGCATCTATGCTAATTTTGAGCTTCCTAACTATGTTAATGAAACCTTTGTAAGAACTACTTTTGACAATCAGCAAGTACAAAAAGTTGCGGATGATACAGCAATCAAGGCGGTTAATCCATATATCTACAAACTTACTAAACAAAAATTTAGGACTTTCAAATCCATAGAACAACAACTTGCTGTCATGGGAGCACTTCGCGTTCCTGCTGGCTATACTGCTATGGTCGCCATGTCCACTGGCGGAGGAAAAAGCCTTATTACGCAGACTGTTTCCTATCAGTATGACAACAGTCTGACAATTATCATTGTCCCTACGATTTCACTTATGCTTGACCAGCAAAGAAACGCTTCAAGTATAATTAAACCTGATAATAAGGAAGAGATAATGTACTATCACAGTGGATGTAATGTCGATGAATTGATCTCCGCACTTGATGAAAATCTTGTCAGAATGCTCTTTATTTCACCAGAAGCTTTGATTAAGAACATTAGGATACAGGACAGCATTCTCAAAGCAAATTCAAAAGGCTATTTAAAAAACCTTGTTATAGACGAAGCACATATAATCATTGAATGGGGGGCTTCATTCCGCGTAGATTTTCAGTGTCTTGATTCTTTCAAAAGACTTCTGGTAAAAGATAACCCTTCTCTTAGAACTTATCTGCTTTCAGCTACTTTCAGTAAAAAAGTTGTTGACAATCTAAAAATGTTCTATGGAGATGATGAGCGCTGGATAGAGATACGGCTTGATGCACTGAGAAAAGAACCGCGTTTTGACATTATAAAGTGCAACTCATATACTGAAAAGCACGATAGGATCAAAGAGCTTGTTTGTAAGCTTCCACGTCCTATGATAATATATGTTAATTCTCCTGATGATGCTGAAAAAATACAACATGAATTAGCCAAAGTTGGATTTGACAATACTAGGATTTTTACTGGAAAAACAAAATCAATTGATCGCGAACGTATTATAAACGAATGGATAAGTGATAAATTTGACCTGATGATAGCCACCTGCGCATTTGGTGTAGGTGTAGACAAAAAAGATGTAAGAACAGTTATTCATTCTTATATTCCATCAAGCGCAGACCAGTATTATCAGGAATGCGGACGTGGTGGACGTGATGGTCTTCCATGTCTAAGCGTTATGCTCTATACCGATGACGATATAAAAGCAACTATGTCAATGACACAAAAAGTTCTTACCGTTGAGAAATTATGTGGACGTTGGTTTAGTATGCTTAACAACCGCAAAACTAATATTCGATTGGATTCTATTGTGATAGATACATCTGTTAAACCTAATTACAGTGATACAGATTCTTTCTATGTTGACGTAAATAATGCCGATATCACATGGAATGTTTATGTTATTCTATTGCTTAGAAGAGCTAGAATGATCGAAATAACAGACGTGAAATATAGCGACGACAGGTATATTTTCAATATAAAGCTAATTGACAAACGAATAAGATTTGATTGTGAGCAAACCATTAAGATCTTTAATAGTATACGTGATGATGAAAGTAAAAGTATCTATATTGAAATAAACGAATTGACATCTAAATTACGAAGAGTAGGAAAAAGCTGCTGGTCATCAATGTTCAATGACATCTATCTTCTTACCGAGGAATACTGTGCTGGATGCAATAATCATAACAATATAAGATCAGAACGAGGAAATCATTTTCCATTAAAAAAGCCCATTTTCTATCCTGTATCAATTCCAGAAGGAAAACTATGTGATGTTATGACTGGCACTAAAGAAATGCTTATAATTTGTGAAGAAGATTCTTATGAAATAATACAAAATTTACTGATCGATGCTGATATCATAATCATACCTGATGAGTCTGAATTAGCAGTTAGGTTATTAAGCTGTAAAATTATAAAACCCACACAATACTACATGGGGTATAGTGAATTCTTTGAACTTAGTCGAATGAACAGTTACTACTATCTTTCAGGAAACATCGTTTTTTATATTGGCGATGATCAAGAACTTGCTGAGAGAGTACTGAATATATCTCATGACAAGGAATACAACCGTGTGTACATAGTAAACTCCGATTTTTATATTACTAGGCGGAACAAGAACATATCCGAACTGGTAAATGGAGCTTGTAAGTATGACTATATTATTAAGAGGGAGCTGACATAATGTTTTTTAGTCCTATAAAGACAGAGCCTATTCCAGAACGTGTCCTTTCGATAAGTCAGATCGTTGCTGATAAAGGTCCAATAGATGAAAAAGAGCTCAATAATATTCTAATCCCATCAGAATTGAACACTGCTAAGACCTCTTACTTCAGACCTGTATTAGACACAGCCAAGGAGCTGAAACTTATAGATTATAATGGCGAAAATAAAATCATTTTCACTGGTAATAAAGATACTATAAAATCATTAACTTCATTTCGTCTATTTTGTAACTCGATGGTTTTTAACGATAGCTCTTCTGATTTTTATAAAGTAATCTCTTGCTTTTTGGGGGCAGACGACAAATGGTTAAGTTATGGTTCAGTCACTACTTCTACTGAAGTTATAAGACTTATAAATGCCGAAACAGGAATACCTTCTCTTAAACTTGAGAAAGATGTAATCCTTGGTGTTAGATTTTGGATCAACTTTCTTGGCTTTGGATTTTTTCAGGAACAAGCTAAAATCTTTCTTCCAAATATGTACATAGCATTGAAAGATTTCATGCTCCTCGGTAATATTGAAAAAGACAAGGAATATTCTGTTGAGGATTTCCTCAACAGTCTTCACCACAGTTCGTCTGTTGCATTAAAAGGTGCCAGAATAAAACAAACGTTGAATCTTGCCATGTCAAATGCTCTTAGACTAATGCATGATAATAAAGAAATTGAACTTGAAAGACATCTTGATAGTGAAAAAACATGGCATCTGTTTCCAAATGATGAACATGAGTTCACTTCTGAAGTTACACATATCATTATTAAAAAGGTGGTGAAGTAATGAATACGGCTATTGCCAAAAAGAGAATCAATCAGGTGTTAAGAATAGATTCTATTGATAGTACGGACAGTGATTTTCTTGCAACCCATGTGCCTTTTCGCAAAATAGTAGTTGGTACAAAATCGGGGAATCAGTTCGAGGAAACTTATAGATCTGAAGAATATATATACAGGGACATCTTTAATAATGAACTAACGAAAAATGAACATCAATTTGTTATAGTTGAAGGCTCAAGTGGTGCTGGTAAATCACATTTTATACGTTGGTTATATGCTATGCTTTCTGCCAAAGAAGAAAAAGATGATGTAGTTCTTTTGATACGAAGAAGTGATAACACACTTAAAGGAACTATCAGACAGCTTCTTGATATTAAGGAAGTTAAAGAAATATCAAACAAAGAAGCCTACGAACGTCTTGTAAAAGCAAATAAAGCTATTACTGAAAATAAGTTTAAGTCAACCATATACCATCAGTTCATAGTCGAAATTGAGAATGATACCAGCGAGATGTTGAGCAGCATGAAAAGAAAAAAACTTGTTGCTTTACTTAATAACTCTTTATTTCAAGAAAGGCTAATGGCTGCAGGCGGTCCAATAGACAGGCTCTACAACAAGATAACAAGTTCATCATCTAGTATTGATCTTGATTTGATCGCTCAGTTTACCAAAGAGGACTTAACACTTGATATTGATTTTACCAACCAATTAGATGATGCTGACAAAAAAGCGCAGGACTTTGCCGACAACCTTTTAGAAGGCGGCGATGATGATTTTATAGTGAAAATAACAGAATATATGAATTCTTTTGTTGAAACTGTAATTCAGACAAGTGCCGGCATTGAACCAGGCGATTTTCAGCAGATATTCAAAGAAATTAGACAGGAATTAAAGAGAAAGGGAAAAAATTTAATACTGCTAATAGAAGATATTACTTCATTTACAGGTGTTAATCAGGCTCTACTTAACGCTCTTGTAACTGGTCATACAGGTTCAAATGAGGTGGACAACTTATGTAGACTGATCTCTGTTGTAGGTACCACAACCCAGTACTATAATCAATTCAGAGATAACTACCGTGACCGTATCACAAAGCAAATAACAATACATGACGGCGTTATCGGGGAAAACAAAAGCGACCTTGTTCAATTTGTAGCCAAGTATCTTAATGCTATATCTCTCGATAGCGAAGTTCTTGATGAATGGGTAAAAAATGGTGCTTACTCAGAAGAAATGCCGGTTTATGAAGACGATGATCATGACTATTGGGATAAATTTAAACTGGCATCGGGAAGGCAAATATCTCTTTTCCCTTTCACTAAAAATGCGATTATAAATCTATACGATGCTATGTCAAACCATAAAACGCCGAGATATATTCTAAGGGATATTATAGAGCCTGCTGTAAACGAGGTATTATATAATATATCGACATTTCCTAAATTTTGCTTAGGTTGGCGTTCTTCACTTCCTGAATCTATTGAAAACAGAATAGGAAATATAGTTCAATCTATAAAAATACCTCAGGAACAGAAATCTGATTACAGAAAACGCTTGGTTACTTTTATAAGTTTTTGGACAGATAAAACACTTGATGTTACGAGTAATGGTCGCATTGCTGGAATAAATACAAAGATATTTTTCGAACTCGATTTTAGTGATTTTGTAAGCAAGCTCACAAGCACGACAAATGTCAAGAATATACCGGACTACGTAGATACTTTAGTTACTGCTAACGACCCTCTAACCAAAACAAATGACACGGATAGTATAAATGATGAAGCTGCTGTTGAAGCGGAAGTTCAGGCTCAATCTTCAAATCCCACATTGAAAGAGATCCTTAAAATTGATCCGAAAAATCAAAAAAAATATGATTCATTCAAAGAAGAAGTGTTTGCTTGGCATTATGATGGTGCCAACCTTATGGGCTTTGTAAATGTTCGTGAGCAAATTAGCAATTTTGTTTATGATGCAATCAATTGGCAGCAGGAAGGAGTTCCGCTTGATTCAAAAAACAGATTTAAAGATTCTGTAGGCAACAGACTAATAGGGTTTGAAAGGCAAGATCAAGGCATTAATAGATGTATTGTGATACTCCGTGATACAGACGAGACATATCAACTTCTTCTCTGCTTTGGTAAGTGGCTCTATCTAGGAAATAAATCGTGGAATTTTCCCGATTCAGCTTCAGCAATCTACCTTGCTACCTCATGGTTGCAACGAAACAAAGATCGGTTTGTAAATGTTATAAAGGATGTAGATAAAGGTTCTGCCATTCCTGCATACATCAAGGCAGCTATGATTGAAAAAGTGTACAAGTTAATAATCAACGGAAAAATAGGTGATACAAAACTTAATCATCTAGGAGATGAAACATTTCTTCGTGCGGATAGTTTAAAAAATAAATCGGCTGAATTTTCAATAGGGCACTCTCGTGCGTGGTACGACTTGCATCAATTTATATATAATGACCCTAAAACGACCGACGCATATACAGCTTCTGTCAGATACTTTAACCTTATTCAGGGTATGTCGATCAACACAGATAGCTATGTGCTAAATTATTCGCTTTATCAAGCTGCATTGAAAGAAATTCGCAAATCAAAATATATCCTAGATGAAAATGATGTTAATATCAAGGATAAGAAAGAAATTTTTGAGCTGGCACAAAAAGTAATTACTAAAGTAAAAAAAGTAGTAGTAGAAGAAACCAATCTTGCACATGAAACTGCAGCAAATATACTTGGCTTTTTTGAAAACATTGACATGGAGGATGAGATGGACTCAAGTGATATTCGTGATCTCATCAATGATATTCAAAGCTTTTATCAACAATGTTTTATTGCGGGGGTCAATATCAGCAGTAATAATGTCAATTTAGAAGAGCTAAAAAAATCGGCGCCAAAAATCGTACAGGCCATGAGAATACTTCAAAAGGATTATTCTGAAGATGAAGATATTTCTGTGTTATATTCCTTCTCATCAAACCCAATAGGCGTTGTTTTACCTTTTCTTAAAACACTGCAAAAAGTAAACAATGATATTGATACCGCTTATGGTCAGCTGCACAGTGAAAAGGAGAATTTGACACGTAAAGGCAACTGGAACGATAATGTTGATCCTCGTTTTGAACAACAGAAAAAAGATTTTGAAATTTTATTAAAGTCATTAAAGGGGGTGGAGTAGTGCTACATGAAAAAATTCAGTCAACCATCGCTCTAATTGAAGATGTTGTTGATAATAGGCAGAAAGAGAATGATAACGCCAATGCTGCCAAAAGAAATTCTACTTTTTTCGACAGCTTAACAAAACTCACCCCGTCTCTTACATCCTATGTTCTTGCGAGGAAAAAATTTAATTTTTCCTTGCAATCAAATACTGCTACTTATTTGCAGTATCTCATGAGTTATTCAAAGAAAACATTTGACAATTTAAAAGCTGTAAGCCCTGGGATTTTTAAGCAGAAATCAGAAACATTTATAGCTTCAATTTCAAAAGAATGGGAAACTTTCTATAAAGCAAATATCAGCGAGTTAATAAATAGTCTTAACATCATTGTCCTTGTTCATCCAGAACCTAATGTTGTAAGAGGTTGTATTGCTGCTATTAATAAATGTGAAAAATGGCCATTGACACAGGAATGTATTAATTCATACGATGTAGCACGACAAAAAGCTGATATGCTTCTGGAAGAGATGAAGTTTGATAATGAAATAATGACTTTTCTCATTAAAGTTCGTGATAAGAGGGCTACTCTTACCGACATTACACCTTCAATTTTGGAATGGATCCGTGCTGAGAATATTGCAGATAAAGTAAGTTTGAGCATTAAAAACACGCTATAATAAAGGACACTAAACATCCGAAATGCAAAGCCATCTTATACCTATATATGTAAATTATAAAATATACTGTAAATTTACCATGAAAAAATAAGTTTAAAAACCACAATGATAATGGTTCAACCGTTACCATTGTGGTTTTTTTCGTAAGTATTTCAGATTTTCTGTCTATATATAAATGGGAAACCGCTGCACCTTTTTTGTCATTTTTAGGATACCTCTCCCCCTTACCCCCATAATTCTTATTTCTAATTTTAGGGAGTTTTGATAGCTGGTATTATATAAATACTGCTTACTAAATAATAGTTGTAAGTTTAATATTTTTATATATTTGTCTGTGACATAAAATTCAAATAGCAAGATAACATGAAATTAATTTGACAAATATTTGTTGAAAATTAATTGTTAGGAGGTATTATCTTGAATATTTATTTCATAGATACACTGGAACTCACTTACAGTTCCGACTTCGATGACATAATTAAACTAACTAAAAATTTTAAAATGGTAGACCCTAAAAAAGGGGCAGGTAATAAAGAATTTATTTCCACTGAATTAAGTGGCATGGGCATTATAATAAAAACAAGAAGAAGCAGTAAGGCTGAATTGTATAAAAACAGCAATAAGTACAAATTAGTACTTAGGATAAATCCTAATAAATTTTATAAGCCTTATATGAAGACTGAGCATATAAGCAATATTATAAAATTTTGCGATATGGTCGAGCGGTTGGATATGCAGATACAGTATTGTTTTAGCGGCTTGACGATAGATGACTTTGAGATCACGAGGGTCGATCTAACGGAGGATATTCACGGTATCCCTGAGGACAAAATTACTCAGTACATACGCATTATGCGTCAGCTTTATTTGACGCTTGGTTTTCATCACAACAAGAAGCTTGAGGAGAATACTGAGGATTTTGATCCTGACAGTTCATTCAATGCTGTCAATGACTCTAAAAAGGTAGAATTTGTTGTATATAATAAGGGTCACGAAGTTCGAAATAAGAAGAACAGCAGTGATGAAAAGAAAGAACATTACAAAGACACGATGCGTGTTGAAGTGAGGTGCAGGAAAAAGTTTGCGGACAAGCTTTCCGAGAAAGCATACACGGTTCAAAAGCTGGTGGAAATTTACCGCAGGAGAATGGAGGTCATAAGAGATGTTTTCGATGACGTTTTTGTGCTTAACAAAGACAGTTGTTTTATATCGCCCTACTGGCAGAAAAAACAGATCAAAAAGTACGTTTCAGGCAAGACAAAGCTTGGCGAAAAGATGAATGATTTTTCAAAGCAACTTGCGCACGCTTCACGACCTACTATGGAGAGCGTGATAGAGAACAGCGAAAAATGTCAGCGGTCAGTTTCAAAGCTGCTCAGCAAATTTGAGGATATGGGCGTTTCATCAGTTCCAACAAGCGACAAGGAAACTCCGTTTTTGCAATCGCTAAACACGCTTTTTGGGTTTTCTCCGCCGAGTGAGGAGGAAAAGGCGTTGTATGAATACATACGCAGGAAGTCTAGGGGGAAGGAGGTGTTTTGGTATGGAGGTGATTTGTAGGGATCATAATAACGCCCCTGTACTGAAAAACACAGTACAGGGGCGGCTATTTTTTCACCTCTTCCTCAAAAACTCAATAACACTAAACTTGTATATCCTCCACCTGCTGCCTATCTTGAATCCCTCTATCTCCCCTGTTTTAAGATAACGGAGCATAGAGTTTTTGCCTATCTTTAAAAGCTGCTGACATTCTTTAGCGGTAAGGATGTCGGGTATATCGTCAAACATGATTTATCATTCCTTTCAAAAAATATCGGTTTATCTTAATGTTCAGCGGTTTAGTACGGCACTTTTCGGAAACTTACTCTTTACAAATATACATCATCTTTGTGAAGTAACGCAAATGCGGAAAGGAGGGCGTTACGATGAACAAGGCTAAAGTCATACTCGTGCTTGTGGGCAGCGTGCTGGCGGAGATAGCGCAGGAGATCATCACCTACATCGCAGATAAGGACGAGTGAACACCATAGGCAGGCTTTCGGGGCTGCCTTTAATTTTTGTAAAGGAGTTTTAAAATGAGCGAACTTACCCATTGCAGCATTTGCGGCTGCGCTTTAGAGGACGAGGCGGAATGCTATGAAGTCGAAAACGAGATACTTTGTCAGGATTGCTACGATAACGAAACCTTGGTCTGCGACCATTGCGGCGAACGCTGTCTTGAACAGAATACTGTGAGCGATGAGAATACTATCCTCTGTACAGATTGCTACGATAATCATTACTACCGCTGTTCAAACTGCGAAACTATCGTGCATTCGGACGATACCTACTGGCGCGGCGATAACGCCTATTGCCGTGAATGTTATGACGATTGCTGTGATAACGGCGACTACATAAACGATTATTACTACAAGCCTAAGCCAGTGTTCTACAAACTGCCGAAAGAAGACAACGTGCGTTTTTACGGCGTTGAACTGGAGATAGACGGTGCAGGAAGATACGATGATAATGCGGAAAAGATATATGATACAGCTAATGGTCAGAATGAAGTGCTTTACATAAAGTCAGACGGCTCTCTTGACGAGGGAATGGAACTTGTCAGCCACCCTTGTTCAATAGATTTTCACCGAAAGAAATTTCCGTGGGACGATATTGTGAGAAAAGCGCTTTCTCTTGGCTACCGTTCGCATAATACGTCTACCTGCGGACTTCACGTCCATATAGGCCGAAAACAGCTTGGATATTCCTACGAGGAACAGGAAGAAGTCATAAGCCGAATAATGTTCTTTTTCGAGAGCCATTGGAACGAGCTTTTCAAGTTCTCACGGCGTACTGCATACAGCGTTGACCGCTGGGCGGCAAGACACGGCTACAATGACAAGCCGAAAGAGATACTTGAAAAGGCAAAGAAAAGCACTAAGGGCAGATATGCCTGTGTGAACATAACAAATGCTGATACTGTTGAGATAAGGCTGTTTAGAGGTACGCTGAAATTCAACAGCTTTATGGCGACGCTTGAACTTGTAGACAGCATATGCCAAAACGCAGTATGCCTTAATGATGATGATATGAACAAGCAATCCTGGGCGGATTTTGTTCTTAGCATAAAGCCTGAATATACAGAGCTTATCAGGTATCTGAAAGAGAAAAGGCTCTATGTTAACGAGCCTGTCAGCGAGGAGGATTAACTATGTGTGCGATATTTGGATTTGTGAATTACAGACGTTCGCTCAGCAGGAGCGAGATGAAAGAACTTATCAACAGATTATCCGTCGAGTCTGAGGTAAGGGGCAAGGACGCAACGGGAATAGCTTATGTGAAACACGGCGAACTTAAAGTTTTCAAGAGAGCAAAGCCTGCTCACAAGGTAAGACTTTATGTGCCCGAGGACACGGTTATCCTCACAGGTCACACGAGAATGACTACGCAAGGCGACGCTAGGTACATTTACAATAACCACCCGTTCACAGGCAAAACTGCGGACGGGTCTTTTGCTTTATGTCACAACGGCGTGCTTTACAATGACAGTCAGCTTGCAAAGTCTGAACATCTGCCGAAAAGCAAGATAGAAACTGACAGCTACGTTGCCGCACAGCTTATTGAGAAATACGGCAGACTTGACTTCAAGACCATAGCGAAAATGTCAGAGGCGGTAGAAGGCTCTTTCGTATTCACGATACTTAGCGACAAGAACAAGCTTTTCATAGCAAAGGGCGACAATCCGCTTTGCCTTATCCATTACAAGCAGTTGGGGCTGTATGTGTACACGTCTACTGAGGACATTATGAAAAATGTGCTGAAAGGCAGTTTCCTTGAAAAGCTGCCTTTTGAAGTGATAAAGGTCACAGAGGGGGAGATCATAAGCATTGACAAGCGTGGGCGTTTTGAGAAAAGCAGTTTTATTCCAAACGAGTTCTGCTATAGCTGGAACTATTATGGATACAGAAAGCCCGCTTACGATGAGGACGAACTTTTTGACATATGCGGTATGTTCGGGGTATCGCAGGAGGATCTTATGCTGCTTTACGATATGGGCTACACGGACGAAGAGATAGAGGGTATGCTTTGCGACAGGAGTATGTTGAGGGAGTGTATCGAGGAGGCTAGGGTGTTGGTGGGAGAATATTATTAGGAGGTATCTTATGGCATACACATTCAGCGGAAGCAGATATGTCACAAGCGGCGTGGCAGAAAACTTCCCTGTTGAATTGCAAGTGGCGTTATTTTCAGCCGTAGAGCAAATGCGAGAAAAGGTCAGCGGACAGCTTGATTATCTGCAAGTTTTCAACATAGTGACAGAGTTCAGAGGGCAGAAAAAATTCCTGCACATTTATCATATGCAGGAATGCCCCGAGGCTAAGCTTGAATATTTCATACCGACCGACGTGGAGGTAAACGGCAGGGCGTATATGATCGACGATGTGGATCATATTACGCTGCTGTTGGCGGAGGAGTATTGAGTTGAAAAGGAATCACAGCTTTCGAGGGGGCTGTGATTTTTTTTGCCCTGAACTCACCTCCCCTGTACCTATTTACCTTATAATCATGCTTCAAAGTGTCGGTCTTGTCTATGCGGCAGACGTACAAATTTACCTTTTCCCCTCTCACCGCCTATTCCCATTAGCCAGATCATTAACAATATCAGCAATGTTCTCCAGCTGCCTTTTGTTGAGCTTTTTCAGGTCAGAGATAAGCTTACTCAGCTCTTTTGGCTGCTCGGCGTCGGCGTCGAAAAACTCCTGCGGCGTAATGCCCAGATACTCGCAGATATAAAAGAAAGAGGTCATAGAGGGCAGGGCTTTTCCTGTTTCGATATTGTTTATATACCCTGCGTTCTGTCCAATAGATAAGCTCATATCCCTTGCGGAAACACCTTTCTGTGTGCGAAGTTTTGAGATCCTCAAAGCAAAATTATTGTCATACATGAATTTGTTCTCGTACATTATTTGCACCCCCATATATAATATTTTATCCTATATCATTATGCATTATGTCGGAATTTTTCCTATAAAGGGGTTGAAATATGTGAAATAATGTGATATAATGATGTAAAGTATTTGAAATAATGCGATATTTGTATAAGAAGCGGATTGTGCCATGTTTTTTGTTAAAATAAAAAAATATCTTACGAAAACGTTATACTAAGCAGCCAGCTTAACAAAAGTGAAAAAGAATGTGTTATAATTAACATACAAAAACGTATTATTATGTCAGTTATAGCTGATAATTGACAAATCAATAAGGAAAAGGAGTTTTTGACATGAACGAAAACATCAACAAGAAATTTGACGTAAAAAACTTTGACTATGATAAGTGCTATGAAGAAGTAAAGGAAAATGCTTCAAAAAATATCAATATCATAGTGTGCGGAGCTACCGGCGTTGGCAAAAGCAGCCTTATAAACGACTTCTTCGAGTTCGATAAGGATAGCGCCGCGCCTGTCGGAAGCAGTGGAAAGCCGCAGACAAGGGGTATTCACGAATATCGTTCGAAGAGCATTACCTTGTTCGACACTGAGGGCTACGAGGTAGAAAGCTCGTCTACGCCGGAAAACAGCGCTTTTTACAAAAATATAATAGATCTTATCGACGAACGCAAAAATACATATCCTGCGGATTTGGGTATGCACATCCACGAGGTTTGGTACTGCATAAATAACCGCTTCATGGATCTTGACGAAAGGCTGATAAAAGACATACAGGCGAGAAATATCCCCGTGTGCGTTATTATTACAAAGGTGGATAATCTTGACGAGAACGAAGTCGCCCAGATAAAGGACGCTGTCGGCGAAGCCGGAAAACGCAGCAGAATAAACGGCGTTGAGGTGTTTACCTATTCTACTAACAGCGATCTTGGCGACGAGTATGTGCAGAAATCTGAGATAAACAGCTGGGCACATCATAATCTTGACGATTACCTCAGAGAAAGCTTTATCCCGTCGCTCAAAAAAGCGCAGGGTCAAATGGCAGAAATGATGATAAAGCACAAGATACCGAAATACGCGGCTTTAGCCGCAGGTATTGTTACGGCTACATCATTTGTACCCGTGCCACTTTCCGATTCGGTTCCGCTTATGGGCATACAGGTAAAAATGGCGATGGATATTTTAAGCTGCTACGGAATAGATAATGATATGAAGGGCGCTGTGAAAAATTTAGCCGGAGCGGGCTTCGTTTCTTATATAGGAAAAACGCTGGCTTCTCAGCTGCTTTCGGTGATCCCATTTGTCGGCGGCGCGGCGAAAGCCACGGTAAATGTTTCAGTGGCAACTACTGTTACGGCTACCCTCGGCGTTGCGATAACGAAGATCTGCGAGGAATACACTAAAGCCTGCATAGAGAACGGCGGCTCGAAAGACCTTATGATCACCAAAATTTCCGACTACTTTACTGTTGAAAATCTGAAAAAGGTAATGAAAGAGATCAGCAAGGGCAAGGATCAGAAAATTGTAGAGAGAATAGTAAAAGCTGTAGTTGATATGTTCAAGGATACGAAAAAAGGAGCAAGAAAATAATGGAAGGCGACAAGATAAAAACTAATATACTGATAGCCGGCAAATCGGGCGTTGGCAAAAGCAGTCTGCTGAATTACATATTTGGAGAAGAAGTTTCACCGACGGGTGCGGGAAAGCCCGTGACGGCTAAGGGTCTGCACGAATATTCTTTCGAGCTGAAAGATAACGACCGAATATCTTTTTCGATATGCGACAGCTGGGGTCTTGAACCCGATAAGGCGGACGAATGGCACAAGCAGATAATCGACAAAGTAGCAGAATACGACAAGCACTCTATCAATGAATGGTTCAGCACCATAATCTACTGCCTTAGCGCCGACTCTGACAGAGTGGAAGATTTTGAGATAAGCATAATAAACGGCCTTATAGCTGAGAAAAACAACGTAAACGTTGTGATAACTCACTGCAAGTCTGAGAACGACGACAGAGCGGAGCGTATGAAAAAGCGCATAGTTGAAGACGGCGGCGTTTCGGCTGACTCGGTGATATTCGTGAACAACTATGAGAAAAAGCTTATCTCGGGCGAGGTAAAGAAGTTTGGACGCGAAGAGGTAGTAAACTGCATTATCCGCAACTTGTGGAACAATTACAAGGTAAAAGTGCCGTATAAAATAAAAGAGCACGCTAACGAAATGTTTCGCAGCGAGCACGATAAGCTTCATGATATGGTGGCAGGTACAAGCTTTGTTCTGCGAAAGCATCATAAGCTGGATGAATTTGAAGAGAAGATAAATTATGAATTCGGAATGTTCGTTTATAATTCTGTAAGAAAACTAAATAAAGAGTTTAACGATGCGTATGATTATTATCAGCAGCTGTCACAAGAGTATTACGCGATCGTTTTTGGTATGGACGCGTTAAAGCTGCTGAACGACCCAATAATGTTTTTTGACGCAACAAAGGCTTTCAAAGAAGAAGTAAGTCAGCAGGTGGAAAGGCTCGCCGAATCAATGGGAAAGATACTGAAATTCATGAACGAGGACGTTACCAAAGAGCTTATGAAAAAGCTTTTTGCAGAGATAAAGATAAACGTAAAGACGGCAAAAGCTATCAAAAATGACCTTCATGAAACGGTGGACAAGTACATTGTAAGAACGAAAGGCGTAGTTTTTGAAGAGATCGAGAAAACTGAGGAAAAGCTGCTTGCTATCGAGATCAAGATATAGGGGGTGCAACCAAATGACCATAAAAAAACTAACAGCAATAGTCCTCGCGGGCGCGATGGTGCTGCTCACCGCTTGTTCTGACAGCGATTCAGGCAGCGGCAAAAAAAGCAAGAAGAAAGACTACTACACCATTGGCGAAACTTGGACAGTTGATGGACAGTGGTCGCTTACCATCACGGGAGTCACGGAAACGGCTGAGCGCAATGAGTATGCGGACGAAAAACCTGCGGCAGTCTATATCGTGGACTACGAATATACAAACATCGGTTACGAGGACGAGGACGGCATAGCAAAGGGCATTTTCTTTGACATGGAGGACACCATAATAGACAGCAATGGCGTTATGGGTTACAGTTACCCGGGCGACGTTGCGAGAAACCCAAATGAAGCGCCTATAGGAAGCACCTGCAAGGCTCAGGCTTGCATTGGTGTGGACAATGCGGGTGATTTCAGGATCACTGAGAGCCATTATGATTCAGACGGTGACGAACATTCGGCGACTTTTCTTATCGAAGTCGGCGGAAGTTCGGCAGACGAAAAATCTGACAGCGCCGCTCAGCCGACGGAAACTACCACCACAACGACCGCCGAGGCGACCACGACTAAGCCCGTGACCACGCTTGCGCCGTATGACATTTACGACGACACGGTGTATGCGAACGACCTTATCTACGAAACGGCGGACGATATTTTTGCCGAACTGGGCGACGATTTCAGCATGGATTTTATATCAGTGGGGCAGGAAAACATCATCGCTGTGGAGAACGACGACGTGTACCCGAACACGAAGATAGGCTTTTACACCATGGACATACAGAACATCGGCACGCTTGATTTTCCGTACGCGATACACGTCACGCCGGGCGGATACATCACCGAGGGCGTGCAGGTAGGCATGACGTACAACGAGCTGAAAGCGATATGCCCGAGCCTGGAGGGCGCAACGCTTGACGGCGGAACGTTTGGCCCGACGGCGTGGATAAACATAGACGGCAACGCGTGGGGCATAGAGTTCGACGTATCGCAGGCTGACCGCGAGCGGCTAGGCATGGCAGTAGGCGTAGCTGTTGATCTTTCGGAGCTTAATCCTAAGAGTACACTAGGGTATTATATTAGTTCGCTGAGCTGAGGTAGGCTAAGCGGGCTTTTCGATCAAATGACTATGGGTAAAGAAAAATCACCGATATAAGCCTTTGTGCCTGTATCGGTGATTTTTTTGTACTCCCGTATCAAATTATAAGCCATCGCCTCGTTTTATACGACTTTTATTAGACTTTTATAAGACAGATTACAATTTTATAAGAATCTAATCTTGACAAATTCTAATAAAATCAGTATAATTATATTATGGAGGCGATAAAATGCTTGATAATGAACTTGTAGATATGGTGAAACAAATACAGCTTGTTTGCAGCGAGAGCAACAAGATAGAGATAAAAGCGGCAAATAAGGGCTGCCCCAAGGTGCGTGATTCGCTGTCCTCTTTTTCAAATCAGTCGGGCGGAGGCGTTATTATTTTCGGCGTAGATGAAAATGACGGCTACGCTGTCTGTGGAGTATATGACGCTGCTGACCTTATGAAAAAGGTCGAGGCGCAGTGTCAGGAAATGACGCCTGTGATAAGACCGCTGTTTTCCGTTGCATCTATCGACGGCAAAACTGTCGTGTCTGCCGAGATACAGGAGATAGATAATGCTGACAAGCCCTGCTTTTACAGCGGTGTGGGCAGGCTGAAAGGCTCATATGTCAGGTCGGGCGACGCTGACAGACTTATGACGGAATATGAAGTTTACAGCTATGAGGCTTTCAAAAAAAGCATTCACGACGAGCTGAGAACTTGTGAAAGAGCCTTTACAAAGGACATTCAGACCAACACATTCAAGCTTTATTTTGACCTGCTGAAAAGCAAAAAGCCTAATCTTGCCGAGCTTTCAAATGAAGAAATATGCCGTCTGCAAGGTTTTACTGATAAGGGCAAACCTACTTTGACCGGAATAATGCTTTTTTCAAACTACCCGCAGGCGTTTTTTCCGCAGCTTTGCATAACGGCTGTGTCTGTGCCCGGAACTGAGATAAGCAGTACGGCAAGCGTCGGCGAACGTTTTATAGATAATCAGCGAATAGACGGAACACTTGTGCAGATGCTGAATGATGCTTTGGTGTTCGTGCGCAAAAATATGAAAACTGCGACTATCATAGACCCGAACACGGGCAAGCGAACGGACAAGACGGAATATCCTGTAATTGCTATAAGAGAGCTTATCCTGAACGCTCTTATCCACAGAGATTACAGTATCCACACGGACACGACGCCTATAACCATAAAGATGTTCAGCGACCGTTTTGAGATAGAAAATCCCGGCGGGCTTTACGGCAGAATGACCCTTGACAGATTGGGAAAAGTGTCTGCCGACACAAGAAACCCTAAGATAGCGGGTGCTATGGAGATACTCGGGGAAACTGAGAACAGATATAGCGGCATACCTACGATAATAAATGCTATGGAACAAAGTGGTCTGCCTGCGCCGAAATTCGAGAGCGACAGAGGTGTATTCAAGGTGACGTTGTACAACAGCGCCGCAGAAAGCGTGCCGATAGATGACATTGAAACTGAGATACTTAAGTTCTGTAAAACGCCGAGAAGCAGGAATGAGATAGCGGAGTTTTTCAATGGCAGAATGACGATCGCTTACGTTATGGAAAGGTACGTCAAGCCAATGATAGCAAGCGGCAGGCTTATTATGACGATACCTGAGAAGCCTAAGAGTAAGTATCAGAAGTATTTGGCGAGGTGAGGATAAAGTTAGAGTGGATAATTATGAATGGAAATGCAAATCGGAATTTGTGGAGGAGAATATGAAATGAAAATCTATGATATTTCTCAAGAGGTTTTCGGCTGTCAGGTATATCCAGGCGACCCGACACCGAAAAAAAGGGTGATTTCTTCAATGGAAAAAGGCGATTTGTATAACCTGACGGCTTTTAGTATGTGCGCTCACAACGGCACGCATATAGATGCGCCGTTTCATTTTATCAAAGACGGAAAAACCGTAGATTCCGTAAGTTTAGATACATTTATAGGAATGGCTTATGTTGCAGAACATAATGGAATCGTTTCTGCCGATGATGCCACGGAAATACTTGAAAAAGCGAAAAAACAGAATTCAGAAGCGGCAAAGAGAATTCTTATCAAGGGAGATGCAGAGGTCTCTGCGGAAGCAGCTAAAGTGTTTGCTGAATCAAACATTTTACTTCTTGGTAATGAATCTCAAACTGTCGGTCCTGAAAATGCTCCGATGGAAGTACACCTTATCCTATTAGGAGCTGGCGCTGTATTGCTTGAAGGGATACGTTTAGCAGAAGTTTCAGAGGGAGTTTATTTCTTAAACGCAGCACCATTAAATCTATCAGGTGCGGACGGTTCGCCTTGCAGAGCTATACTGATCGCTGCTGAAAGATAAATTCCAACTTATAGATGTACAACAAAATTATTATCAACATAACAGTCACACCTAGTGCCAATTGACAGCACAAGGGTGTGGCTTGTTTTTTATGCGATCCTGCTTGCTTTCCCCGCAGAAAAATGGTATAATGAGAATAACAAAATTTTTCAAGAAGACAGACTGTATGGGCGTATACGTCCGTTTCGCTTGTGAATAATAGCTATAAGGAGATGGTGTTGTGCTTAGAATATTTTTTGGAAAACACCCTAAAGAAATATACAATACTGAGGTCTATTATGCAAATCAGTATGATAAAATGTGGGTCATGGAACCATTTGCAAAAAAGGTCATTAAGGATATTGATGACTCAACTGTAATTGGCCCTGATCTTATAGAAAACGATATTTTTGGCAAATTTAATTCAACGGAATTGTCAGCGGGCGTTAAGACTCTTCTGCTGATATATAATCAGCCTAAAAAGATCTTCAATATTTCAAATTGCGGAGATAACTGCTCAAAGTATCTGCTTGAAATGGCTGAAAACAAGGATATTACGGTATCATTGCATCATTTGATGGATTTTGGAAAGTCTTTTTCTGTGAAAATAATAAATGAAGGGAAAAGAAAAGTGATTACAGACCCAATTGAATATTTGATGCTTGCAGATAGATATCTGAGGAGTGAAGAAAATGAGGGGTAAAATAAAAATACAAATAAAAAACAGGCACATAACGTTTAATTTTACTCTTGAGAGAAATGTAACGATATTGACAGGGGACAGTGGCACTGGAAAAACGAAACTCATCAATATGGTGAGAAACTATTCCGAACTTGGTGAACAAAGTGGTGTAATTTTAAAGTGCAGTAAACCTTGCCTTGTATTGTCAAATGCTAATTGGGAAACCATTCTTGAAAATACCCACGAGAGCATTGTTTTTGTTGAAGAAAGTACACCATTTCTATCTTCTTATGAGTTTGCAAAAGCGATTCAGGGTTCTGATAATTATTATGTTCTTGTAACAAGAGAGCCGTTGGCGCAAATTCCATACAGTATAGATGCTATCAGGAAGATCCATAAAAATGGTGCAAAACCGAAGTTTGAGAAGATATATAAGAACATTTCAAAAAATGATATATCAGCATTTCCGTATGATATTGTGATCGTTGAAGACAGCAGGTCGGGTCTTCAGTTTTTTAAGAAAGCAACTGAAGATCACGATCTCGAATGTATCAGTTCTAACGGAAAGAGCGGAATTGTAAAATTACTGGAACAGCATAAAGGTAAGCGTATTCTTGTAATAGCCGACGCTGCGGCACTTGGTTCAGAAATCAAAGTGCTTATGTATTTAAAGTCCGTATCAAATAATAAGATCGATCTTTTTTTGCCGGAGAGTTTTGAATGGCTTATTCTTCGCTCGGCGATTTTTGACCGTAACGATAATGTTCAAGAGATTTTGGCTGACCCAGCAGAACATATAGATTGTGAAAATTATTTCAGTTGGGAGCGTTTTTTTACTGCATTGCTGGTGGCAGAAACTAATGGCAGAGCAAATCTTGAGTATCACGAGAACAAGAGCCATATCCCTTCCGGATATTTATCCGAACAAAATATTTATTCTATTTTAAATGCAATGGAATAATAATAATAGACAAGCCATACTCTGTGTTGATTTGATTGCACAGGGTGTGGCTGTTATTTCGATTCAGCTTGCTTTCCCCGCAGAAAAATGGTATAATAGGAATAACAAATATTTTCAAGGA
>NZ_JAJCLZ010000180.1 GCF_020559915.1 Ruminococcus sp. 210702-SL.1.03
GGCGGTTCCAAGGCAGACGGCCCGATCCGTCCCAGTCGGAAAATGGCTCATAAAACATTCGGGGAAAATCATCATGTCCGGCTTATAAAGCTCCATGGCTTCGGCGACCGACTTCTTTGCATTTGCCAGATCCTCTTCCGGCAGCCCCTTCTGTTCAAGCTGCGCTAAAACAAATTTACTTTTCATAGATTTTTACCTCTCTGATTCTTCCTGTCCATGTTACTATTCACAACCCCGCTGAAAAGCGC
>NZ_JAJCLZ010000181.1 GCF_020559915.1 Ruminococcus sp. 210702-SL.1.03
TTTGTACAAAATGAAGACGCGTGGAAGAACTTTCGGGAAGATGTGGCGAGAGTGCTTGCAAAGGGTGGTTCGGATGAAGCCGGGAAAGAAAACGGAGAAAGAAAAGGATAATGGAAATACTTGCATAGATATGCGCAAGTTGGTATAATGTGCGGATAGGGAAGAGCGGGATTTCCAGACGTCGCTTTCCAAAGTGAGCTGCCCGCATGAAAGGAAGAGAGAAGAAATGAACGATTTGGAAATGTA
>NZ_JAJCLZ010000182.1 GCF_020559915.1 Ruminococcus sp. 210702-SL.1.03
GTATCATTTTAGTAAATTACGGTTATATTACGGAATAATCACTATATTTCAAATATATCTCTATTTTATTCCGTAATTTGCTGTAAGTAAATAGTTTAAAATGTGGAAGAGAGGTGTAAATGTATGGATAAAAACTTTATTGGAGAACGCATCAGCGAACTGCGTTTAAAGAAAAATGTATCTGAATATCAGATGAGTCTGGATCTTGGCAAAAATAAAAGCTACATCCAGTCCCTCACTTCCG
>NZ_JAJCLZ010000183.1 GCF_020559915.1 Ruminococcus sp. 210702-SL.1.03
GTTTTACCACTCCCGGAAACCTCGTACTGGTCGATCCGGCCATGGCCGACAATGGTCTGCTCTATCCGGCCTTTGACAGCGGCTTTCCGGCGGAAATGGCAAAGGTCTGCGCCAAAGCGGACGTAATTATGCCGAACATAACAGAGGCCTGCCTGCTTACCGGCATGCCTTATAAAACCTCTTACGACGAAGCTTATATCCGGGAACTCCTGGAGAAACTGCTGGCTCTGGGCTGCAAAACC
>NZ_JAJCLZ010000184.1 GCF_020559915.1 Ruminococcus sp. 210702-SL.1.03
TTTATCCGCTTTGGAGATATCCGGTGGAATATTGAAAAACGACGACATTTCTGCCACCGTTTTCCACCGTTTTATCTCACAGCCTGCGTCAGGTCGCTCTTCAGCGTTGCCCTGTTTGGCTGCAATTTTAGTATTGTCAAAATTTTTGTGGGAAATTCATTTACACAGTTTATTTTTCATACCCGCCGATATACAAAATGAAGCGTGATGAAGTAAAAACCATTATCTTCAGATACATC
>NZ_JAJCLZ010000185.1 GCF_020559915.1 Ruminococcus sp. 210702-SL.1.03
TCACAAGCACAATTACCGACAGAATTATTCCGCCGCAGATTATGATAAAATCACGGACATTCCAGAACCACAGCTTTACCGTAGCCCTTAAGTTTTCGGGGTAGATGTAGGTTTTCATTTTTTGTATCAACTCCTTATGCTTTTGTCTTAATCATATTAACAGCCTTAGCTCCCATGCTGACCGTATGGCTGACAGACATCATATTGACCCTGACGCTCGTATCCAATCCATACATCT
>NZ_JAJCLZ010000186.1 GCF_020559915.1 Ruminococcus sp. 210702-SL.1.03
CAGGCTTAATGTCGAGCATACCGCATTCCTCACCAAGCGTGAAACGGCGAAGAAGTACACCCGACAGGTGCGCCAGTACATCAACGAACAGCAGATGAAGCGTGAGCGTGAGAAAAGCCGTCAGAGGACACAGGCTAAACATAGAAATAAAAATACACTTGAATAAAGAAAGGAAACAACAACTATGAGCAAAATAGGTTATATCCGTGTTTCTACGGAGCATCAGGAAACAGCGA
>NZ_JAJCLZ010000187.1 GCF_020559915.1 Ruminococcus sp. 210702-SL.1.03
GCACTCCGTGCCCTGGGGATTCTCTGCCTGCTGGAGGGAGAGAAGGAGAGAGGGCTTGAACTGGTGAACCAGGCCTACGAGGAGAACCCGGAGCTGGCGTATGTGAAAGAAACACTGATCATCGCCTGCCTGGAAAATGGAGATAATTCCAAAGCGGAAGAGTATCAAGCTCAATTCGAGAATGAGGGGACGGAGTTTGACGAGGACTTCGACGACTATCTGAGCGGCAGAGTCAG
>NZ_JAJCLZ010000188.1 GCF_020559915.1 Ruminococcus sp. 210702-SL.1.03
GAAAGAGGAGGGCGAGAAGTTTACTGATCTTTCGTCGGGCAGTTTTAAAATCTATAAAGCCAATAATGTCGAAGTATTAAAAACGGCAACTTCGGTTGATGCTCCAGCTTTTACCTTGCAAGAAATTATGCAAAAATACCCCGAGGCCTTAATCATGAATGCTTCTGGATTTAATATGAGCACTATGCACATCACAGGGTTTCAGATGAATAATGGAAAACTTTTTAAGGATT
>NZ_JAJCLZ010000189.1 GCF_020559915.1 Ruminococcus sp. 210702-SL.1.03
GGGATTTTATGGGGACGCCTGGTACTGTAGTGACTTTTTTTCCAGATCAACGCTTTGATGTAGAACGGCAAGAGGGGACGGACTATTTGTCAGGTATCCAATTCAAAATTCCTAAAGATTCTACAGAATATTGGTCGCATCGTTTTAAAAAGTTTGGTCTAGAATACCAACACATAGACAATACTTTGCAGGTTCTTGATTTTGACAAGATTTTACTTGAGTTTATCGAAG
>NZ_JAJCLZ010000019.1 GCF_020559915.1 Ruminococcus sp. 210702-SL.1.03
CAATTTTAGTATTGTCAAAAATTTGGCAATTATTGCGTTTACACGGTTTATTTTTTGGAACCACGGCTGTGCCTTCGGGTGCAGCCGTTATCTTATAATGCTAAAAACCCCAAAAGCTGTCTACTTTTTTCTTTAAGTCAAGCAGTTCATTTTTTAAATCATCAAGATTCATCGTCAAAGGAGTATCCTCTCTCTCGATATACAATCGCTTTAATAATAAATCCAGTGTGTAAGTATGATTATTCCTTTTATTTCGCAGAGTATCTTTCCTTTCTTCAGGAGTATTCTCATCAATTGTATTGAAACCACCAACAGCATCATGCTTTTTTATCACTTCGATATTATGCTCGTCAATATGTTCAATAGTGTTTCTGAATGCTTTATTGCTCAAAATAGGATAGTTATTCTTATCAAATCCATAATTAATGCGATTAGCAGATCGTCTTACGAAGTAGTCATTTGTGCTGTTTGGGTTATTGCTTTCTCTGAAACGTTCAGCTATCTGTCCGAGAGAATATAGTAAATGGTCTGTATAATAATGATAATACTGTGCCTTACTTTCAAACAAGTCGCTGTCAGAATATTTGCAATTATAGATATGATCAAGTGAAATTAAAGCACTAACCAACTGAAAATGCAAATAATAGCTTGTTTCTGCTTCATATGCATCATTAGGAGTATTTATGAGGAATCGGCATAATCATAGCTCCTTATTTCAGCTTTAATAAAGGTGTTAACAATACTTCATACGCATATCTGTATACATCGCTCGTTTTTCTATCCGGAGAAATATCGCCATGAGCTAAACAGCAACGAAGCATATACAGAATTTTAATTATTGCTTCTGCAATTTTATCATAATCTTTTATAAATAGATAAGTTCCAATTTTAGTACCGAGTTTTTCATTCTCTGTAGAGCTGAGAACACTTGATTCTTTATACGGAATCATCTCGTTATAGCATTCTGCGCATTTAGTCTTTCTCTCCAGAGTTAGAGTGAAATAATCTGTTTGTTGTTTTAATGCATCAATATCCCATTCGTCTTGTTCATATCTTAATAATTCTACACCTGATTTAGTATTTAAAACAACAGTTGTCAGTTTACCATGGCTTTTACTGCATTTATATTTAATACTTCTATATTCAAAGTGGTGATCAGAATTTTTATTCTTGGTCAGAACTTTAGAAAAAGATATATCTTGTTTTACACCTAAGTATTCTTGGCTTTTTATTGGTGAACTATTAAGAACTTCATGAAGTTTTGCTAAGTTATTTTTAAACGAAACTGCTTCATTATCTTCAGCTGCCAGAAGATTAGTTATATATGATTTGAAACGACTATCGTCACAGATTTTTTCTATGCATTGTTGATCCGTCTTTTCATGTATTTCTTCATTATACCACGCATTAAAAGCTATCCATGCTTTGAGAAATAGTCGATTTTGACTTTGGCATTTTCGATCCATTCTTTATATCCTGCCATTCAGCATCCCTCACTCCGCATAAATAACTTCCTCATCCAGCACCTTCAACGCTTCCTGTTCAAGCAGATAAGCCTGATAACGTTTTTCATTTGCTTGCAGGGCAAGATCATTGATCTGCTTTTGAACGTCTTGATTCCGTAAAATAGGTACTTCTACCGATTGAATATGAAATGGTTCGATTGCGTCAACAACTCCACCATAAGTGAAACGTTGAATCAAAGCTTTTCCGTACTCAGAATTCAAAAAGATATACAAGTATCCGCAAACATTTTTATTGCTAAGTATTTGCATCATATTGTCACTTATAGCCCAGCTATAAAAATGCTTACATGGTAACTCAACATCACCTAATGAACCTCTTGCCGGAGTTAGTATAGAATATGGTTTAATGCCTAAAGAACCCTCCAATTGCTTCTTATGTGCTTTTTTTGAAAGATACTTTTCGGTTGTCGGAATTAATTGATGCATTTCTTTACCACCGATAAATTTTACACCATAATCCTTTTCAACATAAACACGTTTAAATCTACCAGGCAGAACGACATCACTGCTTATTCTTTCATCTCCCACAGTAGTAACTTCTGCTGCATTCTTTTTCAGAATATCGACAATAGCGTCAACTATCGGCACATGGTAAGAAGCATCAGCTCTGCCTGCCATTTCGCTCAGCTTAACATTAAAAGTCTGAACGCTTTTGCTTTTATCAAGAGTATCTATCTCTATTTCGCTGATAGGCGGCAGATTGAGTTCCTTTACAAGTAATGCCTGTGCCTGATCAATAAGAGCATTGGATTCGTCTCGTAGTGAATAAGACTTCATTATCAAATTATGAATCTTTTTTCTGATTTCTATAGGTGCATTTGGAATAGGTGTTTCTGAAAGATGCTCGGGCTCTAAATGAGTTATTACAGAACCATATCCGTTTGTTTGTAGTATAGTATTTCCTACCTTAGATTTGAGATAGGTATATGCATAACCTAAATCATAATCATTTTTAAAGGTAACTCGTATTACATCATCAGAAAACACTGTACCTAAAATAGTTTTTGACACTAATGAAATGCTACCTATTGTTCCAGAGCGTGTTAGCAGAAGGGTTTTCTCTTTTAATTTGAGTTCATCAATGTCGCATTTAGTTAATTTGGAAATATATTTATCTGCTTTAGGATAAATGTCAGTCATTTGTGAAGGAAGATAAAAAGGAACACCGTTTCCTCTATCACAGTATATTCTTTTAAAACGACCAGGATAATATGCGGTATCAATTATACCTTCATCACCTAACAATACACTACATCCATATTTGTTATCTTTGACCAAATCATGTGCTTGTTTCGCCTCGACATCAAAAACACTTGCTTCAAGTCTTTTACCACGTTCAACCATTTCGGCAAGAGAAACAGAACACCATTTTACAGGTGCTTCGCTGATTTCTATTTCAGCCTTCGGGGCATTATCAAGTTTTCTGGCTAAATTGTCTACCATGATAATCCCTCCTGTTTTTTCCACTGAGCAAATATCTCAGGAACATCAGGTGTCTGATCATCTTCTATCTTTGTCTTGCGCTCATGAGCAACAGTTCTGTCGCCTGCACTTGTTTCATCAAGCACATACACATTATTCTTCTCAGGAATGAGTATTTCGTTGCCTTCCTTATCACGCTTGAAGATAGGTGTTCCTCTCTTATCATGGCCGATTTTCTCAACCATAGCCATGAAGATGTTGTAATCAGCCATACTTCCGCTTTTTTCTTCCTTATCCTTCTGCTCCTGAGTTTTCTTTTGCAGGAACAGAACAGAAGTCTGAGTGCCATTTCTCGGCTGGAAGGTGTCAGCGTGAAGGTCTATGCTTGCAACTATACGATGATTATGGATAAGCCACTCTCTGATGTATCCAAGTCCGGGAGAACCAAGAATAGAGTCAGGCAGTACGATGCCCATACGACCACCGGGAGCAAGAAGCTGTGTGCAGCGCTCAATAAAGAGTATCTCAGGAGGAACAGATGACTGCAAACGGTCTGTCATAGTCCAAACGTTAGTTTTCTTGTCGCACTCCCAGATATGAGCAAGCTCAAACTGCTCAAGGATATTCTTATCCTTAACGGGTATTTTGCTACCGAATGGGGGATTAGTTACTATAACATCAAAGAACTCTAAAGTCTTGTGATTACGGATTTCTTCTTTTTTGATGCCGAGAGCTTCTGCCAGCTTAGTGCGAAATTCATCAGTCCATTCGTGAGGAGGCAGGAGAGAGTTGGTCTGTAATATATTACCGCTGCCGTCATTGTTGCCGTCATTGTTCATGACCATGTTCATCTTTGTGGCTTTTACAAGATCAGGGTTAATATCAAAGCCAAAATAGTTGTGAGCTGCCATGTCGGATTTTTTATCCTGAAACAACTTCTTGGTATCGTAGTCCCAATCTTTCTGCGGAAGTCCGATCTGCTCAGAAAATTCAGCTTCAAGCTGAGTTATAACATGAGTCATTGCAGTAACAAGAAATCCTCCCGTTCCGCAAGAGCTGTCCAATACTTTTTCATCAACCTTCGGATTAACCATCTCAACAGTCATTTTCATGACATTTCGAGGGGTAAAGAACTCACCACGATCGCCACGCAGGTTCGCACCTACTATTTCTTCATAGGCTTTACCCTTAATATCAATATTGGTATTGAGAAGACTGTATTTCTGCAATTCGCTTACAATATAAGCAAGACTTCTCGGTGCCAGCTTTATTTCGTCATTAGAATCAAATATCTTGCCGTGTTTCTTCTTAACACGCTCAAAAATCTTGCTAATACGCTTCTTAACCGTAAGCTGCCCATCAGGATTGGAACGTTCCTCGGAAGTTGTATAGAATTCCAGAGGGTTAGGGATATTACGCTCGTCTTCTATCTTACAGAAAATAACCTTTAACAGCTCAAAGAAAGCAGGCTGCTTCTGCAAACCATCATTCACATGAATATGGTTATGACAGGTTTTGAATACAAAAAGCAGATTGTCATCGTAAGCGTTTTTGAGAGAAGTACGCTTTGGACGGTTGATATCGTCGAGGTTTCCGTCAGCAGAAGGAATATCGTTATAATCCATGAAGTCAATCTGACCCTGATCATTAACGTATTTCTTAAAAACTTCCTTTTGCTTGCCGTTTGTCCACATTCCCCATTCGCAATTAGGGCAGGCAGACATATAGGACTTCAACTGCTCAACGCCATCTTTAGCGTTTCTTGCATCAACAGTTTCCTTTTTGCACTCAATAATTATATACACATTCTCCTGCTTTTGTTCAGTGCAATCCTTTTTGAATATAACAATATCAGCTCTTGGCTTTCTTGAACCGAGCTGAAGAGTGTATTCTATCTTTATCTGTGAAGCATCGTATTTATGCTCGTTTATCAATCTTTTCTCAATAGTCTGGCGGACGTATTCTTCGGGTGTATCGTTACGGAACTTACCGTCAACGTAGTCACATATTTTTCCGTCAGGTATAGAAATAATCTTATTATCAGCCATTGTTTTACCACCTTTCGGTATATCTATTCCAAATGGGCATAATACACCATATTATACATGATAACATATTTCCGAAAAGGTTTCAATACTTATTCAGAAACAAATTTATTACATTTTGTTAATGTGATTATCCACAACTTTGACTCCACCGGAGTCAAAGCTCAAACCTTCCTCCCAAACCTCTCAACAAGCTCTTCTGCAATAGCCTTCATCTCAGCCTTATACTTAGCACTGAGTTTTTCAAGCTCCTTAGTCGGCAGACCGTTGCGTATCAGGCGTCTTTTGAGCTTGTCTATATCTTCCATACGCTCCTGTTTTGCCTGCATAAAATCGTCGAATTCGGCAGGGTGATACTTCTCAACACCTGCTTCAACGAGAACCTTCTTATATCTGCGGACATAAGCATCATAATCACGCTTCACGGCTGAATATGCCTTGGTGTTTTCCTTGTATATGGCTTCCTTCTGCTGTTTCTGTGCTTCGATGCACTCGGCGGAGTGACAGCAGACTTCTCTTTCCGTTCCGAGAAACAGCTTATGACAGAAACCGCACTCGCAGACAGTCCACTTATTATAATGAACGAGCTGCCCAACCTCTGCAAGGACGGTCAGCAGGCAGTTGTCGCTTTCACGGAACACATTGAATGTGTAATCATCGGCAGCAACTACCGTTCTTCCGGACTGTATCATAAAATGCTCCATAGTAGACTTATGGCTGAAATACGCATCACTGCACATCAATGCGAACTGCGTATCCATATACGCCATGAGCTTTCGGGATACCTCGTCCTGTATCTTTCTCCTGTTGAGCTTGGCGATAACAACGTCATTCGGTTTCAGTAGGACGTGCCTCTCCTTGTCATAGAACTCAATAACAGAGCTGACATATCCTCTGAAAAAGATATTCTCCCCATATTCAGCTATAAACCTTGCTATCATATCATCGGTGCTGACTTCAATGCTCTTGTCAATACGCAAGGCGCTGTTGAGCCTGTCCTTGAAAGCGTCATAAGGCTCGGTATGTTCGCAGAACACCCTATGCTGATTCATCAACTCATCAAAGGTGAACGTCCTCGTATTCAGGACTGCACCGTGTATGCTTTCATCAGTATCATTAACAGACTGTGCGATATTTATCGTGCGGTCTGTTTCGTTTATACGGTAAATTGTCGTAGTTTCCATATGCTCTCCTCGCTTTCGGTATCTTCTTCCATTATAGCATATCATACGCAGAACGTCAATTATAATGCGTATTATAGCGTAACATACTTCGTACAATAAAATGGTTTTGAGTATTTGTTTGCGTGAATACGCAATACACGCACAAGCGTCCAAAAGGAAATGCTACAATATCCATATCATTCGCACCCCCAACCGTCACCCCACAAAAAACACCCCCATCACCATTTCCACCGTTATTTTCACTACATTTATTCCTCCAAATTTGTGCAATGATATGATTTTTCTTTTAATTTGGACATATTTCATTGTTTGTTGCATATTTTCGTGCAACTTTTTGGGCTTTTGACGCTATTTATAGAGGGGTATTTCTCCTCTGACAATTTTTTGAAAGGACGATGATGATCGTTGAACAATGAAAACCAGTGGGAAAGACTCGCACCACTCCGTCCCGACGGGACAAACCTCCTGCCGTTCCCTGTGAACGCACTTCCACCTATTATAGGTGATATGGCAGACGCAATAGCGACTACCACTTCAACGGATGTTGCTATGGCAGGCACTTCAATACTCTCGGCGGTGAGCTACTGCTTTTCGGGCGTGTACCGTATGTCAGCCAAGCGTGACCACACCGAGCCTTTGGTGCTTGATGCCCTCACCGTGGCAGAGCCGAGCTTCAAGAAGTCGCCTGTTATCTCTCTTATCAAGCGACCGTATATACAGTTCGCTCACGACTGGAACGAGCATAACAAGCAGGATATTTTCAAGTCACAAGCGGAGCGTAAGCTGTTGGAAAGCAAGCTCGAAGCACTTGAAAAGAAGAAAGACGTTACCGCCGAGGAGATAGCCAAGCTCCAGACAGAGATCAGCAATATCCCTTCGAGCAATTTCCGCAGGATCGTTGTTGATGACATCACTCCCGAATCCCTTGTGAGCCGGCTGGAAGAGAACGGCACTCTGCTGATGATCTCGGACGAGGCAGGAATGCTCGGCAATTTCAGCGGAAGATACAGCAACAATATCCCCAACCTCGACCTGCTCTTGAAATCTTGGAACGGCGAAACCTACATCAGCGACAGAGCCACCAGAGAGAGCATTGCCCTCAAAAAGCCGTACATGAGCATCTGTCTTGCGTGTCAGCCCTATATGTTCGACAGCATGATAAATAATCCTGTGTTTCGTGGCAGCGGACTGATAGCGAGGTTTCTATATTGTTTCCCCGTAAGCAATATCGGTCATCGTAAGTACGATACACAGGCTGTTCCCGAAACTGTTGCAGAGAATTACAAGAAGCTGATATACAAACTCCTCAGTAAGAAGTTTGCTTATCACGACGAAAAGGAGCTGTATCTCCATTTCGATGAAAAGACATACGGTGAGTTCGTAGATTACTACAACAGGCGTATTGAGCCGATGCTCCTCACGGATATGGCATTCTGCAAAGACTGGGGCGGAAAGTATCACGGAGAACTGCTCCGCCTGTGCGGTATCATTCACTGCATCAAGTGTGCTTTGAATGGTGTTGAGCCAGCGGAGAATCGTGTCACGCTTGATACGTTCTGCAACGCTATTGAGATCGGTGAGTATTTCCGTGAACAGGCGATATATGCGTACAGTCTCGGTGACGTTGACCACGGAACGATAAAGGCAGAACGTGTGATAAACAAGATACGCTCCAAGCACATCACAAATATCAGGCAGAATGACCTGTACAAGCTGTGCAGATGCACACTATTTAAGAATGCCGCCGACTTTGCTGAGACAATGGATATGCTGGAGGAATACAGGTATATTGTCCGCAACACAAGCAAGGGTGCAAACAACAAAACGATAACAGACGTTATCATCAACCCGAACATTTACAGATGATGAAATCTGAACTTTCCGCATTTTGCACACTTTGAAACTGCAAAATGCTCAAAATGTTCAAAGTTCATAAAACACAAAACTCTTAGATAGAAAGATGAGGATTTTAATTATGACAAACGAAAGAAAAGAACAGCTTCTCGACCAGATACTTGAACTCATGACCGCTGTCGCTTACGACAGAGAGCCGAATGAGGGCGCAGTCCCCGAAACAACCAAAGCTCCTGCACCTGAAAAGGTGAAGATGCTGACCGTCAAGGAATGTACCGAGCTTATTGACGGGCTTTCCGAACACACTGTCCGTATGCTTGTAGCTCAGAACAAGATCAAGTATATCCGCACAGGCGAAGGTGTTCGTGGAAAGATACTTGTCAACAAGGCTGACCTGCTTAACTATTTCCAGAATTGACGGTATTCGAGCAAGTAAAATCTGCTATTGATATGAGAACGGTAGCGGAGGGATATGGTCTTGAAATATCCCGTGGTGGTATGGCACTTTGCCCGTTTCATAACGAGCGTACTCCCTCTGCAAAAATTTATCCCGATGCTCTTCATTGCTTCGGCTGCGGAACGCACGTTGACGTTATCGGTTTCACGCAGAAAATGTTCGGATTGGACAAGCCTATTGATGCTGTGAAAAAGCTCAACGATGATTACGCTCTGCATATCGAAATCGGCAAAGCTCCGACTGCGGAAAAAGTGTCCGAATATCAGAAGCGAGTCCGAGAAAAACGAGCCTATGAAGAATGGGAGAAGTCAGCGTGGCGAACACTCAATGATTATCTGTGGCGGATGCGTGAATGGAGAGAATTTGCTCCTGCTTCTCCCAATGAAGAATGTGACGAGCGTTTTGTATATTCCTTGCATCATCTGGACTACGCAGAGTATCTTTGTTTTGAGTTCATAAACTGCAACAAAGCTGGTCGGCTTTCCATGAAAAATATCGTTGCTGAGATAGCAGATTTTCAGAAAAAATGAGAGCTGATTTTTCAAAATTGTAATGCGGATTTCCGCAGTTCTCACGGGTACGATTCAGAATAACCGTACCCACAATTTCGGCTGCTCCGCCAGCCGATAAGAGCCTCGCAGAGCCCCGGCATTTTTGATAGTCGTGTAGGCGGCTGTCAAAAGTGCTTTGGGGTTACCGGCGGCGCTCGCACAAGACTTCGCTATGTGCCGCAAGTAAAATCCGGTGCTTCGCACCGTTTGGGCTGCCGATCTCCGTATCGTTGCAATCCAATTTGACCATCAGGGCTATATGGAGCATAAGCTCCGTCTTATGCGAAATTCTTCAAAGCCCGACAGGGCGTAAATGTTCTTAGTAGCACAAGCTCTGTCTTGTGCGTAATTCTTCAAGCCCGTCATGGCTTACATGATGAAAAAAATTTTATGAAAGAGAGACTATAACATGAGTACAAAATCTATCTCGATGTGCGAGGGTAAAGGCAGCCTTTCACATAACAACAGAGAGTTCTCTGCCAAGAATATCGACAGCTCCAGAACACCGAACAATGTTGTGTTCGTTCATCAGGCTCTGAGTGATGCTTATCATCAGCTTTTCGATGAAGCGGTTGAGATATATAACGCTTGTCAGAAAAGAAATGACAGGAAGATTTCGGACTACTTTCAGCACCTGTTTAACCGTCCGCCCTCGGCAAGCGTTATCACGGGAGCGAACAAGCAAAAGAGCTTTTATGAGGACTTAGTGCAGATCGGCACGAAAGACGATACGGGGGTAGGTACTCCCGATGCGGAGATCGCTGTTGCCTGCCTGCGTGAATACATGGAGAGTTTTCAAAAACGCAATCCAAACTTCTACGTTTTTAATGCCATCCTGCACATGGACGAAGCCCGTGCGGAGCTTGACAAGGCAGCAAAGAAGAAGGTCAAGCTCGATGAGATCGGGGGCATTGAAGCCAAGGAGTCTGTGTTTGGCAAAAAGGTCACACTTTCCAAAGAGGACTATGACAAGCTCAGCGACACGGCAAAGAAGTATGTTGCTATGGAGAAGAACATCAAAAAGCTCAAAAAAGAACGTGACACTGCCGTGCAGGAGCTTGGGGCTGTGATGCAGAAGTTTGAAGCGGTGTCCTCGGAGCTTTCGGAGTACAAGAAGAAAGAGGAGAACGCTCATTACCTTAGCCGTAAGAAGCTGAACGCCGAAGCACAGCGCATCAAGCGTGAAGACCAGCTCTCCCGTGATCTACAGAAAGCAAGGGCGTTCATATCTGCCTGCGGACTTGCGGAGGATTTTGCCCGGTATAAGTTTAACAAAACAAGAAATGCAGAGTTAGAATAAAAGACAAAAAGCTACGGCATATCTCCGAAAGCACTTGACAAAGATAGAATAGTGCGCTACAATGCTAAATACAGAGATATGCCGTAGTGTAAATTTAGGAGGATTTACATTGGCGAATATAACAAAACGCGGAAACACATTCCGCATCAGGGTGTTTGTCGGCTGCGATATGAACGGCAAACAGCTTGTAAAATCAACGACCTACACTCCACCTGACGGAGTGACACCAAAGAAAGCCGAAAAACTCGCCCAGGAGTACGCTTTCGAGTTCGAGAGACACTGCAAAGGTTACTCTCAGCTGAACGAAAATATGCGTTTTTCCGAGCTTGCAGATTGGTATTTCACAAACTACGCTCCGCAGGAACTGAAAGAAAGCACGATCTATACCTACAAGGGGCAGTACAAGAACCACATCGAGCCTGTTCTCGGTAATGTTAAGGTAAAGGACATCAACGCTCCCAGGCTGACGCAGATAATGCAGTCTTATAACTTGAACCCTGCGACGGTAAAGAAACTGTACGTCATAGTGCAGAGCATCTTCCGCAGAGGAGCAGAGCAGGGCTTCATTCGTGACACTCCCTGCCGTAACGTGATACTGCCGAAACGTAAGAAAAGTCGTAAAAACAAGGCTTTAGAGGACGACAAGCTCAAAAGGTTCATGGAATACCTCGAAAGTAAGCCGTGGGACGAGGACTTCAAGCGTATCATCAAGGTTCTGCTGTACACGGGTATGCGTTCGGGAGAGTGCCTTGGACTTGCTTGGGAGGATATCGACTTTGAGAACAACACTATCTCGATAAACCACACGTTGACCGACATAGGCGGAAAGCATGAACTGACTGATCCTAAGACCGAGAGCAGTATCCGCATCATCGGTATGGGGCAGGAGCTGAAAAAGATTCTTCTTGCACAAAAAGAGTATATCGAAAAGCTGAAATATGCCCTCGGTGATGACTTCGCTCATCCTGAAATGGTGTTCGTATCAGCAAGAGGAAACTACCGTGACCGTAATTCGGTGTATCAGTCCCTTAAACGCTTCACCAAAGGAACGGAGTTTGAGGATATGACGCTACATAAGCTGAGACATTGTAACGCTACGCTTTTGCTGAGCAGCGGAGTAGACCTGAAAGTGATCTCCGAACACCTCGGTCACTGTGACATAGGAGTTACAGCGAACATCTATGCCGATGTACTCCAGAAGCAGAAGATACGTCTTGCCGACACGATCGATGATAAGCTTTCCGATGAACTGACCTAACACAAAAAACCTCTCTGTCGGTTTCCCGACAAAGAGGTTTACTTTCAAAGTATTTAGTTGAACAATTTGTTGAACAACTTCGTAAAATATTCTCGAAAATACCGTAAATAGGCGTTTTGCGAAAAAATCTTTTAACGCTTTGAGAACTGAGGAGCACGTCTTGCAGCCTTTAAGCCGTACTTCTTTCTCTCCTTCATTCTCGGGTCACGAGTGAGGTAGCCCTCAGCCTTCAGTGCAGCTCTCAGCTCGGGATCGAACTGGAGGAGTGCGCGGGAAAGACCGTGACGGATAGCGCCGGCCTGTCCGGTAACGCCGCCGCCAGTAACGGTGCAAACGATGTCGAACTTGCCCTCAGTGTTGGTAACAGCGAAAGGCTGACGAACGATAAGCTTTAAGGTCTCAAGACCGAAATAATCGTCAATATCTCTGCCGTTTATAGTGATCTTGCCGGTGCCTTCATAAACGCGAACTCTGGCAACGGAGTGCTTTCTTCTGCCTGTGCCGTAATAAAACGGATTCTTGGATTCGTACATTTAAATCTGCTCCTTTCGTTGATTAAAGCTCGTATTTCTCAGGCTTCTGAGCGGCATTGTCGTGCTCTGCGCCCTTGTAAACTCTCAGGCGGGTAGCAGCTTTTCTGCCGAGCGTGTTGTTGGGGAGCATGCCGGTCACAGCAATGGTCATAGCTCTGTCAGATTCCTCAGCCATCAGCTTGGAATACTGGATCTCTTTCAGACCGCCTATCCAGCCGGTGTGCCACTTGTAAGTCTTCTGAGTGAGCTTGTTGCCGGTGAGAACAGCCTTGTCCGAATTGATGATGATAACGTGGTCGCCGCAATCAGCGTGGGGTGCGTAGGTAGGCTTGTGCTTACCTCTGAGAATGTGTGCAGCCTTAGCCGCTACACGACCGAGGGACTGACCCTCAGCGTCGATAATATACCACTTGCGCTCGATGTCGCTAGCTTTAGGCATATAAGTAGACATAGATTTTTCCTCGCTTTCCTAACTCTTCTGAATATTTCAGACTTTTTGATACTTGTATATTATACCACGAATTTAGAAATTGTCAAGTCACTCACGCCAAAAAATCAAAATATATCCCTCATACGCTCTGTTTCTCTTTGAATTTCTCTGTTTCTCTCGTTTTCTCATTTTTCATTTCATTTTTTTCAGCACTATCTCCTATGCACAAAATCTTACTGTAAATCCACTTTACGCCACTGT
This sequence comes from Ruminococcus sp. 210702-SL.1.03, assembly GCF_020559915.1. Taxonomy (GTDB): domain Bacteria; phylum Bacillota; class Clostridia; order Oscillospirales; family Ruminococcaceae; genus YE71. The sequence continues at coordinate 12,822 of NZ_JAJCLZ010000019.1, forward strand.
CAAACCGAATAATGCGCTTGATCCCCTCGATGATCACAGATACTCCCAGTGAGATAACAAGCAGCAGCGCCCATCCTGTCAGAAAATTTTCATGGTCATATATAAAACTTTTGAAATAAATAGTTTTGATAAACAGATGTATCAAAAATATGTTTGTGGCGTGCCTGCCAATGAAGCTCAATATGCTCCTTACAATTGGCAGCCAAACCACAAATTCACACAAGAAAAGTATCACGACCGTCGGCAGCAGCGCCCACTGTATCTCCCAAAACTTTTTCTCTGGCATCGCGACGTACAGCTTGTTTAGAATGTGTATCAGCCAAATTTCGCCCACAAATTTGCATATCTTCGCAGGGATGGAAGCCATTTGCCCGCCGCATATCCACCTCTGCGCCGCCCCGCTTTTTGCAAAAGCCATGCCGATCATGAAGATGAATAGGAAGCCAAGAATGCTGTTTGTACTGCAAATGCTGCGAATTTGAAGCACTCGCGGTATCACGAAAGCCAAGATAAGCGCCGTCGCCATGCCCAGCCGCTTTTGGTATTTATAGATGAAAGGAGTCAAAACCCCATAAACTACCGCCGCGCTCATATACCACCAAGCATTACAAAGCATGTGCGTTCCGAAAAGATTTGCCAGCCCGAGAAAGTCGATCAGCATGAGAAAACGCCCATATATCGGCTTGTTGTTCTCAAAAAATATCCGCTGAATGTACTCGGGGTTAGGACTATCCTGCCAATTCTCCATTAAACTGCAAAATATCAGGCATAAAATATACACAAACTGGAATCCTGCAATAGTCTTGATATATCTCGCGGCAGACCATTTTAACATATCCTGGCTGTTCTCATGCGCTTTGTCAAACTTACTGTAAGATAAATACAGTCCATAGCCCGAGATAAATGCAAAAATGCTCACACATATCTTACATACTATGGCAAAGTCCACCATGTTTGCCTGCTCAAACGGCGCGAACGACAGATTATACTCGTCAAACATCGAGGGTTTACGATACATATGATGGAACAGCATGAGTAAAATAGCAACACCTTTCAGCGCTGCAGAAGCGCTTTTGTCAAGGTAATTTCTCTCAGTGCCGACTCTTATCGCCAAAGATCTGCTCCAGAATGACCCTTCTTCATCTGGATTTTTCATACTTTCCATAAAAACACCTGTTTCTGTCAATTAACTTTCCTACAATTGGAGAGATATTCCTTATATATAGTAACTCAGCTAAAATTCTAGCACACATATGTTAATCTTTATACGCGTTTCAATGTATAATTTGTGTACTATTGAATATCAGCGGCGATCTCCACCAATAATCTATCTGAAAATATGCGCGTCTGCGCGGTCTGGAGGATATTAAAATATGAAAGCAGTAATTTTGTGCAATACGGATACTGAAAGAACTTCGGCACTTTTGCCAGTAACGGAGAGAATTCCGCTCTGCGGGTTTGAAATAGCAGATGTAACTCCGCTGTATCGCGCCGTTCAGAACGCTTATTCAAACGGTATGAGCGATATTTACGTCATCGGCGACTATCTCACGCGTCGGATTGAAGAGTATCTGCTTGCTGACAGATTTAAAAATATGAAACCAAAATTCTGTCAGTATGAGTCGAACTTTGCAAATAAATTAAACGAGATCGCGAACGGCGAGGATATTCTCGTGCTCAATGCAGACACCTATCAAGCTTTGCCGCTTGACAAACTGATAGTTTTTTATAATGAAAATCGTCCTTCGGCGGCGGTTCTGACGGCAGAATGTGAGCGCGGTTTTGGCGTGAATGTGCGGGCGGAGGGCGAAAAAATGACCGAGATCGGCGTCTTTGTGCCCTGCGAAAAGGCGGAGCAGGTGTTCTGCGGGGCGGCGATCTTGTCGGCTGAGGCGTTGGCGCCGCTGAATAATTCGCCTGCAAATTCGTTGGCGGAGCTGCTTTCTGAGCTTGCCGAGGGCGGCGACGATGTGCTTGTTTGCCTTGAAAATGCCGGGTTTGCGCCGATAAATTCGCCAGCCGATCTAATAGAAGCTGCTCACACGCTGCTTGCGAACGGTGAATCAAGTGATATATCTGAATTGCCAAAAGCAGGAATTACGGTTATCGAGCCGGTCTATATCGGCAGAAACGTTACGTTTGAAAAAGGGTGTGTTCTGGAAAATACTGTTGTTGGCGACAACGCTGTGATAGGCGCACGCGCTCGATTGAACGGCTGTATTGTGGGCGAATCGGCAAATATTGGCACGGGTGTACAGAGCAAAAATGCTATTATCTGTGCAAATAGTCATGTTAAGGCAAGTTGCATGCTGGAAGAAAATTGCGTAATAGGCGAAAGCAGTCTGATCGGAAGCGGCGCGCGGGTCGAGAGCGGCGTGAAAATTTACGCGGAAAGGCGCGTTGAGGCGGGTGAGATCGTTTCGGCGGACGTGAAATGCGGGCACGGCGGTGAGCTGGCGCTTGACGAGGAGGGCTGCTGCACTTTTGCAAGCGGCGCGACACCCTCTGACGCGGCGCGGTTAGCGATGGCGGCCGGCACGGCGCTTCGCGAGGGCAGCATGGCAGTTTGCAGCTGCGCCGAGGGCAGCCGCTCGCTGTTGGCGGCGTTTGAAAGCGGGCTGGAATCTGTGGGAATAACGGTGTTTTCCATCGGCATGGCTACCCCTCAGCAGACCATGTTTCTGATAAATCGCCTAGGCGCTGATGTCGGAATGTGCATAAATAATGGCGGGTCAGATAAAATATGGCTTATGTCGCGCGGGGGTCTGCCGCTGGAACTGAAGCTTCAGACTGCTATGGAGCGCGCTTGTTCGCTTGCACGTTACCGCGAACTGCCAAATTCTTACTACGGAACGCATTGCAATATGTCAGATTGTAAGCAATTATACAAAATATACCTCAACCAAATTCTTCCGAAAGCATTTGTCGGTTTGAATGCGGATGTCAGAACTGCCGATGTGGCACTTGCTCGGCTGTCAGATGATGTTATCCGCCCCAAGAATGACCTTTCAGGCGAGCGCGTTATTTTCCATATTTCGGGCGATGGGCGCGCCTGCACGGCGTATTCCGACGCGACGGGCTATGTTACTGGCGAGCGGCTGACTTTGCTGGCGGCGAAGGCTAATTTTGAGAATGGCCTGCCGGTGGCGCTTCCGAATACCTTTCCACTAGCGGCTGATAAGCTCGCGGAGCAGCTCGGCGGCAAACTTTACCGCTATTTTGAGCAGGCGGGCGACGGCGACGATGCGGCGCGTGCTGTTGCTGAGCGATCAGATAATTTCTTTGTGCGCGACGGGCTGGCGCTGCTTTGCACGGTCTGCAATTATCTGAGTTCGCATCGGGTAACTCTTGCACATGTAATGGCAGACATACCGCAATTTTACTCTTCACAACGCTTTGCGGCGAGCAAGGCTTCGGCAGGCGAGATCTGCCGCGTGCTGGGCTGCAGGCGCGAGGGCGGCGACGGCGTTATGATAAGCGACGGGACTACGCGCGCGATGGTGCGCCCTCTGCGACACCGTCGCGGCATGGTTATATTTACAGAAAGTGTAAGCTGTGAAGCCGCCTCCGAGCTGTGTGACGAGGTCATTCGCAGACTAAAAATGGGTCTTGATAAATAAACTGGTAATTATACCCAACTTGGTGACTTCTTCCGCTATAAAAATCGCAATTTCCATTGACAAATCGGTGGAACTTTGCTATAATGATTATAGATATTTTTGTTCGTGAGTCGAGCGCGCACAAGCGCCCTTTATATAAGGTATACTCGGCGAAAAGTTTTAGCGCGGAATGCGGTCTGCGCCAAAAACTGGCTGTTTAGTCACACTATTTTGTTCATCCAATTTTTGCCGATACGGCGCAAACAGTCGGGCTTTTTAGAATTTTGTAACGTGAAAATATTTGAAATTTGCAGTCGGAAAACGTTTCGGCTGTACATTGTTGTAACTGTTGTAATTTAATGTAACTGGGAAAGGAGAGTTATGCCGCTTGAACGCCTGAGAATATGCTGTAAATTCTAGCGTCGATCGGCATTTTATGGAATGAGTGTTCAGAATAAATCAAAAAATCGTTACCGCGGTGCCCGTGATAACCGCGATGTGCGCGAAAATGCACCCGAAAAGCGCAGAAATGAGGGCAATTCGCTCGATAAACTGATAGGTGCAGACAAAACGCAGAAGAAATTTTCGCCGCTGAGCGTGCTTGGCGCACCCGTACAGCGCCGTCAGCGCGGCGAACAGCCTAAGCGCGACCGTCAGAATAGGCAGGAACGCGATAACTTGGCAAATAACGCTAATTTTGTGCCTGCGAACCGCACAAAAAATCAGCGCAGAGATCAGAAACCGCGTGAACAGCGCCGCACCCCCGTCAAGATAATCCCTCTGGGCGGTTTGAACGAGATCGGCAAGAATTTCACCGTAATCGAGTGCTGCAACGATATGTTCATAATCGACTGCGGATTGGCGTTCCCCGACAGCGAAATGCTTGGCGTTGATATTGTTATACCTGATTTTACCTATGTTGAGCAGAATAGGGATAAACTTCGCGGTATCGTACTTACTCACGGCCACGAAGACCACATCGGCGCTCTGCCGTATTTCCTAAGAAAGATAAATGTGCCTGTTTATGGTACAAGGCTGACGCTCGGTCTGGTCGAGGGCAAGCTCAAGGAGCATGGTCTGCTTAATTCTGCCAGACTTATGCCGACCGAACCGCGCAAAACTATACGCTTCGGCTGTATGGCTGTCGAATTTATCCGCGTCAACCATTCTATACCTGACGCGGTCGGCATGGCTATCCACACACCTGCGGGCGTGCTTATCCACACCGGCGACTTCAAGGTCGATTACACGCCGATAGAAGGCTCGGTGATAGACCTCGCGAGGTTTGCTGAACTGGGCAGCAGGGGAGTGCTGGCACTCATGTCAGATTCGACCAATTCCGAGCGCCCCGGCTACACGATGAGCGAGCGCAAGGTCGGCGAAAGCTTTGAAAAGCTGTTCACAAAGGCGGAGGGCAGGCGCGTTATAATCGCGACATTCGCCTCGAACATCCACCGCGTACAGCAGATTGTGAACATCGCGGCGCGCACGGGCAGAAAGGTCGCAGTTTCGGGCAGAAGCATGGTCAACGTCATCGGAAAGGGCATCGAGCTGGGCTACCTGAAAATTCCAGACGGACTGCTTATAGACATCGAAATGCTTTCGCGCTACCCCGCCGACAAGGTCTGCATCGTCACAACGGGCAGTCAGGGTGAGGCTATGTCTGCGCTTACGAGAATGGCGCGCGGCGAGCACAGAAACGTGACTATAACCCCGAACGACTTCATCATAATCTCGGCGAATCCCATACCGGGCAACGAAAAATTCGTCACCAAAGTTGTCAACGACCTGCTTCGTCAGGGCGCGGACGTTGTCTACGAATCAATGTACGAGGTGCACGTTTCGGGTCACGCGTGTCAGGAAGAGCAAAAGCTGATACTTTCTCTTACAAAGCCCAAATTCTTCATACCCGTGCACGGCGAATACAAGCACCTTATGAAGCACAAGGCGACTGCGATGTCCGTCGGCATACCCGAGGAGAACATCATGATCGCGAGCGTTGGCTCGGTCATCGAAACGGACGGCGTGGATATGCGGATCACCGGCACTGCGCCCGCGGGCAACGTACTGGTAGACGGTCTGGGCGTCGGCGACGTTGGCGCTATCGTCCTGCGCGACAGAAAGCACCTCGCGGAGGACGGCTTGATAATCTGCTTCGCGACGGTGGACAGAATGACGGGCGAGATACTGGCAGGCCCCGACCTCGTGTCGCGCGGATTTGTGTACGTTCGCGAGAGTGAAGAGCTGATGGAAAATTCCAAAAAGCTGCTCACGCAGACCTTACAGAACTGCCTCGATAGGGATATGCACGAGTGGAACGCGATAAAGACGAAGATGAAAGACGTGCTTTCTGACTATATCTACCAGAAAACCAAGCGTAATCCAATGATACTGCCTATCATGATGGAAATAAACGACTAAACATTCGGTCGCTGAAAGGAATGTGAACTTATGAAGGGAACATCGGGCTTGCAGATAATTATCAAGCTGACAACGGCGATCTCCGCAGCAGCTTCGCTGATAGCTTCATTTATGCTGTATCAAGTGCCCAGAACGCAGACGCAAGGCAAAGCGCTCTTTGCCGTTTCGGTGATAGCGGCGCTGTTGCTGGTGCTGGAATATGTATTCTTTGGCAGCACTACCAAAAAGTACATTGCCAAAACTGCCGCGATGATAAATAAAACAGAGAAAGAATCGCTGCTGAATTTCCCCGCGCCTGCCGTGATAATTGACGAAAACAACTGCATAGTGTGGTACAACAGGCTTTTCGGCCGCCGCGTTTACTCTGAGGAAGAGGCTTACGGGCTAGACATTACCGAGCTTTTCAAGCTTGATATGGATAGGATTTACAGCCGCGAAGGCGATACAGTCTGCTATAATGAGCGCTTTTACGATGTCCACGCCGTGCATACAGACCACGGCGGCGATATGTCGATGCTGTATTTTGCCGATAAAACGCAGTTTGTCGAGCTGGATTACCGCTTCCGCCAAACGCGCCAGTCGCTGATAATCGTCATGATCGACTACTACGAAGAGCTTATCAGCAACCTGCGCGAAAGCGAAAAAGCGCACGTTTTGGTAAGCATTGAGCGGCTGATAGAGAATTTCATCGACGGCACTACTGCCATCTCGCGGCGCGCGGGCAATGACAGATTTTACGTTATAATGGAAGAACAGTATCTTCAGCCGATAATCGACAAACGCTTTGAGATACTCGAGCAGGCGCGCAAGATAACTGTCGGCGAGCGCACGAACATCACACTTTCCATTGGCGTTGGCCATCAGGCGGGCGACCTTGCCGAGAGCGAGAAGTACGCCAAGCAGGCGCTTGATATGTGTTTAGGACGCGGCGGCGATCAGGCGGCTGTACGCACGGAAAACGGCTACGAGTTTTACGGCGGGCTTTCAAAGGGCATTTCGCGCAATACTCGCGTGAAGTCGCGCATGGTGGCAAACGCGCTGGTAGAACTTGTGAATTCGCTCGAGCGCGTGCTGGTAATGGGTCACACATACGGCGACCTCGACAGTATCGGCTCGGCAACGGGCATCTGCGCGGCGGTCAAAGCTATGGGCAAGGAATGCTATGTCGTTGTCGATAAAGAGCGAAATCTTGCGCATCTGATGATCGACTACATAGAAGAAAACAGTATAAAGAACTATTATATATCTCCACAGGAAGGCCTTTCCAAGATGAACGAGGAGACCCTGCTTATCATCACCGATACGCACAATCCCGACCTTGTGGACTCAAAGGAACTATTGGAAAAAGCAAGCTGTTTGGCCGTTATCGACCATCACCGACTCATGGTCAAGGCGATAGAGAAGAGCGACCTTTTCTACCACGAGCCTTCGGCTTCCTCGGCTTCTGAAATGGTGGCGGAGCTGCTGGAGTATTTCCCAGGCGACCTCAAGATCTGCCCGCAGGTGGCTGAGGTGCTAATGGCGGGTATCATGCTCGACACAAAGAGTTTTGTTATGAACACTGGTGTGCGCACTTTTGAAGCGGCGGCGTACCTGCGCAAACTGGGTGCGGATACCATAGCTGTCAAAAAGCTGTTTGCAAACTCGATGGAAACATACAGACAAAAGGCTGCGATCATCAATTCTTCCGAAATTTACCGCAAATGCGCTATCGCCCACGCCGACGGCACGTTCTCAAATATCCGCGTGGCTGCCTCGAAAGCGGCTGACGAGATGCTCGAGATCTCGGGCGTGAACGCTTCGTTCGTGCTCTACGAGCTAGGGGGCAAGGTAAACATTTCGGCGCGTAGTCTGGGACGGTACAACGTTCAGGTAATTATGGAAGCTATGGGCGGCGGCGGTCACCATGAAATGGCAGCTTGCCAGCTTAATACAGATATGGGCGACGCAAAGAAGCAGCTCATATCTGCGATAGATGAATATATTAGAAATAATTGACGAAAGGATGTATAAATCATGAAAGTAATTCTTGTAAAAGATGTTAAAGGCTCGGGAAAAGCGGGCGACACGCTTAATGTTGCCGAGGGATATGCCAGAAACTTCCTTCTGAAAAACGGTCTTGCCGTTGAAGCTAGCGCGAAAAATCTTAACGAGCTTGCGGGCAAAAAGGCTTCCGAGCAGCACAAATTAGACGTTGAAAAGGCTGAGAACGAGAAGATCGCGGCGGCGCTCGAGGGCAAGGACGTAACCATCACCGCAAAGGCGGGTCAGGGCGGTAAGCTTTTCGGCGCGGTAAAGACCTCCGCAGTTGCAGAAGCCATCGCGAAGCAGCACAGCATCAAGATCGACAAGAAAAAGATCGTCATGAACAGCGAGATCAAGAGCTTCGGCGACTTTGAGGCGACCATAAAAATGTCGCAGGGCGTTTCCTGCAAGCTGACCGTCAGGGTGGTCGAGGGATAATGGCTGAGGGCTTTAACGAAGCGTTTACGCAGCTTTCGGGCAAGAAGCCGATCTACGCGCCCGAGGCGGAACAGGCGGTGCTCGGCGGCGTGCTGTTAGACCCTTCGGCTCTGCCAAAAGTGGTGGAAATTCTCAAACCCGAGAGTTTTTACACGCCGATACATCAGCAGATCTTCGCGATAATCATGCGAATGTTCGCCGACAACCGCACTGAGGACATCATAACCGTAATCAACGAGGCGGTAACGGCGGGCGTTTTTGAAACTTCGGCGATGGCGAAGACCTACCTTTCGGGTCTGATGGAAGCCGTTCCGTCTACTGCCAATATTGAAACATACTGCCAAATAATTGACGAAAAATACCACGTTCGCAGACTGGTAAACATTGCCAATGACATTATCGAAAAGGCGAACGAGGGCACGGAGGAAGCTTCGGCGTTGCTAGACCGTGCGGAACAGAGTATTTTCGACATTCGTCACAACGAAGTGCAGGGTCTGACGCGCATAGAAAATGTAATTATTGACGCTTATAACCATTTGCAGGAGATAAGTGGAGAAGACGCGGACAAGCACCAGTCGGCGCGCTCGGGCTTCGGACAGCTCGACGCCGTGACGAACGGTCTTAACAATTCCGACCTTATAATCCTGGCGGCGCGCCCTGCGATGGGTAAATCTGCATTTGCGCTCAATATAGCTGTTAATATGTGTAAAAGCTCACAAAAAGATGTAGCAATATTCTCGCTCGAAATGGGCAAGGAGCAGCTCGTAACGCGTATGCTGGCTTCGGAAGCACTTGTCAACAATAATTCGCTGCGCTCGGGCAACCTTGAACCCGAAGACTGGGATAAACTGGTCGCGGCGACCGACCAGCTTTCGCGCTTGCCGATCTATTTGGACGACGGCGCGGGAATAACAGTGCCGCAGATGAAGGCGAAGCTGCGCCGCTTGAAAAATCTGGGACTTGTGGTCATCGACTATTTACAGCTTATGGAATCGCCGAACCAGCACTCCAGCCGTGTAAACGAAGTATCGGAGATCACGCGACAGCTCAAGCTGATGGCGAAAGAGCTGAACGTGCCGGTCATCGCGCTCTCGCAGCTCTCGCGTAGCTCAGAAAAGCGCGAGGACAAGCGCCCGATGCTCTCAGACCTGCGTGAATCGGGCTCTATCGAGCAGGACGCGGACATCATAATTTTCCTTTACCGCGACGCTTATTACGAAAAAACGGCTGAAAACCAGTCGGTGGCGGAATGCATTGTTGCCAAAAACCGCCACGGGCAGACAGATACTGTAAATCTTTCGTGGATCGGCGAGTACACGCTTTTCCGCGGCATTGACATGAGAAGAGAAGACCGCTGATATGATAGAAAAAGTTAGAAATACAGTAGAAAAATACCATATGGCGAATACGGAGGAGAGCGTGCTTTGCTGCCTTTCGGGCGGCGCGGACAGCGTGGCTCTCCTTTTGTGTTTGCACGAAATTTTCCCGCAGGTGCGCGCCTGCCACATCAACCACCAGCTTCGCGGCGAGGAAAGTCTGCGCGACGAGTGTTACTGCGTTGAAATATGCCAAAAGCTAGGCGTTCCGATAGAAGTTAGGCGTGTGGACGCTAAGGAATACGCACAGAAGTTGGGCAAATCGGTAGAAGAAGGCGCGCGAATACTTCGCTACCAAATTTTCGAGGAGATGGGCTGCGACAAGATCGCGACGGCGCACAGCCTTTCCGACTGCATTGAAACGGCGATCTTCAACTTCGCGCGCGGCACTGGCATAACGGGGCTGGCTTCGATACCGCCGGTGCGCGGAAAAATTATCCGCCCGCTGATCGAGTGCAGCCGTGCTGAGATAGAGGAATTTTTGAGCGAGCGCGGCGTGGATTGGGTGACGGATTCTACCAATTTGACAGATGATTACACGCGAAACAGAATTAGGCACAATATAGTTCCACAACTTCGGCAAATAAATCCATCTCTGGAAAAGACAATGAGCGGCACGCTGGACAATCTGCGTGATGACGCCGCCTTTATTAAAGGTATGGCAGACGAGCTTTTTGAGTCGGTGTATTCGGGCGGCGGGCTGGATTGCGCGGCAATAGCGGCGGCACACTCTGCGCTTTCGGGCAGGGCGGTCATGCGGCTGCTGAAAGAGGCGGGCGCGGACACCTCGCGCGAGATGGTGAAACGCGTGCGCGAGCTGTGCACGACAGGAGGCAGAATTTCCGCGGGCGGGGGCGTTGAAGCGTACACCAGCGGCGGCAAATTATTTGCAGTTAAGCCAAACAAAGGCACGCAAATCGAGCAGACCTCAGTTATTTTGCACGGCGACGGCAATTATAAAATTTTTGAAAAAAACATTTTACTGAATATTACACACAATTTGCAATATGATTCAAATATTCATAAAAAGGTAACAAACTTCATTGCTGATTATGGTAAAATAAAAGGTGAAATGGTGGCGCGCGGCAAGCTTACGGGCGATAAGATCAAGCTGATCGGCCGTGGTTTTACAAGTTCTGTTAAAAAACTCGCGCAGGCGTATGCTCCGCCCCACGAACGTGCACAAATGGTCGTAATTACCGACGATGACGGCTTGATATTTGTGGAAGGATATGGTTTTGCTGAGCGTGTTGCAGTTGATAATTCAACAAAAACTGTTTTACACTGCAAAATTTCATAAAACTGTCACAAATATAGTATAAAATATATAAATGATTTGCGCAGGCTTCGGCGCGGTTCGCCAAACGGAGCCAATAAGGAAAGGTAGTGCTGAATTGAAAAATAATGGATCGAGATCGTTTATAATATACCTTCTGGTGGCTGTCGCGCTGATCGGCGGAATGGTCTACGCCCTCACCTCGATGGGCAAGCAGAAGGACGACACCCAGTACTCGAAGGTCATGCGGTATTTCGACGAGTTGCAGGTCTCAGAATTCAAGTTTGATCTTAACTCGGGCGAGTTGACCTATAAGCTGAAAGATTCTGACAAGGAAGAAACTTACACTGTTCCTAATGTCAACCTTTTTGTAAACGAAGTGCTTGGCTCGGAAGATGCTTCTAATTACCGTAAGCTTTACGACGCGGAAAACCCGAAAAAACCGCTGAAATACGACCTTGTGCCCATTTCGGACAACAGTTTTTGGCTCAATCTGATACCGACGCTGCTGATGCTCGGCGTGATGATCTTCTTCTTCGTGTGGATGATGCGGAGCGCGGGCGCGGGCAAGATGTCGGGCTTCGGCAAGACGAATGCGAAGAAAGCCCCCGACTCGAAAAAGGCGACTTTTGCCGATGTTGCGGGCGCAGACGAGGAAAAGGCTGAGCTTCAGGAAATTGTAGATTTTCTTAAAAATAATAAAAAGTACAATGAGATCGGCGCGCGTATCCCTAAGGGCGTGCTGCTGATGGGCCCTCCGGGTACCGGTAAAACTCTTCTTGCGCGCGCAGTTGCGGGCGAGGCGGGTGTTGATTTCTTCTCGATCTCGGGCTCGGATTTCGTTGAGATGTTCGTCGGCGTTGGTGCATCGCGTGTTCGTGACCTCTTCGAGCAGGCTAAGAAAAATGCTCCCGCGATCATCTTCATCGATGAGATCGATGCGGTCGGCAGACAGCGCGGCGCGGGTCTTGGCGGAGGTCATGATGAGCGTGAACAGACGCTCAACCAGTTACTGGTTGAAATGGACGGATTTGAGGACAACGACTCTGTCATCGTAATGGCGGCGACCAACCGCAGCGACATTCTCGACCCTGCGCTTCTCCGTCCGGGACGTTTTGACAGACAGATCTTGGTAAGTCCTCCCGACGTTAAGGGCAGAGAGGAAATTCTGAAAGTTCACACGCGCAACAAGCCGCTCGCTCCCGATGTAAACCTCAAGACCATTGCGCAGAGCACGGTCGGTTTCACCGGAGCAGAGCTGGAAAATCTCGTAAACGAGGCTTCGCTGCTGGCGGCTCGCAAAAATAAAAAGGCTATAACACGCGCCGAAATGGAAGAAGCTGCTATCAAGGTCGTTGCCGGCCCTGAGAAGAAGTCGCGCGTTGTCACCCCCGCCGAAAAGCGCCTCACAGCGTACCACGAGGGCGGTCACGCGATATGCACATATTTCTGCCCCACCCAGGATAAGGTACACCACGTTACGATTATCCCGAGAGGTCAGGCCGGCGGATTTACCATGAGTATTCCTGAAAAGGATAAATCTTACGTTTCAAAGAACGAGATGTTTGAAAATATAATCGTTCTGCTTGGCGGACGTGTTGCCGAAAAGCTGATTTTGGACGATATTTCCACCGGTGCTTCGAACGACCTCGAGCGTGCGACAGCTACTGCGAGAAACATGGTCACACGCTACGGTTTCAGCGACAACCTCGGCCCTGTGGTTTACGGACGCGGAGAACATGAGGTTTTTCTTGGCAGAGATTACAGCTCCACCCCAAGCTATTCGGAAAATGTTGCGGCTGAGATCGACAACGAGATCCGCAGCATCGTCGAGGACGCTTACAACGATTGCGAAAAACTGCTTCGCGAGCATATGGATAAGCTTGAGCTGATCGCGCACTACCTCATGAAGCACGAAAAGATCGACGGCAGCAACTTCGAAAAGCTGATGAAGGGCGAGCTTGACCCCTCTGAATTTATGGATTACGATGTTCAGGCCGCTTATGACCAGAAAATGACAGAGCTTATGGGCGACGCTTACAAGCCCGCCGACAAGACCGATGAGGACGAAAATGCGAATAATGACAGCGCAGCTGAATAATTCCAAATAAATCAAACAAATTACCGCCGTTCAAAAAAGTTCGGCGGTTTTTTTGCAGAAAATTTGTCACAGTTTTGCCGTTTTTGCGGAATTATAATTGAGAGGAGTTGAAATGTCCTTATGCAAACGGCTGATTCCGGAATCGCTGAACTTGACATCTCTCAAATTATACAAAAATATCAGAATATGGTTTACGGCATTGCGCTTACCCAGCTTAAACATAGATCAGAGGCAGACGATGTTTTTCAAGACGTTTTTCTGACGTACCACAGGAAAAATCCGGCTTTTGAAAGTGAGGAGCATCGCAAGGCTTGGCTTATCAGAACGGCTGTTGTCATATGTAAAAGGTATAATCTAAGTCCTTGGCATACGCATACCGTATCGTTGGACAACACTGAAGAGGTCGGCGAGTTCACCTGCGATACTGAGGAGCAAAATAGGCTGTTGGATGCTTTGAGAGAGTTGAAGCCGCGCTACAAAATTCCGATATATTTGTATTATTTTGAGAATATGCCGGCTGAGCTTATTGCTCAAACTTTGGATATTAAGTATGATAATGTAAGAAAAAGGCTGTCGCGCGGCAGAAAGCTGCTAAAAGACAGACTGGAGCGTGATTATTTTGAATAATTTAATAAAAAACATTCACGATCAGATGAAGCCGCGCAAGCAGGTCACCGACGATCTGTTGAGGAAGATCGAGGAACAGCAGACAGAAGAGGTGCGAAAAAGCGGTCTGAGCAAATTATGGGTCGCACTGCCGACTACTGCTGCGGTCGCTGCTGTATGTGTTGGCATTTTTGTGAATCTTGGCGGCAGTAAATTGGAAACAGTTGGCGGCGGCACGGACGATTCTTCTGACAGAAACAAGCTGGCAGACACCGTTCTTTCTCAGATCGATGAGAACATTGGCACGCAGACCACTACTGCGACTTCAAAAGTGAAATCGCCGGACGAAAGCTCGAAGAGCGACAAGAAAGATCCCGATTCCATAGCAAAAACCAGCGTTTTGAGCGACAATGAGGTGGACAGCGAAGCGGTGCAGATCGACCTGACCGACGAGATCACGAGCGTGACTTTCACGATCGACAAGCTTTTTGACGATGGTCTGACGGCGGCAGATTCGCTTATCGAGTTTGATTCGGATTACAAAGCGGAAATTATAGACAATTCTGTAAGTATAGACTATGCTGGTCGGACGTATTACAACACGTTCACCACGCAAAATTCTTACGGCGACCTGCTCGCAGGCGGCACGGCGTGCATCAATGGTGAGGAAAACATCGCGATGTGGGTGTACGAAGCGGAGAGCGGCTCGGCGGACACGCGGCTGGCGGTTGACCTCGGCGACGGCGAGGGCATTGTTTTTGAGGCGGAGGCGCAAGAACCTGAGCACTATGCGACGGCGGCGCTGACCGCTTGGGACGAGCCGAGGAGCGTTACCCCGCCGACGGTCGAGATAAGTCAGCAGGATAAATCTGATATTTTGAGCCATCTAGGAACGATCGAATTTGGCGGAAAGAGCTACTATTCGAGCGGCGGAAGTGCTGCGGCAGAGAGCGGCGCGCAGGCGATAGGCAGCGGCACGATAACTGTGGACGGCGACATGGTTTACGAGGTCTACGTTTTGGCTGTCGGCGACGACATAGGAATAGATTTCGGCGATCACATTTTGTGTGTTTACACGGTTTGATGAAATAAAAAGAAAAATGTGCAGAACAAGGTAATGGCGCGGGCAGAAATGTCCGCGCTTTATTGTTAAAATGCATAAAATTTTGCGGAATCACTTGCAATTATACACGAAATATGCTATAATAAAACATGTGAAATTTAAGAAGGCGGGTTACGCGAATGGATATAAAGAAAGTTATTGCGGGCAAAACAGATAACACATTTATACAATTTTTCCGATATGTGTTTGTTGGCGGCGGCGCGACGGTCGTGCAATACCTCATTTTGATACTTCTGAAAGAGCTTTGCGGCATGAATGCCAACCTTGCGAACGCCTTCGGATTTGTCGGCGGACTGGTCACAAACTACATAATTTCAACTTACTGGGTTTTTGATAAAAAAGCGATAAAGAACAAAGCGGCTGAATTTACAGCGTTTGCGCTGATCGGCGTGGTCGGACTCGGCATAAACCAGGGGCTGATATGGATATTTGATAAACCTCTTGCAAACAGACATATCTTTGGCGGATTGATACCGTCTGATAAATATTACCTTGTCGGACAAGTGCTGGCAACGGGCGTGGCGTTTTTTTGGAATTTCTTTGCTAGAAAATACCTGCTCTATAATAAAGATGCCGACGAAACGACTAAAAATATTGCAACTGATGAAATGACAAAAATAAAAAATTGAAAGGAAGACTAGATCATGAAAAATGTAGTAATCATTGGCGGTGGTCCTGCGGGTCTGACTGCGGCGTATGAACTGCTTCGCGACGGCGGAAACGAACAGTTTAGGGTCACTGTACTGGAAGAAAGCAGCGTACTTGGCGGAATTTCTCAGACAGTACGCTACAACGGCAACCGTATGGACATCGGCGGACATCGCTTTTTCTCGAAAGACGACGAAATAATGAAGTGGTGGAGCGACCTCATGCCCATTCAAGGCAAGCCCGCGTTCGACGACAAGCTGCTTGGCAGGGAAAAGCCGCTGGAAAAGGGCGGTCCCGACCCAGAAAAGCAGGACGAGGTAATGCTCGTGCGCGACCGCGTTTCGCGAATCTACTACAATCACTGCTTCTTTGATTATCCGGTGACTATGAACTGGAATACGATCAAAAATATGGGCTTTTTGACGACAATGAAAGCTGGTTTCAGCTACCTCGGTTCGTGTGTCTACAAGCTGCCTGAAACAAATTTAGAGAACTTTTACATCAATCGCTTCGGAAAAGTGCTCTATTCGATGTTCTTTGAGGGTTACACCGAGAAGCTTTGGGGCAGACACCCGCGAGAGATCTCGGCGGATTGGGGCGCTCAGCGCGTAAAGGGGCTTTCGATAACTGCCATAATCAAGGATATGTTCTCAAAACTGGTTGGTAAGAAAAATAATGCCAATGCCGAGACCTCGCTGATCGAGCAGTACTGGTACCCGAAGTACGGTCCGGGTCAGCTCTGGGAGCTGGTCGGCAAAAAGGCGCAGGAAATGGGCGGCGAGATACTCTTCGATCACTCGGTTAGCCGCATAAACACCGAAAAAGGCTGCATTCGCTCGGTAGTTTGCCGCACGCCGCAGGGCGAAAAGACCATTGAGGGCGATATTTTTATTTCCTCGATGCCGATAAAAGACCTCATCGGCGGTATGCACGGCGTAAATGCTGAGAAAAATGCCAAAATACAGAAGATCGCAGCAGGCCTGCCGTACCGCGATTTCGTCACCGTTGGTCTGCTTGTCAACAAACTTGAGCTTAAAAACAAGACGAACAAGCGCACTCTCGGCAACATTGTTCCCGATTGCTGGATATATGTGCAGGATAAGGGCGTAAAACTTGGCAGAATACAAATATTCAACAACTGGTCGCCATATATGGTGAAGAACCCCGCCGAAACTGTTTGGATAGGACTGGAATATTTTTGCGCCGAGGGCGACGATTTTTGGAACATGAGCGACGCCGAGTGCATCGAATTTGCGAAAAAAGAACTAATCAAGATGGGCGTTATCAAGAAGGGTGCAGTGCTTGACGCGCATCGCGAACGCGTTAAAAAGGCATATCCTGCATATTTTGACACTTATAAGCACTTTGACAAAGTCGTTGACTACCTTAATGGCTTTGAAAATCTTTTCTGCGTTGGAAGAAATGGTCAGCATCGTTATAACAATATGGATCACTCAATGTTGACGTCTATCAATGCTGCAAAGGTAATCAAGTCAGGCTCTGCTGATAAATCTAATATTTGGAATGTAAACACCGAGAAGGAGTACCATGAGTCGAAGTGAGCGCTGGGGCATTTCCACTGCGAAAACCGACGCCTTTATAAAAGGTATCGCCGCGCACCCCTACGTCTGCGCGTTGCTGGTCTGCCTGCTGCTGAACCCGTTTTACCTCGGTGCGGCTGAAAATGTGCCGCCGAACGCGCTGTACATGGAGAGCTTCTGTGTGCTGCTGACTGTGCTGATCGGCATTTATATAATGTACAAACGCGGCAAAATTGGCAAAATACAGGCGTGCGTTTTTGGCTTGTCGGCGGCTTTTCTCGATTACGTCGGCGCGAAAAGGTTTTCACAGGCGACCGACAAGGGGCTTTGGATGCTCGTCGGCGGGATAGCGGTAGTTAGCGTGTTGTATGCGTGCGCAAATACCGATAAATTTCAACCGCAGCTCAACGCTCTGTTAATTTTCGCCATTGGCTTTTTGGTAAAGTTTCACTATGTTTTCAACACGTCCGTCTACACGCGGCAGAACGATGTCCACGTTTTCGGCGGCGACAGCGGCCACGCGGCGTACATGGAGTACCTCATCGCTCACCGCGCCCTGCCGAATTTCGACGTGCGTGAGGTCTGGCAGTTTTGCCACCCGCCGCTGCACCACATCATCTGCGCGCTTTGGATCGACATAAACGAAAATGTCCTCGGCGTCGGTCACAACCCTGCGCGCGAATCGCTGCAAACGCTCACGCTTTTCTACGCAATGTGTATCATGATTACGGCGTACAAACTGCTTCGCCGCTTTAAACTACAAAATATGGCGCTGTATGTTCCGCTGCTGATGATCTCGTTTCACCCCGCGTTCATTCTGATGTCGGGCGCGATTAACAATGACGTCCTCTCCGTAGCGTTCATGATGGGCGCTGTGCTCTGTACGCTTAACTGGTACGATAACCAAACATATGCAAATATTCTCAAAATCGCGCTTTGCGTCGGACTCGGCATGATGACGAAGCTTTCCGCCGCGATCGTAGCACCGGCCATTGCACTCGTATTTCTGGCAGTGTTTATCAAGAAAATACGCACCGACTGGCTTCACCTTATCGGACAATTCGCCGCTTTCGGCGTTGTCTGCGTGCCGCTGGGACTTTGGTTTGAGATACGCAATTACATTAAGTGGAAAGTGCCGATAACATATGTGCAGGAAATGCCAAATACGGTAATGCAGTACATTGGCGACCGGTCGTTCAAATCCCGCGTGACCGACTTCTCGGGCGAGCAGGTCAAGAGCGTTTTTGAGCAATGGCTCTGCTATGACGACAAGGGCGAGCTGACGGGCTACAACGAGTACAACCCGATCATAGCGCTCTTCAAAAACTCGCTGTTCAGCGAAAGCGTCAACGAAACGACCTTCGAGAACACGCCGTATATGCTCACGGCAGCGCGCGTATTTTTCTGGCTAGGCATAGCGCTGGCGGCGGTTTTCCTGCTGCTGATGCTGGTCATGCTCGTCAAAAAGTGCGAGATGAAGCCGGTCGAAAAAACGCTTTTCGGCTTTTTCTACATCTCGATGATCTTCAACTATTTCAAGATGTGCCATGATTACCCATTTACCTGCACGATGAACTTTCGCTACATAACGCCAACTGTGATAATAACTTCCATTTTCTGCGGACTTTTCATGAATATCCGCAAGAATAACGAGCACCCTTGCGCGGTCAAGGCGGTATCCGCCGTGCTGACGCTGCTGGTCGGCGCGTTCTGCGTGCTCAGTGTAATTACATACATTGCCATTTGCGCGCCTGTTATAACCGAATAAACCTGAGCAGCGCTTTGACGTTCACCGCCGAAACGCTGCTTTTATTTTACCGTATTCACAATTATTTTGCAAAGAAAACCCTGCAAACTGCTTGACAGATCCACCGAATTAGTGTATATTTAATGAAAAAATATACGTTTGCATCAGCAAATACGCATGACAAAAAACTAACAAAACTGTAATCGAAAGGAAGTATAATTATGCCAAAATGGCTCGATAATGCTGTATTTTATGAGATATACCCGCAGAGTTTTAAAGACTCCAACGCCGACGGCATTGGCGATTTTGAGGGCATCATCGAAAAGCTCGACTACATAAAGTCCATAGGCTGCAACGCGGTCTGGATCAACCCCTGCTTCGAGTCGCCCTTTATGGACGCGGGCTACGACGTCGCCGACTACATGAAAGCCGCGCCGCGCTACGGCACGAACGAGCAGCTTTTTGAGCTGTTCAAACAGGCGCACGCTCGTGGAATGCACGTCCTGCTTGATCTGGTGCCCGGCCACACCTCCATCGACCATGAGTGGTTCAAGCGCAGCTGTGAGCCGACGAAAAACGAATTTTCCGACCGCTACATCTGGACGAACACCATTTGGGAAGCGCCCGAGGGCTTGGGCAGTATCCGCGGCTGCTGCGACCGCGACGGCAGCTGCGCCGTAAATTTCTTCACCCACCAGCCCGCGCTCAACTACGGTTACGCCAACCGCACGCGCGGCTGGCAGCAGGCCCCCGAAGACCCAGCGCCGATGGCGACCCGCGAGGCGATGAAGGACGTAATGCGCTTTTGGCTCTCGAAAGGCTGCGACGGTTTCCGCGTTGACATGGCGGGCTCGCTCGTGAAAAATGACCCCGACGGCGCTGCTACTGTAAAGCTTTGGCAGGATTTCCGCGCGTTCCTCGACGCCGAATACCCCGAAGCCGCGATGATCTCCGAGTGGGGCGAGCCTGACAAATCGCTGCTTGGCGGCTTTCATATGGACTTTCTCCTGCACTTTGGCCCATCGCACTACAACGATCTTTTCCGCTGCGACGAACCATACTTCTCGCGCAGAGGCAAAGGCTCGGCGGACGAATTTGTTAAAAAATACATTGAGAACTATAAAAAGACAGACGGCAAGGGTCTGATCTGCATACCATCGGGCAACCACGATATGGACAGAATGCGCCGTTTTCTCGACCCGCACGAGATGAAAGTCGCGTTTGCTTTTCTCCTTTCAATGCCTGGAGCGCCATTTATTTACTATGGCGACGAGATCGGCATGAGGTACGTCGAGGGACTGACCTCGAAAGAGGGCGGCTTTGGCAGGACGGGTTCGCGCACGCCAATGCAGTGGAGCGCGGCGGCGAATGCGGGCTTTTCAGACGGCGCGGCGGAAAGCCTTTATCTGCCCATCGACCCCGCCGAAGACCGTCCGACCGCTGAGGGCGAGATGGCGGACGAAAACTCGCTGCTGAGCGAGGTGCGAAGGCTCATCAAGCTGCGCGGCGAGCACAAGGCGCTGCAAAGCAACGGCGCGATAGAGTTTGTGTCCTCGGGCTACCCGATGGTCTACAAGCGCACCGCCGAGGGCGAGCAGATAATGGTCATCATCAACCCCGCGGCGAAAAGTTTCGCACTGCCGCTCAAGATCAGCGGTGAAACGCTCTATTCCGTCGGCGGCGCGCCCGAGATCCGCACGGGAAATATAGTCGTAGCGCCCGAATCTGCCGCATTTATTTTGTTAAAGTAAAGTTCATATAACGTTTACAATAAAATTTGCAAAAACCCTTGACAAAACGTGAATCTTCGTGTATAATATATAACTGTGAGTTACCGATAACTTAAACGAGTTTAAACGAAAGATTCACTTGCTGATATGGCTCAGTCGGTAGAGCACATCCTTGGTAAGGATGAGGTCCCCGGTTCAAATCCGGGTATCAGCTCTTAAAAGAACGCGATGGTTTTTGCCATCGCTTTTTTTGTATATACGAGAGATTTTCGGAAATGATATTTTAAAGCAGCGCCACGCGACTATTGCGTGCGAATTGCCTAAAAAAGGAGGATATAAAAATGGACGAAATAGAGCTTTTTGCTGAGAATTTCCATGAAGAGGTCATAAACAGTGAGCTGCCCGTACTGGTAGATTTTTGGGCGCCTTGGTGCGGGCCTTGCCGCGCGGCAGCACCCGCCGTCGCCGAGCTTGCCGAAGAGTTGGCGGGCAGGGCGAAGGTATGCAAGGTAAACGTTGACGAAGCCCCCGAGCTCGCGAGCGAGTTTGAGGTCATGAATATCCCGACTTTCATGGTTTTCAAAGACGGCGAATGTGTCGGCAGGGAAGTCGGCTTCCGCGGAAAGAACTCGCTGACCGCGCTTCTCAGACTTTAAATTGTAAATAACTGTATAGATTTCCGCAGGGAAGCGAATTTTCTGCGGAAATTTTTATTTTTTCAAAAAAATTTGAAAAAAGGGGTTGACAAGCGCGATATTGTGTGATATAATATATATCGTCCGATGGACAGCGATATGGAGAAGTCGCCTAGCCCGGTTTATGGCGCACGACTGGAACTCGTGTATGGGTTAATAGCTCATCGAGGGTTCGAATCCCTCCTTCTCCGCCAATAGCACAAAACCCCCAGTAAATGCTGGGGGTTTTAGTTTTTATACACGATTTTTACACGATTTTATCTAGTATCTTTATAGCTCGTTCTTCTTCTCGTGGGTATAAGTGCGAGTATGTGTTCCAAGTCATTGATATGTCGGAGTGCCCCAGCCGCCTTGCGACCTCCTGAATGTTTATACCTTCGTTAGCCAATAGGGAAGCGTGGCTGTGGCGAAAGTCATGTATGCGGATACGCTTGACGCCTGCCATATCGGCAAATCTTTTGTTGTGCTTTTCCAGCGACGTATCGCGGATAGGACGCTCACCGCCGCAGATGTATTTTTCATCATTGAAGTTCGGAACAAAGCTCTTGCAGCGTTCATAATGCTCCGACAAGACCGCCTTCAAGGGCTGCGGTATCTGTATCGTTCTTATGCTCGACTTGTTCTTCGGCGGTGTGATACGGTCGCCGCCCTTGAGCTTCTGCGCAACGCTTTTGGTGATAGATATGTAATCGTCCTTGATGTCAGTCCACTGCAATGCGTATATCTCACCTTTTCGCATACCCATGTAAAATGCAATGTTGAAAAAAACATAATAATTCCAGTCATAGAGCGCGCCGTTCTCTTCGCCCTGCTGTGCATATGATCTCGCAGCTTGAATGTATCTGCGAAATTCGTCGGGCGTGTAAAACAGCATTTCCTTTTCGGGCTCAAGCGGAGCTTTGAAGTTGCCTGCGACAGCTACTGCGTTTTTGGGTAAATACTCCATTTTGACGGCGTAGTTCATCATCGCGCGAAACTCGCCGTATATGTTTTTCTTGGTCACAGTCGACAGCCCCTGCTCAGATAGCTCCTGCTTCCATTTCTGCACCATCGCGACAGACAGGGCGTCTATCCGCACGCTTTCAAATTTTGGGATAACGTTCTTCTTGAGTATCCTCGTTGTCTTATCGAGCGATGTTTCCCTCACCTCTGTGCGTTTGGCGGCGATGTAGTCCTCGAAAAGGGTTCCTATCGTCATTCTTGGCGCTATATCCCGTTGGCTTTGCTTGTGCATAAGCTGTATTTCCAGCGCCTTTGCGGCGTCCGAGCCGTATGCTATGCGGTCTATCTGATGCGGCTTGCCGAAGCTGTCGGTGTAGTTGATACGCACACGGTATTTTTGCAGCCCGTCTTTTTTGATGTTCTTTCCGTTCTTATCAGTCATTTTGTAGATCGGCATGATTTTTCCTCCTATTCCTTGACACTTCGCGCGAAGTGTGCTATAATAAAAGGGCAGAAAAAGCCCTTTGTGGTTACTGGGTTTTGTGTGCTTGCTCCTTACCGATGGCAGTCGGTAGGGGGCTTTTTATTATTTTCCCCTCTTGCATAGCGCAGGAGGGGAATTTTCATTTATTCGGCTTTGTGGTCGTTTTGGTCGTCCTTGCGGAGAAGATGTTCGCTGAGCGCTTTGAGCTGCTTGTCTACGCTCTCCATATACTGCTCTATCTTGACTATCATCAAAACAAGGATAAGCAGTATAACTATCAGGCATATGCCTATCACCATTCCGTCCATGCTGTGTGCCCCCTTAGTTTATAAATCTGCTGATAGAAACTGCAAGAGACTCTTTAAGACCCTCTATGTCATAAACATTCGCTATCGGATATTTGACTTCTTTTTTGTCTTTGTCGGGAATGATAAGGAACTTGTTAGAAGAATTAAAGTAGAATCTGCATATCCACTTTGTTGTCTTGCCTTTATAAAGTATCGCCATGTAACGCTCGTTGTCTTTATATGTTATATCATTCATGTCGGCAACGTCTTTGAGCAGGTTCTTGACGATAAAGAACGCTTCAAGCTCTTCCTCAGTAGTTACTATCTTGCTGACCTTTTCGGGAGAAGCCGGAGTTTCCGCAGCAGCTTGTGGGGCGGCATTTTCTGTCTGTTCAGTACTGTCGTGTAAGTCTTGGTTGCCTAAAGCTGCCTTTATTTTATCATTCATAAGCTCAGTGATGTAGTTATTAAGCGCCTTTTTAAGTATCGGCTTGAACCTATCTACTACGCTCTGCGTGCGTACGCCATCGTATGCTCTTGATAAAAACAGCTTTACAAAATCGTCAGTAGGATTTTGCAATTGAGCGGCAAAAACAGCTTTAAACTCGTTGGTATATTTAAGCTCAGAAGCGACATTGAAGATAGAGTCTACATCAAAATTTGACTTGCCGAATTTTTTAAGCTCCGCTACCTGCGTTTCCTTTATGTCTAGTATGTCTATCTCGAGAAACGGCTTTTCGTCCATCTTATTGCACTCGTCAAGGTCGGTATAAAACTTGTATATCCTGCCGTTAGTGAGTATAGCGAACTTAGCTTTAGATGTAGCAAAGTATCTGAATAGCTGGCTGTCATGTTTGCCGAGCGGTTCACCTATCCATTTACACTCTATAAGTATAACGGGTTCGCCGTTGTTAAGTATGGCGTAGTCTACCTTTTCGCCCTTCTTGATACCGACGTCGGCGGTAAACTCGGGCATAAACTCATCGGGGTTGAAAACGTCGTAGCCGAGCAGTGCGAAAAAAGGCATGATGATAGATGTTTTTGTAGCTTCCTCAGTAGGCAAACTGTCTTTAAGGCTGTCAACGCGCTTAGAAAACTGTTTGATCTGGTCTATAAAGTCCATAGAACTTCCTCCCTATGTTTGATTTATACAATATTATACATCATTTCGCACAATTTGTCAAGAAAATATATAAATAATTAGTATATTTTACATGGTTAAATTTTCTCACAGCGCGCTCATAAAGAACACAGCCTTGCCGAGAATGTGTATGTGGTTCAGCTCCTCGCCTATGTATACCAGCGGGTCGAACGCCGAGTTTTCGGGGTTGAGTATAAGCTTGTTCTGCTCGGGGTAGTAGTAAACGCGTTTGAGGGTGGCTTCGTCCTCGATTATGACGGCGGCGATGTCGCCGTTCTCGACCATCGGCATTTTCTTAATGAACACAAGGTCGCCGTCGTAAATGCGCGCGTTTATCATACTCTCGCCCTTAGCTTTTAGGCAAAAATCCGCCTTGATGTCGCTGTCAGCCATGACGTAAGTTTCCTTGTCCTCGTCCGCGTATATTGGCTCGCCGCAGGCTATCTCGCCCAGCATGGGGAACTTTTTGAGCGCAAGCGGCTTGATGTTGTCGAATCTGTCGAAGATGGTTTCTTCGTCGGCGGCTTCGCCCGAATTTATCTGCGGCGTCATGCCGAGCAGATAGTCTACTGAGCAGTTATAAAAATTAGCAAGCTGTAGAAGTACTTCTGAATTAGGTTCGCGCTCGTTTTTTTCGTATCCCACATATGTAGTATATGGAATGCCCAACTGCTGAGCAGCCTGCTTCATATTCAATTTTCTTTTTTGTCTTAGCTCTTTAAGTCTGTTGTCGAACATAGTGAACACCTCGTTCATTTTCTGTTGAGTAATATTATACACTATATGCGTAACATTGTCAAGCGTTTTATAGGCAGTGTTACGCATTTTGTATACTATAACCAAAAAAAGACTTTACTCTTTGTGCGTATTTTTACGCAAACGGGTATTGACAAATACGCAAAAAGCGTATATAATTGAAAACAGGAAATACGCAATTCGCGTATTGAAAGGAGGGTGAAAAGAATGACGGACAAGTACAAATATCCAAATATCGAAGCAGAGAGAGTACGCCACAATATGTCGCAGGACGATCTATCAAAGAAGCTCGGCACAGGCAGAAAGACGTATTATAATTGGCTCGACACGGGAAATATCCCCGTACCTGCGCTGATGTCGCTTGCCGAGATGTTTGACTGCTCGGTAGATTATCTGCTTGGAAAAACAAGAAACCCTGCCCCTTATCCAAAGGTGTGAGGGGAGATCAGGAGGTAAACCACAATGAAGAAATACAACTGTAATAACACGCTGGAATATGTGCACGAAGCAGCCCGTATGTGCAGAGCGTTCGATAAGTTCGATGACTGCGATGGCTGTCCGCTTGCTAAAAAGTCGTGCAGAATATTCGATATCACGTCCGAGCACATCAGACGTGTGCAGGCATGGTCGGACGCACACCCCGAAATCACGCTGACCGACAAGCAGGTCGAGATCTTTAAGGCGCTTGACTTGCTAGGGTTCAGATACATTGCAAAGG
>NZ_JAJCLZ010000190.1 GCF_020559915.1 Ruminococcus sp. 210702-SL.1.03
TTTATCCGCTTTCTCAGCTGCTGGTTTTCTTCGGCGATATTCAGAGATTCTTCCGTGCTTCGTTCTCCGCAGCTGATATCAAGACTTCCTATCTTTACTTTTCTGATCCAGCCGTACAGCGTATTTACAGAAATTCGAAGTTCATTCGCTGCATTTACCGCACCTATCGTTTTTTCAAGCTTTACCGCCTGCACCTTGTACTCATTTTCATATTGTTTATTTTCTGACAT
>NZ_JAJCLZ010000191.1 GCF_020559915.1 Ruminococcus sp. 210702-SL.1.03
TCCGTACCGCCGCCAAAGCCGCCGTCATCTGCAAGGCTCTCAGGCACGCCCAGCGCCGCGCAAGCGAGCCGCAGAAGCTGTTTGTACGCGTACACGCCTACGCCCTTGTCGCCGCGCTTGAAGCCCTCGCTGTCCAGCGTTTTCAAGGCTTTCGGAGCGGTGAAGCCGTTCAGCCCCGCCGACTTTATCTTCGCGGGGTAGTCCACATAGCAGTAGTTGCAGTCCACCG
>NZ_JAJCLZ010000192.1 GCF_020559915.1 Ruminococcus sp. 210702-SL.1.03
CAGGCTTAATGTCGAGCATACCGCATTCCTCACCAAGCGTGAAACGGCGAAGAAGCACACCCGACAGGTCAGAAACTATATCAACGAAGAACATAACAGGCGTGAGCATGAGAAATACAGGCAGAAGAAGCTCACCCAGCAGAGAAAGAAAGACACACTCGAATAAAGAAAGGACGATACTATGAGCAAAATAGGTTATATCCGTGTTTCTACGGAGCATCAGG
>NZ_JAJCLZ010000193.1 GCF_020559915.1 Ruminococcus sp. 210702-SL.1.03
CTCACCTGATAGTGAATCTGTATCTCTTGGTTCTTCCCAAGATTAATCCCCGTAACATTAAGCTCATTATTTTCCATTTGTACTGTAGGTGTTGATGTTAATGCACTACTACCAACACTCTTGAGTTCAGCTGTTGTCCCGTTATAATTAAACTGAGTGCCCAGAGGATCAGATATGGTACCATTTATAATTGTATTAAACGAACTAACCACACTATTAGCTTG
>NZ_JAJCLZ010000194.1 GCF_020559915.1 Ruminococcus sp. 210702-SL.1.03
AGATAAAAAAGCTTGCAGCATATGTAATCCTTGCAGTAAGCTTGACAGGTCACAAGGAAGTTTTATCCATACATATCGGAGAAAACGAGAGTGCAAAGTACTGGCTTGGAGTCCTGAATGAGCTGAAAAATCGCGGCGTAAAGGACGTCCTCGTGATATGTGCCGATGGCCTTTCGGGTATGAAAGAAGCCGTAAATACGGCATTTCCACAGACAGAATTACA
>NZ_JAJCLZ010000195.1 GCF_020559915.1 Ruminococcus sp. 210702-SL.1.03
CCTTTATCTGCTCGGCGACCACCGCGTAATCCTGCTCCAGCTTGTATGTGCGCTCGACGACAGAATTGTGCTTGTCGACGCGCTCGGAGAGCTTGTCTATCTTGTATTCTATCAGTTTTTGGCTGTCGAACTGCGCCTGCCGCATGGATTTTCGGCTGTTCGCGGCAATGAGAAGCTGGCAGACCACCGCCGAAGCCGCCGTTATCAGCGCAACGATTATCG
>NZ_JAJCLZ010000196.1 GCF_020559915.1 Ruminococcus sp. 210702-SL.1.03
CGTTCGACATCGCGACGTTTACGGGCAACCGCTTAATGCTTCTCGATGTTGGCGATTTCGGCGCGACGTACTATGACATGGGCTCGCCCGCCGACTATGCGAGTTACGCTGACATTTCCATCTCAGACGATGGGCTGAGCGCGAGCGTTACCCTGCCATTCGGCGGAAATGTAACGCAGTACGCTATACCCACGATGGGCGGCATAGTTACGGCGGCGAGCG
>NZ_JAJCLZ010000197.1 GCF_020559915.1 Ruminococcus sp. 210702-SL.1.03
CGCTCGCCGCCGTAACTATGCCGCCCATCGTGGGTATAGCGTACTGCGTTACATTCCCGCCGAATGGCAGTGTAACGCTCGCGCTCAGCCCATCATCTGATACGGATATGTCGCTGTAACTCGCATAGTCGGCGGGCGAGCCCATGTCGTAGTACGTCGCGCCGAAGTCGCCAACATCGAGAAGCATTAAGCGGTTGCCCGTAAACGTCGCGATGTCGAACG
>NZ_JAJCLZ010000198.1 GCF_020559915.1 Ruminococcus sp. 210702-SL.1.03
TGCTTAACTTCAAATCCTTGCGGTCAATGTGTCAAGTTTTATTGACAAAATCAAATTTACGATTTAGGTCTGAGCCACAAGGCTGTGGCTGTGTACTGTTATCTTGCAAACCGTGCGGATAAAAACGGAGAATGTTTTCCCTCTGTGCGCAGGATAGCAGAAGATTTGAGTATACACAAAAGCACGGTGTATCGTGCATTTACGGAACTTGAAAACCGTGG
>NZ_JAJCLZ010000199.1 GCF_020559915.1 Ruminococcus sp. 210702-SL.1.03
GAAGTTCCTCTCTTACTTCATGGCACTGCTATCCATTATCTTCGAACGGAAGCTGTACCGCATGCATCTCAAGATAAACGGCGAGCATATACGCGGACGCATCATGACTGTCTGCATAGGCAGTGCGTGGGGATACGGACAAGCGCCTAGTGCAGTGCCCTATAATGGCTGGCTGGATGTTTCCGTCATTTACCGTCCCGAATTGCTGCAACTAT